>NZ_JBSGQV010000044.1:0-55253 GCF_053606025.1 Streptomyces sp. NPDC055254 | reverse complement strand
CGGCGCCGGGCCCTCCCCACGGGGCCCCTTCCCCCCCGGGGGGGGGGGGCCCCCCCCGGGGGGGGGGGGGGGGGGGGCCCGCGGGGGGGGGGGGCCCCCCCCCCCCCGGCGGCCGCGCTTCGACAGACATCGGACAAGGCAACTGAAGGGAAGGTCGGAACACGATGACCACGGCGCAGGAGCGGACCATCAGACTGGAGTCCGCGAGGGCCGGGACCGGCCCGGCGACCTGGGGGCAGCGGGCCATCTGGGGGGTCGTGACCCGGCTCGGTGACGACGCCCCCCGCTACAACCTGCCGGTCGACCTCCCCGTCGATCCACCCCGCCCCGCCGCCCGGGTCCTCGCGGACCTGACGGAGCTGCTCCTGCTCCACGACAGCCTGCACACCCGGTTCCTGCCCGTCGGCGAGGACGGTCTGGAGCAGGTCGTCGACGGATCCGGCGAGCTCGCGGTGGAGATCCGGACCTGCCCGGCGGCGCAGGCCCCCGAGGTCAGTGCCGGCCTGCTCGCTGAGCTGGCCGGGCGCTCCTTCGACCACACGCGGGAGTGGCCCCTGAGGGTCGGCCTCGTGGCGAGCGACGGCCTGGTGCACCGGCTGGTTCTGGCCGGAGCGCACACCGGGATGGACTACTGGGGGCTGGGCCGGCTGCTGCGCGACCTGGAGCTGATCGAGTCGGGCGAGAGCGCCGAGTCGCTGCGCCGGGCCCGCCCCGCCGTCCAGCAGCCCCTGGAGGCCGCGGAGCTCCAGGCGTCGCCGCTCGGCCGTCGCCGGGACGAGGCGGCCCGCCGCTACTGGTGCGAGCAACTGACCGCCGGCCCGCGGCAGATCTTCCGTGAGCCCGCCGCGCCGGAGCTCGCGGCGGACCCGGACCGGCTGTTCCCCAACGCTCTGCTGCGCTCGCCCGCGCTGGCCGTCGCCGTCGGGCGGGTGGCGGCCGAGCTGGAGGTGAGCGACGCCGCGGTGCTGCTGGGGGCTGCCTCCCACCAGCTCGCCAGGATGTCCGGGAGCAGCGACGTGCTGTTCCAGGTGGTGGTCGGCAACCGCTTCCAGCCCGCCGCCGCCGCGTCGGTCAGCACGGTGGCGCAGGAGGCCCTGTTCCGCCTCACCGACGCCGACCGGGACTTCGAGGACGCCGTACGGCGCACGCGGTCCGTCGCGTTCAGCGCCTTCCGCCACGCCGCGTTCGACAAATGGGCGCTGGACCGCGAGGTGGCGCAGCTCGTCGAGAAGGGGGAGGCGGCCGACCACTCGTACTGGTGGAACGACACGCGTGACCCCGGCGTCGGGCCGTTCGACGGCGTCGAGAAGCCGCGGGCCGCGCTGAGCGAGCTGATCGGACGGACCGAGCTGAGCTGGCCAACGCAGTTCCCGCCCCGCAAGAACGTCTCGATGGCGGTGGACGTGCTGACCGCGCCGGGAGCCCTGGACCTCGCCATGACCGCCGACCCGGCGGTCCTCGACCGCGAGGGGATGGAGCGGTTCCTCCGCGGGGTCGAGCGGCTGATCGTCGCCGAGGCGATCGCGCTGGGGGACTGATGACGACACGGTACGCGGGCATCGCCTGGACGGACACGGGCTACCGGGTCGAGGTCGTCGACGGGGCGGGGAAGCGGGTGGTGGAGCCCCGGAACTGGGGCGCCGCCCAGGTCAGGGAGCTCATCGCGTGGCTGCGCGAGCTGGCGCCGCTGGCAGCGGTCTTGGACAGCACCAACGGCCTGCTGGACGGCCCGATGACGGCTGCCGGCCTGGAGGTCTACCGCGCCGATCCCTGGCTGCTGCCGTCCCGGCCGGCCTTCGGCTCCGTCCCGGCGGAACGTTTGGCGGAGCAGGCGCGCAGCGCACCGGGCGCGCTGGCCCGGGTGACCGCCGAGGGCGGCAGCCTGACCGGCCGCGCCGAGGAGTACTTCGACGGCGTACGGCGCGGGGAGCCGGTCCTCGCGGAACTGACCGCGACCGGACGCTGCTTCGAGCACGGCGACCGCGACACCCCGAAGGTCGCCCTCACCTTCGACGACGGCCCCGACCCCCTCTACACCCGCCAGGTCCTGGACATCCTGGACCGCTACGGCGCCCGGGCCACCTTCTTCTGCGTCGGCCACCATGTCACCGCGCTGCCCGACGAGGTCCGCCGCATCGCCGCCGCAGGCCACGAACTGGGCAACCACTCCTGGTCCCACCCCTACCTCCCCGACCTCACCCCGGAACAGCTGCGCGAGCAACTCGACCGCACCAGCGAGGCCGTGGCCCGGGTGACCGGGTACGCCCCGACACGGTTCAGGCCTCCGTACGGCGCCCTCACCCCCGAGGTCCTCGCCGCCCTGGACGGCTACCCGACCACCCTCACGATGTGGGACGTCGACGCCCGCGACTGGTCCAGGCCCGGACCGGACCGGATCACCTCCACCGTCCTGGAAGCCACCGGCCCCGGCTCGGTCGTGCTCATGCACGAAGGCGCCGGCGACCGCGCCCAGACCGTGCAGGCCCTCCCGTCGATCATCGAGGGCCTCCTCGGACGCGACCTGGAGCTGGTCACCGTCGCCGAACTCCCTCCACCGCCGCTCGCCACTCGACCGACGTAGAGCACGATCAACGACCGAAGGGTTCAACAGTCATGGAAGAACGCTTGGCGGACCACACCGCGGCGGTGGCGTCCCCGCAGAAACAGGACGGGTCCGACGGGGCGCCGCCGTCGGGGGAGCCGGCGATCTGGTCCCGCAACTTCCGGTACTACTTCGTCGCGCGCAGTGCCGGTCTGCTCAGTTGGGCGATGCTGCCGGTCGCGGTCGCGGCCGGCCTCCTCAAAGGCGGGTACGGCCTCGGCACCGCCGGCTACTCGATGGCCTTCCTCGTCGCCCCGTTCGCGGGCCTCGTCCTGTTCGGCGGCGTACTCGCCGACCGGTTCACGGCCCGCCGCATGATGATCATCGCCGACCTCGCCAACCTCACCGCCCACATCCTCCTCGCCGTCCTCTTCATCAACGGCATCGACCATCTGTGGCAGCTCTACGCCCTCCTCGTCGTCGCCGGCACCGCCAACGCCCTCTTCCAACCGGGCGCCTCCTCCACCGTCCCCCTGGTCTCCCGCGACGTCCAAGGCGCCAACGGCGTCCTGCGCACCTCCGAAGCCATCACCGGCCTCGGCGGCCCGGCACTCGCCGGCGCCCTCGTCGGCTTCGGCTCCACCGGCTGGGTCATGGTCATCTCCGCCATCGCCTACGGCACCAGCGCCATCTGCCTCTTCGTACTCCGCCTCGGCCACATCCCCGCCCCGCCCCCCGGCCAGGGCCTGTGGCGCAACCTCGCCGTCGGCTGGCACGAATTCAGCTCCCGCACCTGGCTCTGGGGCGTCATCCTCATCTGGATGTTCTACGCCGTCCTGTCCTGGGGCCCCCAACTCTCCGTCGCGGCCGGCGTCATCGTCCCGCAGCACGGCGCCAGCGCCTTCGGCCTCGTCAACGCCGCACTCGGCGCCGGCACCATCGCCGGAGGCCTCCTCGCCATCCGCTACAAGCCCCAACGCCCCCTCGCCGCGGGCGCCGCAGCCATGCTCGCCTACCCCCTCTACCCCCTCGGCATCGTCCTCGACTGGCCCGTCGTCGCCCTCGCCGCTGCCCAGATCGCCGTCGGCACCGGCATCGGCATCTGGGGCGTCATGTGGGCCACCAGCGTCCAGACCCAAGTCCCCGGCGAAGTCCTCAACCGCGTCCACGCCTACGAGGTCGCCGGCTCCGTCGGCATGTACCCCATCGGCAGCGCCCTCGCCGGCCCCGCCGTCAGCGCCTTCGGCACCGACCGCGTCCTCCTCGTCGGCGTCGTCGTCAGCTTCCTCACCGCCGCCGCCCTCCTCGCCACCCGCCCCATCCGCACCCTCCAACGCATCCCCGACCGCACCTGAACCCCACCGGAAATCCACACATGAGGCGCGCACACGGCCCGGACCGGCGGGTGTCCGGGTGAGCGCGTCGACGGCGCGGCAGGGCCTGCGGCCGCACACGGCCGCCGAGGGTGTCCACTACCTGGTCGGCCGGAGCGAGGGGGTCCTGGACGCGCTGCCCGTCGCCGTGCGGGACCGGGCGGCCGCGACGGGACTGCCGCCGTGGCGGGCCGTGGAGCACGCCGCTTCCCGAACCCTGCTGCGGGCCCTGCTGCGCGAGATCGACGAGGACCTCCGGGGCGGGCCGGTCGCCGCCCGCCCGAGCGGCCGGCCGTACCTGCCCGATCGGCCCGACCTCGGCGTGAGCCTCTCGCACTCCTGCGGGTGGGTCGCCGCGGCCGTCGGCCGGGACCGCGACGTCGGCGTCGACGTGCAGATCCCTTCGGCCGTCAGCGACCGACTGCTGCGGCTCTGCTGTCCGCCCGAGGACACCGAGGTGCTGACCGGCCTGCCGGAGGCCGGACGCAGACGCGAGTTCGCCTGGATCTTCGCGGCCCAGGAAGCATGCGTGAAGGCCGTCGGCGGCGGCCTCTCCGCCCGCCCCTGGACCGTCCCGGTCCCCCTCGGCCGGCAGTCCGGTCACTGGGGCCGGGTCACCTGGCACGCCCCCCGCGACCGCCACCCCCTACCCACCACCTGCGCCTGGACCACCCCCCGCCCCGCTCCGGATGCGTCCGTCGACCATCCGTGACTCAGGGGGGTCCGCTGGTGGTCAGCACTTCTTGGCGGGGGTGGGGGGCTTGCCCTTGAGGAGGTACTCGTTGATCGCGGAGTCGATGCAGGTGCTGCCGCGGCCGTAGGCCGTGTGGCCGTCGCCGTCGTACGTGAGGAGCGTGCCCGATTCCAGCTGGCCGGCCAGGGCTTCGGCCCACTTGTACGGGGTCGCCGGGTCGCGGGTGGTGCCCACGACCACGATCGGCGGGGCACCCGCGGCGGTCAGCGGCTTCGCCGTGCCCTTCGCCTTCACCGGCCAGTACGTGCAGTTCAGCGAGGCCCAGGCCAGGCCCGCGCCGAAGACCGGGGAGGCCTTCTCGAAGGAGGGCAGGGCCGCGTCGACCGCCTCGGGGCCGCTGAACGCCGGCGGCTGGTCCAGGCAGTTGACGGCGGCGTTGGCGAACATCAGGTTGGCGTACTCGCCGTCCGGCTCGCGCTCGTAGTAGCTGTCGGCCAGCGACAGCAGGCCGGCCCCGTCGCCGTCCATGGCCGAGGTCAGCGCTTCGCGCAGCTGCGGCCAGGCGCTCTCGTCGTACAGCGCCGCGATCACCCCGGTCGTCGCCAGGGACTCCCCCAGCGGGCGTCCGGCGTCGCCCGTGGGCACCGGCTGGGCGTCGACCTTGCGGAAGAACTCCTTCAGCCTGGCCCCCACCGCGGCCGGACCACCCTTGCCGAGGGGGCAGTCGGGCTGCTTCGCGCAGTCCACGGCGAAGGCGGTGAAGGCGGTCTCGAAGCCCGCCGTCTGGTCGCGGTTCAGGTCGAGCGCCGGGCGGGACGGGTCCATGGCGCCGTCCAGGACCAGGCGGCCGACGCGGTCCGGGAAGAGGTCCGCGTACGTGGCGCCCAGGAACGTGCCGTAGGAGGCGCCGACGTACGTGAGCCTCTTGTCGCCGAGCACGCCGCGGAGCAGGTCCATGTCCCGGGCGGCGTCGACGGTGGAGACGAAGGGCAGGATCCGCTGCGAGCGCGTCTGGCAGGCGGCCGCGAACTCCTTGAACGCCGCCACCAGCCGGACCCGCTCCGCCGCGTCGTCCGGCGTCTGGTCCACCTGCGTGTACTTGTCCATGGCGGGGCCGGTCAGGCATTCGATCGGGCTGCTCCCCTGCACTCCGCGCGGGTCGAAGGAGACCATGTCGTACTGGGCGCGGACGGGCGCGGGGTAGCCGATGCCCGCGTACGCCTGGAGGTAGCCGAGACCGGAGCCGCCGGGGCCGCCCGGGTTGACCACGAGCGAGCCGAGCCGCTCGCCGGGGCCCGTGGCCTGGCGGCGGGCCACCGCGATGTCGACCTCCTGCCCGGAACCGGGCGCGGCGTAGTCCAGCGGGGCCTTCATCGTGGAGCACTGGAATCCGGGGACGCCGCAGTCGCGCCAGCTCAGCTTCTGCTCGTAGTACGGGCGCAGCGCCGCGGCGTCGGGGGTCTGCCGCGCGGTCGGCTCGGCGGGCGTCCCGGTGGAGGAGGCGGCGGCCCGGGGGCCGCCCGCGCCGCCCGAGCTGCACCCCGAGAGCAGCATCCCGGCGGCTGCGATCACGGTCCCGGTGGTACGCAGCACGCGACTGGTGTCCATCCCTGGAGCCTAATCGCTGTCGGCTCGGACCCGGCGGGGGCCGTGCTCCCGGACGGCCGCCCGCACGCCGGCCGGCGGGGCCGCAGGGCGCACGGAACGGGCTCGTGCCGGGTGCGTCCCCGGCGCGGGGGACCGCCCGCCCGTACGGGTGAGCCGGTCAACCGGGTGCCCCCGGTCGGACCCGCCGCACCCCCTCGGTGTCGCGGCCCGCTCAGCCGGCCCGCAGCGACATGGTCATCGCCTCGACCGCGAGGAGCGGGGCCACGTTGCGGTCGAGGGCGTCCCGGCAGGCGATGATCGCCTCGATCCTGCGCAGGGTCCGCTCCGGGCCCGACGCTCGGGCGATGCGGTCGAGGTCGGGCCGTATCTCCTCGTTGGAGATGGCCACGGAGGAGCCGAGCTGGAGGGCCAGTACGTCCCGGTAGAAGCCGGTGAGGTCGGTCAGGGCCAGATCCAGGCTGTCGCGCTGGGTGCGCGTACGGCGGCGCTTCTGCCGGTCCTCCAGCTCCTTCATGATGCCCGCCGTGCCGCGCGGCATCCTGCTGCCCGCGCCCGGCCCGGCGCCGAGGGCGGCCCTCAGCTCCTCGGTCTCCTTGGTGTCGACCTCCTCCGCGACCTGCTTGGCGTCCTCGGCGGCGGCGTCGACCAGCTCCTGCGCGGCCTTGAGGCAGCCGCCCACGTCGTCGACGCGGAGCGGGAGTCTCAGGACCGCGGCCCGGCGCGCGCGGGCGTCCGGGTCGGTGGCGAGCCGGCGGGCGCGGCCGATGTGCCCCTGGGTCGCGCGCGCGACGACCGCGGCGACCTCGGGCGCGATGCCGTCCCGCCGGACCAGGACATCGGCGACGGCCTCGACGGGCGGGGTGCGCAGGGTCAGGTGCCGGCAGCGGGAGCGGATCGTGGGCAGCACGTCCTCCAGCGAGGGGGCGCACAGCAGCCACACCGTGCGGGGCGCGGGCTCCTCGACGGCCTTGAGGAGCACATTGCCCGCGCCCTCGGTGAGCCGGTCGGCGTCCTCCAGGACGATGACCTGCCAGCGGCCGACGGCCGGGGAGAGCTGCGCCCTGCGCACCAGGTCGCGGGTCTCCTTCACACCGATGGACAGCAGGTCCGTACGGACGATCTCCACATCGGCGTGCGTGCCGATCAGGGTGGTGTGGCAGCCGTCGCAGAACCCGCAGCCGGGCTCGCCGCCGAGGGCGCGGTCGGGGCTGGTGCACTGGAGGGCGGCGGCGAAGGCCCGGGCGGCGGTGGACCGCCCGGAGCCCGGCGGTCCCGTGAACAGCCAGGCGTGGGTCATCTTGTTCGCGGCGGGCGGAGCGGTGCCGTCGGTCACGGCCGTGACCAGCGCGTCGGCGTCGCGGGCGGCGGCGGCCAGCTGCGTCTGGACCCGCTCCTGTCCCACCAGGTCGTCCCACACGGGCATCCCGCCCCACCGCCTTCCGCTCTCCGCCGTCGTCCGCTTGCCGTCCGTGCGCGCCTGTTCACAGTGTGGCGCGCGCCACTGACATTCCGGTCCGGCCGCCGTCAGCGCCGGGGGCGCGGACGGTCCTCGTCCTCGTCGCCCTCGTCCCCGCGGCGGCCCAGCAGCTCGTCGGCCAGGGTCGGGAGGTCGTCCAGCGGGGTCTCCTCGGCCCAGTCCGGGCGGGCCCGGCGCGACCGGCCGTCCTCGTCGAGCACCGGGAGCTCCCGCGTCCGGTCGTTGCCGGTGTCCCGGAAGATGCCGGGCGGCACCCGGTCGGCGGGGTTCTCCTGGGGGCGCCGGGCCGTCGGCCGCGAGGCCGACCGCGCGGTCGCCGCCGGCGGCGCGGTGTCCGGGCGCACCGGCGGCAGCACGGCGGTCTCGTCCGTGCCGCGCACCGGCGGCAGCACGGCGGTCTCGTCGGCGGCGGCCGGCCGCCGGGCGGGGTCGACCTTGGGGACCGGAACCGTCTCGGTGACGTCGTCCGGCTGCAGCACGCGCCGGTCGGGCGGTGCCTGCCGTGCCACGGGCGTCTCGACCGTCACCTCGTCGTCATACCGGTCCTGCCGCGCCTGCCGCTGCTCCTGCCGCGCCGCCGGAGCGGGTGCGGCCGGTGCCGGGGCGGCCGGTGCCGGGGCCGAAGCCGCCGCCGCCGCTGCCGCCGCGGCAGCGCTCTTCGCCGCCACCTCCGCCGCCGCGGCCTCCGCCAGCCGCCGCGCCTGTTCGGCCTTCAGCAGGGCCTCCTCGGCCCGCCGCTGCTTCTCCAGCCGGCGCTCCTCGGCCTCGGCCCGCAGCCGGGCCTCCTCCTCGGCCTGCCGGCGCAGCCGCTCACGCTCCTGCGCCCGCGCCCTCTCCTCGGCCTCCGCGCGCAACCGCTCGGCCTCGGCCCGGGCCCGGGCCTCCTCCTCGGCCCGCAGCCGCTCCTCCTCCGCCTTGCGGGCGGCCTCGGCCTCGGCCCTGATGCGCGCCTCCTCGGCCTCGCGGGCCCTGCGGGCCTCCTCCTCGGCCCGCAGCCGCTCCTCCTCGGCCTTGCGCGCCGCCTCCTCCTCGGCCCTGCGCCGGGCCTCCTCCTCCGCGAGGCGCCGGGCCTCCGCCTGCGCGGCCACCTCGGCCTCGGAGAGCGGAAGCATCCGGTCCAGGCGGTGCCGTACGACGGTGGTCACCGCATCGGGGTCCTGGCCCGCGTCGACCACCAGGTAGCGCCCGGGGTCGGAGGCGGCCAGCGTCAGGAACCCGGACCGCACCCGCTGGTGGAACTCCGCCGGTTCCGACTCCAGCCGGTCCGGGGCCTCCGTGAACCGCTCCCGCGCCGCCTCCGGCGACACGTCGAGCAGTACGGTCAGGTTCGGTACGAGGCCGTCCGTGGCCCAGCGCGAGATCCGGGCGATCTCGGTCGGGGAGAGGTCGCGGCCGGCGCCCTGGTAGGCCACCGAGGAGTCGATGTAGCGGTCAGAGATCACGACCGCGCCGCGCTCCAGCGCCGGGCGGACGACCGAGTCCACGTGCTCCGCCCGGTCCGCCGCGTACAGCAGCGCCTCGGCGCGGTCGGACAGTCCGGCCGACGAGACGTCGAGCAGGATCGAGCGCAGCCGCTTGCCGACCGGGGTGGCCCCGGGCTCGCGCGTCACGACCACCTCGTGGCCCTTGCCCCGTATCCAGTCGGCGAGCGCCTGTACCTGGGTGGACTTGCCGGCGCCGTCTCCGCCCTCCAGGGCGATGAAGAAGCCGGTGGCGGACGGCGCCTGGTCGGGCTCGCCGCCGCGCAGCGCCTCGCGCAGGTCGCGCCGCAGCGGCACGCCGCTGCGGTCGTCCGCCTTGGTCAGCACGAACACGGCGACCGGCAGCAGCAGCGCGCCGACCAGCATCAGCGTGAAGGCGGCGCCGCCGTGCGCGAAGACCACGTCTCCGCCGGTGAGCCGGTGCGGGCCGATCGCCGAGGCCAGGAGCGGGGCGACGACCGCCCCGACGGCCAGGGCGACCCGTACGACCGCCTGGAGGTGCTCGGTGATCCGGGCCCGGCGAAACTCCTCGGTCTCCTGCTCCAGCAGCGTGTGGCCGGTGTGGGCCGCGACGCCCGCCGCGGTGCCGGTGAGCAGCGACAGGAACAGCACCGTCGCGGTGTCCGGGACCAGCCCGGCCAGCAGCAGGGCGAGCCCGGTGACCGCTATGGCGAGGGCCAGCAGCCGGCGCCGGGACAGGGCGGGCAGCACCTTGCCGGCCTGGGCGGCGCGGATGCCGGCGGCGGTGCCGCCGACCAGTGCCAGGACGAGCAGCGCGAAGGAGGCCGGCCCGCCGCCGAGGTCGAAGGCGTGCAGCACGGCCACCGCGACGGCGCAGGACACCGCTCCGGCGACGGCGGCGCAGGCCAGCACGAGGACCGGAACGGCGCCCGTACGGCCCTTGTCGGGGCGGTCGCCCGCCTTGGGGGCGCGCAGGCCCTCCAGCGGGGACCGGGGGCGCGGGGTCTTGTCGCCGGGCAGTACCAGCGGCAGCAGCAGCGAGATCGACGCCGCGAAGAGGCCGGCGGCCAGGTACGAGCCGAGGGCAGCCTGGTTCACGGCGAACCAGTCCACGCCGAGGCCGAGGGCCTTGCCGAGCAGGGTCGCGGCGAGCAGGGCGGCCGCCGCGACGGGCAGGGCCGCGAAAGCCGTACGCAGCGTCAGCCGCCGCAGCGCGTCCATGTGGTCCGGGAGGGGCCGTACGGTCGCCCCCTCGGGCGGCGGCGCGGGCAGCAGGGCGGGAGCGGCGCTCTCCTTGGCCAGCGTCCACAGCCGTTCGGCGGCGCCGGAGACGAAGACGGTGGCCAGCAACGCGGTGAGCGCGTGGGCCGGGATCCAGTCGAGCCAGAGCGGCGCGACGACGAAGAGCCCGAGGCGGACGCCGTCGGCGCCGATCATCGTCCAGCGGCGGTCCAGCTTGCCACTGGGGGCCATCAGCCCGGCCAGCGGGCCGAGGAGGACGGCTCCGAAGACCACGGTGGCGAGGATCCGGACGCCGAAGACCACGGCGACGGTGAGGGCCGCGCCCCGGTAGCCGCCGCCGAAGGCTCCTTCGGAGAGGGCGGCCTGGAGCGCCAGCAGCACCAGGACCAGCAGGGCGAGCGCGTCGCCGACGCCGCTCACCAGTTGGGCGCTCCACAGCCGGCGCAGCCGGGGGGTGCGCAGCAGCGCGCGCACCGCCCGTTCGCGGGAATCTGCGGCTAGGGCTTCGTCGTAGGTCGGGTTGGCCTCGGCGGTCACGACCGTCGGCTGCTCGGCTCGCGTCATCCGCCCAGCCTATCCGCTGTGCTCGGCGGGTGCGGAGGGCTGTGGACAAGGTCCGCCCCGCCCCCCTTCGCACCCCGGTCCGGGGCCGCCGGGACGACGGACGGGGCCCCGCGCACCGCGCGGGGCCCCGTACCGGTCGGACGAAGGCCAGTGCCGGACCGGCAAGGTCGCCGGTCCCCGCCCTAGTCCTCCGAGGAAGCGGTCGCCGCGGCCTTCTTGGCGACCGTCTTCTTGGCGGCGGTCTTCGCGGCCGTCGCCTTCTTCGCCGTCGTCGTCTTCGCGGCAGCGGTCTTCGTCGCCGTCGCCTTCTTGGCGGGCGCCTTCTTGGCAGGGGCCTTCTTGGCCGGTGCCTTCTTCGCCGCCTTCTTGGCCGGGGCCTTGGCCCGCTTCTCCGCGAGCAGCTCGTAGCCGCGCTCCGGCGTGATGGTCTCGACGTCGTCTTCGCGCCGCAGCGTCGCGTTCGTCTCGCCGTCCGTCACGTACGGACCGAAGCGGCCGTCCTTGACCACGACCGGCTTCTCGCTCACCGGGTCCGTGCCCAGTTCCTTCAACGGCGGCTTGGCCGCGGCGCGGCCGCGCTGCTTCGGCTGGGCGTACACGGCCAGGGCCTCGTCCAGCGTGATCGAGAACAGCTGGTCCTCGGTCTCCAGCGACCGCGAGTCCGTGCCCTTCTTCAGGTACGGGCCGTAGCGGCCGTTCTGGGCGGTGATCTCCACGCCTTCGGCGTCCGCTCCGACCACGCGCGGCAGCGACATCAGCTTGAGCGCGTCGTCGAGGGTGACCGTGTCCAGGCTCATCGACTTGAAGAGCGAGGCGGTCCGCGGCTTGACCGCGTTCTTGCCGGTCTTCGGCGTGCCCTCGGGCAGGATCTCCGTCACATAGGGGCCGTAGCGGCCGTCCTTGGCGACGATCTCGTTGCCGCTGACCGGGTCCTTGCCGAGCTCGAACTCGCCGCTCGGCTTCGCGAACAGCTCCTCCGCGTACTCCACCGTCAGCTCGTCCGGCGCCATCTCCTCCGGTACGTCGGCCCGCTGGTGGCCCTCGGCGTCCTTCTCGCCCCGCTCCACGTACGGCCCGTAGCGGCCGACGCGCAGCACGATGCCCTCGCCGACGGGGAAGGAGGAGATCTCCCGGGCGTCGATCGCGCCCAGGTCGGTGACCAGTTCCTTCAGACCGCCGAGGTGGTCGCCCTCGGCGGGCACGACCTCCGTGGCGTCCTCCGAGCCGAAGTAGAAGCGCTTGAGCCACGGCACGGACTGGGCCTCGCCGCGCGCGATGCGGTCGAGGTCGTCCTCCATCTTCGCGGTGAAGTCGTAGTCGACGAGCCGTCCGAAGTGCGTCTCCAGGAGGTTGACCACGGCGAACGACAGGAAGGACGGCACGAGCGCCGTGCCCTTCTTGAAGACGTAGCCGCGGTCGAGGATGGTGCCGATGATCGAGGCGTACGTGGACGGGCGGCCGATCTCGCGCTCTTCGAGCTCCTTGACCAGCGAGGCCTCGGTGTAGCGGGCCGGCGGCTTGGTCGAGTGACCGTCCGCGGTGATCTCCTCGGCGGCGAGGGCGTCGCCCTCCGCGACCTGCGGGAGCCGCTTCTCGCGGTCGTCGAGCTCGGCGTTCGGGTCGTCCGCGCCCTCGACGTACGCCTTCATGAAGCCGTGGAAGGTGATCGTCTTGCCGGAGGCGGTGAACTCGGCGTCCCGCCCGTCGCCCGCCCGGCCGCCGATCTTCACGGTGACCGAGTTGCCGACCGCGTCCTTCATCTGGGAGGCGACGGTCCGCTTCCAGATCAGCTCGTACAGGCGGAACTGGTCACCGGTCAGACCCGTCTCGGCCGGCGTGCGGAAACGATCACCCGAAGGACGGATCGCCTCGTGCGCCTCCTGGGCGTTCTTGACCTTGCCCGCGTAGACGCGCGGCTTCTCCGGCAGGTAGTCGGCCCCGTAGAGCTGCGTGACCTGCGCCCGCGCCGCCGTCACGGCGGTCCCGGAGAGCGTCGTGGAGTCCGTACGCATGTAGGTGATGAAGCCGTTCTCGTACAGCTTCTGCGCCACCTGCATGGTCGCCTTCGCACCGAAGCCGAGCTTGCGCGAGGCCTCCTGCTGGAGCGTGGTCGTGCGGAACGGGGCGTACGGCGAGCGGCGGTACGGCTTGGACTCGACCGAGCGGACGGCGAACGAGGCGCCCTCCAGCGCGGCGGCGAGCGCCCTGGCGTTCGCCTCGTCGAGGTGCAGCACCTCGCTCTTGAGCTGCCCGTTCGAGCCGAAGTCGCGGCCCTGCGCGACGCGCTTGCCGTCCACCGTGTTCAGGCGGGCGACCAGCGTCGAGGGGTCGGAGGCGTCACCGGCGCGGCCGGTGGAGAAGGTTCCGGTCAGGTCCCAGTACTCGGCGGACCGGAAGGCGATGCGCTCGCGCTCCCGCTCGACGACGAGGCGGGTGGCCACCGACTGGACGCGGCCGGCCGACAGGCGCGGCATGACCTTCTTCCACAGGACCGGCGAGACCTCGTAGCCGTAGAGGCGGTCGAGGATGCGGCGGGTCTCCTGGGCGTCGACCATGCGCTGGTTGAGCTCGCGCGGGTTGGCGACGGCGTCGCGGATCGCGTCCTTGGTGATCTCGTGGAAGACCATCCGGTGGACGGGGACCTTGGGCTTGAGGACTTCCTGCAGGTGCCACGCGATGGCTTCGCCCTCGCGGTCCTCATCGGTGGCGAGGAAGAGCTCGTCGGACTCGGCCAGGAGCTCTTTGAGCTTCCTGACCTGGGCCTTCTTGTCCGCGTTGACGACGTAGATCGGCTGGAAGTCGTGCTCGACGTCCACGCCGAGGCGGCGGACCTCGCCGGTGTACTTGTCGGGAACCTCTGCCGCGCCGTTCGGGAGGTCGCGGATGTGCCCGACGCTCGCCTCGACGACGTATCCGGGGCCGAGATAGCCCTTGATCGTCTTCGCCTTGGCAGGGGACTCGACGATGACGAGTCGGCGGCCGCCCTTTGCGGTCTCGCTAGTCGGGGACAACTTGGCTCTTCTCTCCGGTCGGCACTCGGTCGCATTACGGCGACGCTGCGGAGTGTGACGGTACAACCCGCACCCGTGTCAAACGGCACAAGCCCGCAACGGCCACTCGAACGGTAACCCGACAAGTGCCACTTCTGCCGCCCGGATACCGCGCCGGACCGCTCCCGGTCACCGGGCCGAGTGGCCCGGGGGCCACCTGGCCCCACCCGCGCGCGTCGCGCCGTACCCGTCCCGGAAGCCGCCCCGCACCGGTCCCCACCAGGGCCCGCGGGTGTTCACGACCCGCCGTACGCGGCCCCGCGCCCCGGCGTCAGATCCGCGTGAGGCACCACACGCCGAGCGCCAGCGACACGCCGCCGGCCAGCAGGGCGAGCGCTGCGGCCGCGACGGGGCGCGCGCCCTCTGCCACCGGCGCGCCGTGCAGCGAGCGCGCCCCCGTCCAGGCCAGCAGAGCGGCCCCGAACAGCAGGAACACGGTCGCCGCGAAGATCGCCGGGCCGTTGTCCATGCCGTTCCCCATACCCCTGAGCCGCTCCCGGGATCCCCCCGGATCCCGCTCTGCAGGAGCATGACAGCCGTGGGAGTACGGACGGCGAACCCCCGGTTACATCCGGGTGCCGCAGCCGGCCCGGACGGTTCCCCGGACGGCATCGGGACGGCATCGGGACGGCATTCGGGACGGCCCCCGGACCACTCCGGCTACCGCGCCGGATCCGCCACCGGCTCCAGGAATCCCTGCTCGACCAGCAGCCGGATGGCCTCCGGAGTGCGGTCCCGCAGAACGACCGGATCCTCCTGCACCAGCTGCGCGATCGCGTCCAGGATGCGGCCCGCGCTGAGTGAGCCGTCACACACTCCGGCGAACCCGGCCCCGACCGTGTCGACCTTGGTGGCGCGCCGCATCCCGCGGTGCTGCCGGAGCACCACGTGCTCGGGGTCCTCCGCGCCGGGTGCGCCGACCTGCTCCTGGACCACTTCCGGGGCGAGCGCGAAGTACGCCTCCAGCAGCGAGGCGTCGTCGTGGTCGCGCAGGTAGTCCTGCCGGGCGAAGTGCGCCAGCACCGTCTCGCCGAGCGGCTGCTCCACCGAGTGCGGCCACTCCTCGACGACGATCGAGGGCTCGGCCGCGTCGGACCGGCGCAGGGTGATCCAGCCGAAGCCGACGGACCTGGTCTTGCGGGCCTCGAACTCGTCCAGCCAGTCCTCGTACCGCTGGACGTACTCGGCCGGGTCGGTGCGGTGGTCGCCCCCGTCGCGCAGCCACAGTTCCGCGTACTGCGTCACGTCCTGCACGTCGCGCTGCACGATCCACGCGTCGCAGCCGCGCGGCACCCAGGAGCGCAGCCGGTCCCGCCAGTCCTCGCCCTCGACGTGCTGCCAGTTGCCCAGGAACTGCGCGAACCCGCCCGGGCGGAGGTGGGCACCGGCCTGCTGCACCAGCGTCCGGCACAGGTCGTCGCCGCCCATGCCGCCGTCGCGGTACGTCAGCCGGGCGCCCGGGGAGATCACGAAGGGCGGGTTCGACACGATCAGGTCGTACGTCGCGTCGCCGACCGGCTCGAAGAGCGAGCCGGTGAGCAGCTCGGCCTCCGGCGCCCCCGACAGGGCCAACGTCAAACGGGTGAACTCCAGGGCGCGCGGGTTGACATCGGTGGCCGTGACCCGGGTCGCGTGCCGGGTGGCGTGCAGCGCCTGGATGCCCGATCCCGTCCCGAGGTCGAGGGCGGAGCCGACCGGGGTGCGCACGGTGATCCCGGCCAGGGTGGTGGACGCGCCGCCGACGCCGAGGACCACGGCCTCCTCACGGCTGCCGATCCCGCCGGCCCCGCCGACGGCGCAGCCGAGGTCGGAGGCGATGAACCAGTCCTCGCCGTCCGGACCGCCGTACGGCCGCACGTCGACGGCGGCGTACACCTCGTCGCCCGCGCGCCGCAACCAGCCGTCGGCCAGGGCCGTCTCGACGGGCAGTGCGGCGGCGGCGTGCGGGTACGGCACGGGCTGCTGGAGCAGGAACAGCCGGACGAGGGTCGCGAGCGGGGCGTCGGCCGCGGCGCGGGTCGCCCGCAGGGCGGGCACCGTCTCACTGCGGGCCAGGGCCGCGTAGGCGGGGGCGCCGAGCAGGTCGAGGAGTCCGTCGGCGGTGAAACCGGCGGCGAGGAGGGCGGTGCGGAGCTCGGCGGCGTGGGCGGACGAGGGAAGGCTGGTGGTACTCACCCGCCCATTGTGTCCGCTGGCACCGGGAATCCGTGCGCCACGCGACCGTCGGCGTGGGATGCGGCGCCCCGCGCGTGCGCCCCGGAGCGCAGGACGGGGCGGCCCCGGGGAGCAACGACGGGCGCCGGGCGGGCGGGCGGCGGCGAACAGCGCGGGCCCGCCCGCCGGTCCGCCGGTCCGTCCGACCGCCGATGCGTCGGTGCGCCGGGCTACTTGGGCGACGGCGACGTGGACGGCGCTGTGACCTGGCAGCCCTTCTGGCTGTTCATGGCCTTGTCCAGGCCGCCCGCGTTCAGCTGTGCGAGGGCGTCCTTGCCGCCCTTCGTCGCCTCCTCCAGGCCGCCCGCGAGCTCCTTGAGCCCCTCGGCGAACTTCGTCTGGTCCTTGGGGTCGAGGGCGTCCATCTTCGCCTTCAGGTCGGCGTAGCCCTTGGACGTGGACTCGAAGCCCTTGACGGCCTCGGCCGAGGTCGCCGTACCCTCCTTGACCGGCGGAATCCCCGCCTCCTGCAGGGCCGTCCCCATCGACTGGTACGACGCGGACATGGTCCCGAAGGCCGCCGAGTCCGTCGACTGGACCTCCTCGGGCTTGCTGCTCTCCGTCGCCACGCGCTTGATGTCCGCGTTGGCGGCCTCGATCTTCTTGAGTTCGGGCTGCCACGCGTCGCAGACCTTCTTGGCCCACGCGTCGGCCTTCTTGTCGCCGTCGTCCCCGCCGCAGCCGGACAGGACGAGCATCAGCACCGCACCGCCCGACAACGCGGTCGCAAGCTTCTTGTTCACCGGATTGGTCCCTTCGAAGGCTCTCGGCCCGGAAGATACACGCCTGCCATCGGGGGACGCACAAAGGCGGACGGACGGCGCGTCACTCCGCACCGCCCGTCCGCCGTTCGGGCGTACGGCCGACCCTGCCCGTCCCGCCCGTCCCTCTGCCGGTGTACCGGTCAGGTGACCGTCGCCGGATCGGCCGTCTTCACCCGCTCGGCGGCTCCGTCCTCGGCCTCGTCGCCGACGGTGATGCCGCGGCGCTTGGAGACGTACACCGCACCGACGATGATGCCGATCGCGAGGACCGCCACCACGGCCCGTACGGTCGCGCTGGTGTCCGGGCCGAAGCTGAACTGCACGACGGCCGGGGCGATCAGCAGCGCCACCAGGTTCATCACCTTGAGCAGCGGGTTGATCGCGGGACCCGCGGTGTCCTTGAACGGGTCGCCGACCGTGTCGCCGATGACGACCGCGGCGTGGGCCTCGCTGCCCTTGCCGCCGTGGTGGCCGTCCTCGACGAGCTTCTTCGCGTTGTCCCACGCGCCGCCGGAGTTGGCGAGGAAGACCGCCATCAGGGTGCCCGTACCGATGGCTCCTGCGAGGAAGGAGCCCAGCGCCCCCACGCCGAGGGAGAAGCCCACGGCGATCGGGGTGAGGACGGCGAGCAGGCCGGGGGTGGCGAGCTCGCGCAGCGCGTCCTTGGTGCAGATGTCGACCACCCGCCCGTACTCGGGCTTCTCGCTGTAGTCCATGATCCCGGGGTGCTCGCGGAACTGGCGGCGCACCTCGTAGACCACGGCGCCCGCGGAGCGGGAGACCGCGTTGATGGCGAGGCCGGAGAACAGGAACACGACGGCCGCACCCAGGATCAGCCCGACCAGGTTGTTGGGCTGCGCGATGTCCAGGCTGAGGTTCATCTCCCCGGACTTGGCGCCGACTTCCTTGACCGCGGTCGCGATGGCGTCGTTGTACGAGCCGAAGAGCGCGGCCGCGGCGAGCACCGCCGTGGCGATGGCGATGCCCTTGGTGATGGCCTTGGTGGTGTTGCCCACGGCGTCCAGGTCGGTCAGGACCTGCGCGCCCGCGCCCTCGACGTCACCGGACATCTCCGCGATGCCCTGGGCGTTGTCGGAGACGGGTCCGAAGGTGTCCATGGCGACGATGACGCCGACCGTGGTGAGCAGGCCGGTACCGGCCAGGGCCACTGCGAACAGCGCGAGCATGATCGACGTGCCGCCGAGCAGGAAGGCCCCGTAGACGCCGAGGCCGATCAGCAGCGCCGTGTAGACCGCCGACTCCAGGCCGACCGAGATGCCGGCGAGGACGACGGTGGCCGCGCCGGTCAGGGAGGACTTTCCGATGTCCCGGACGGGACGGCGGTTGGTCTCGGTGAAGTAGCCGGTCAGCTGCTGGATCAGGGCGGCCAGCACGATGCCGATCGCGACGGCGACGACGGCCAGGACGCGCGGGTCGCCGGCGTGGTTGGCGATCGCGGCGTCCTCGACGCCGACGAGGTCCTTGTAGCTGGCCGGCAGGTAGGCGTAGACCGCGATCGCGACCAGCACCAGGGAGATCACGGCGGAGATGAAGAAGCCGCGGTTGATGGCGGTCATGCCGCTGCGGTCGGACCGGCGCGGGGAGACCGCGAAGATGCCGATCATCGCGGTGATCACGCCGATGGCGGGCACGATCAGCGGGAAGGCGAGGCCCATGTCGCCGAAGGCGACCTTGCCGAGGATCAGCGCGGCCACCAGGGTGACGGCGTACGACTCGAAGAGGTCGGCGGCCATTCCGGCGCAGTCTCCGACGTTGTCGCCCACGTTGTCGGCGATGGTCGCGGCATTGCGCGGGTCGTCTTCCGGAATGCCCTGCTCGACCTTGCCGACCAGGTCGGCGCCGACGTCGGCGGCCTTGGTGAAGATGCCTCCGCCCACACGCATGAACATCGCGATCAGGGCGGCGCCGAGACCGAAGCCCTCCAGCACCTTCGGGGCGTCGGCGGCGTAGACCAGGACGACGCACGAAGCGCCGAACAGGCCCAGGCCGACGGTGAACATGCCGACCACGCCGCCCGTGCGGAAGGCGATCTTCATCGCCTTGTGGGAGACCTCGGTCAGGTCCTTGGCGGGCTCGCCCTCGGCGGGGGTGGCCTCGCGCGCGGCGGCGGCGACGCGCACGTTGGCGCGGACCGCGAGACGCATGCCGATGTAGCCGGTGGCCGCCGAGAAGAGGGCGCCCACGAGGAAGAAGGCGGATCGCCCGGCCCGCTGCGACCAGGTGTCGGCGGGGAGCAGGAAGAGCAGGAAGAAGACCACGACGGCGAAGACGCCGAGCGTGCGCAGCTGACGGCCGAGGTAGGCGTTGGCGCCTTCCTCGATGGCGGCGGCGATCTTCTTCATGCTGTCGGTTCCCTCGTCGGCCGCGAGGACCTGGCGGACCAGGATCTGCGCGACGACGAGCGCGGCGAGTGCCACGACCGCGATGACGATCACGATAAGCCGATTGTCATCGGTGAGTACTGCGGCTGCCAGGTCAGTGGTGCGACCCGGCGCGATAGGGGTGAAGAGCCCCGTCATTCGTCCTCCTTGACGTGATGAGCTCAAGATGTGGACGGATTGTAGGGAGCGCGCCGTGATCAAAACAGTACGCGGGAAACGGAATTGGCGTGCTCTCGCTCCTCAGCAATGGATCGCGTCACTCCATTACCCTCGAAAGCAGTAATGGGGCAAAGGCATTGACGCCTGATCATTGATCGGGAGAGCATGAAAAAGGCCCTGCTCAGCAGGGCCTTGATGAAGATCGGAAAATACGAGGGAATGCGCACCCCGCGCAGCGGGCGGACGCGCTACCGGGCCTCGGCGACCCCGGCGGTGGGCCAGCTCATCCGAATGGTCCCGCCCGATTCGCCACTGGTCACCTCGACGTCGTCGACGAGCCCGCTGATCACGGCGAGACCCATCTCGTCCTGGCCGTCCGTGTCGGGGTCCAGGGCGGCCTCGATGCCGGACACGGCCTCGGCCGAACCGCCGGCCGGTCCGGGAACCTCGTCGCCGACCTCGATGGAGAACACCTTCTCCTCCTCGATCAGCACGACCCGGACGGGCGCGGTCAGTCCGTTGGTGCGGTGCAGCCCGACGGCACGCGAGCAGGCCTCGCCCACGGCGAGGCGAACCTCGTCGAGGACGGCTTCCTCCACGCCGGCCCGCCGCGCCACGGCGGCCGCGACGAGGCGGGCCGTCCGAACGTGTTCGGGCTGGGCGCTGAAGCGCAGTTCAACGGTGGCCATGCGCGTCCCCCTCGGACTACGGGCGTGACTTGACAGGGGCCCGGGCCGATCGACGGCCCGGCACCCCCGTACTCCTCGCCGGCAGCACGCCGGCCGGAGCCGTCAGTCGGTGGCGTTGACGGCGTCGTCCACAGTGGTGTGGATCGGGAACACCTTGGTCAGACCGGTGATGCGGAAGATCTTCAGGATGCGCTCCTGGTTGCACACCAGACGCAGCGAACCCTCGTGCGCGCGGACGCGCTTGAGGCCTCCCACGAGCACACCAAGCCCGGTGGAGTCGAGGAAGTCCACTCGCTCCATGTCGACAACCAGGTGGTAGCTGCCGTCGTTCACCAACTCGACCAACTGCTCGCGCAGCTTGGGCGCGGTATACACATCAATCTCGCCACCGACCTCGACGACCGTGCGGTCGCCGACAGTGCGAGTCGACAGGGACAGGTCCACGGATCCTCCAGCACCTTGCTATCGAGCGGCGCCCCCCAGGGGCCTACCCCACCCGAAGGTAGGGGAGGGATTGGCTGCCGCGATGGCATTCAATCACTTACCGACAGGGCGCGCACGACGCCTTGGGACCATTGTCCCGCACGCCAGTGACACACTCGCTTTCAATGGCCAACACTCACCGCCCCGGTCGGCCCACGGCACCCGCGGACGCGCGACCCACTCCCGACACGGTCCTGGACCGGCTGTCACGGGGGTCTTCCCGGGCTGCTCGCATCACCCATACGGAGCACTTGCCCCCTCGGGCGGGTCGTCATGCAGTCTGGCCCGACCGCATCCGAACGGATGTCGTGGCCGCCATCACGGCCGCCGGGATCGAACATCCGTGGGAGCACCAGGCGGCGGCGGCCGAGCTCGCCCTGGACGGCGAGTCCGTGGTCGTCGCCACCGGGACCGCCTCCGGGAAGTCCCTGGCCTACCTCGCACCCGTCCTCTCCGCCCTCGCAGACGGCGCGCAGGCCCCGAACGGCAGGGGCGCCACCGCCCTGTACCTGGCGCCCACCAAGGCGCTGGCGGCCGACCAGCGGCGGGCCGTGCGGGAACTCGCCGCCCCGCTCGGCAACGCGGTCCGCCCCGCGGTCTACGACGGCGACACGCCCGTCGAGGAGCGCGAATGGGTGCGCCAGTACGCCAACTACGTGCTCACCAATCCCGACATGCTGCACCGCGGGATCCTGCCCGCCCACCCCCGCTGGTCCTCCTTCCTGCGGGCCCTGCGCTACGTCGTGATCGACGAGTGCCACAGCTACCGCGGCGTGTTCGGCTCCCATGTGGCCCAGGTACTGCGCCGGCTGCGGCGGCTGTGCGCCCGCTACGGCTCCGAACCGGTCTTCCTGCTGGCCTCCGCCACCGCCAGCGACCCGGCGGCGGCCGCCTCCCGGCTGACCGGCGTCCGGGTGACGGAGATCACCGACGACGCCTCGCCGCGCGGCGAGGTGGTCTTCGCCCTCTGGGAGCCACCGCTGATCGGCGAGCTGCGCGGCGAGAAGGGCGCGCCCGTGCGCCGGACGGCCACCGCCGAGACCGCCGACCTGCTGACGGACCTGGTCGCGCAGGGTGTCCGCACGGTCGCCTTCGTCCGCTCACGGCGCGGCGCCGAACTGATCTCGGTGATCACCCAGGAACGCCTCGCGGCGGTCGACCGCTCGCTGGTCCGGCGGGTCGCGGCCTACCGGGGCGGTTACCTGCCCGAGGAGCGCCGGGCCCTGGAGCGCGCCCTGCACTCGGGCGAGCTGCTCGGACTTGCCGCCACGACGGCCCTGGAGCTGGGTGTGGACGTCTCCGGGCTCGACGCCGTACTCATCACGGGCTATCCCGGTACGAGGGCCTCCCTGTGGCAGCAGGCCGGTCGGGCCGGTCGGGCGGGCCAGGGGGCCCTGGCCGTGCTGATCGCCCGGGACGACCCGCTGGACACCTACCTCGTCCACCACCCCGAGGCGCTGTTCCGGCAGCCCGTGGAGGCGACCGTCCTGGATCCCGACAATCCGTACGTCCTCGCCCCGCACCTGTGCGCGGCGGCGGCGGAGCTCCCGCTGACGGAGCCCGACCTGGAGCTCTTCGGCCCGACGACGCACGACCTCCTGCCCCAGCTCGAAGCGGCGAAGCTGCTGCGGCGGCGCGCGACGGCCTGGCACTGGACCCGCCGGGAGCGGGCCTCGGACCTGACCGACATCCGGGGCGGCGGCGGGCGCCCGGTGCAGATCGTCGAGGCCGCGACCGGCCGGCTGCTGGGCACGGTCGACGAGTCGGCGGCCCACACCGCCGTCCACGACGGGGCCGTCCACCTCCACCAGGGCCGTACCTACCTCGTGAAGCACCTGGACCTGGAGGACTCGGCGGCCCTCGTCGAAGAGGCGAACCCGCCGTTCTCCACGACCGCCCGCGACACCACCTCCATCTCGATCCTGGAGACCGAGACCGAGATCCCCTGGGGCTCGGCCCGGCTCTGCTACGGCTCCGTCGAGGTCACCAACCAGGTCGTCTCCTACCTGCGCCGCAAGCTGATCACCGGCGAGGTGCTGGGCGAGACCAAGCTGGACCTGCCGCCCCGCACCCTGCGCACCCGGGCCGTGTGGTGGACGGTCACCGAGGACCAGCTCGACGAGGCCCGGATCAATCCGGAGATCCTCGGCGGCGCCCTCCACGCCGCCGAGCACGCCTCCATCGGCCTGCTCCCGCTCTTCGCCACCTGCGACCGCTGGGACATCGGCGGCGTCTCCGTGCCGCTGCATCCCGACACCCTCCTCCCCACGGTCTTCGTCTACGACGGCCACCCCGGCGGCGCCGGGTTCGCCGAGCGGGCCTTCCACACGGCCCGCGCCTGGCTGACGGCGACCCGCGACGCGATCGCGGCCTGCGAGTGCGAGGCCGGCTGCCCCTCGTGCATCCAGTCCCCCAAGTGCGGCAACGGCAACGAGCCCCTGCACAAGCGCGGCGCCGTCCGCCTCCTGACCCGCCTCCTCTCCGCCGCCCCGCCGGCTCCCACCCCCCAGCCCTGATCCGCCGCGACCCCGCCGGCTCCCGACCCTCGCCGCCCCCGGCCCGACGGCTCCCGACCTGCACGGTCCCGTCCCGCCGGCTCCCGACCCTCGCCGCCCCCGGCCCGACGGCTCCCGACCCGCCCGTCCCGTCCCGGCGGCTCCCGACCCGCCCGTCCCGTCCCGCCCGTCCCGTCCCGGCGGCTGCCGGGCGGCTCCCGCTCCCGACCCGCGCCGCCCCCGGCCGACGGCTCCCCCTCAGGCCCGCCCGAGCCGACGGCTCCCCGCCCGGACCGCTCCGTCCCACGGCCGGCCGGGAACGGGAGCCGTCCGGGGCGGGACGGGAGGCTTCGGGCAGCGCCCCGGACCCCGAGCTTCACGCTTCCCCGGCCGCCGCCGGGAGGCGCGCGGCGGGAGGGGCGGGTCCTCCGCCCGTGCCGCGGGGCTCCAGGGGCGGGCCCGCACGGGCCCGGATCTCGGGGTTGAAAGGGCCCGCCCGTGACCGCGCCGTCACCTCGGCGACCTCACCGAGGAGCCGGCACTCCCCCAGGACGGCGTCCTGGGCGCGGGCCACCCGGACGGCCGCGGCGCAGGCCGTCTCCGGACCGCGGGCCCAGGTCGCCGCCGCCGCGAGCGCCGCAAGGTCGGCTGCCGCCGCCGCCCGGTGCCGGGCCACGACCGCCTGGCCCAGCAGCAGGACACCTGCGAACACCGCGCCCAGCACCGTGGCAACGAGCGTCGCCCACACCGTCGCCGACCCCCGGTCCCGGCTCACGGCGGCGGCCCCACGCTGTCCTCGGCCAGGGCCACCGCCCGGGCCCCGAGCCGCAGCGGCAGTCCGGCAGGGCCCGGCGCCGGGGCCGTCACCCGGACCCGCCACAGGTCGTCCATCCGCTCCAGCTCCACCTCCGCCCCCGCCGGCGCGGCCTGCCGGGCCGCCGCGAGGGCCACCTCCACCGGCTCCGACCGGGACGCCGCCCGGGCACCGGCCCGGGCCGCGTCCACACACCGGATCTGCGCGGCCGCCGCCATCAGCGCCCATACGAGCAGCGCCGCGAACAGCACCAGCGCCGGGATCACCAGGGCTGCCTCCGCCGTCACATATCCCCGGTCGCCCATTCGACGGGGATTCTTCTCAGAAGGGCACATCGAGCGCCTTCCCGATGGTCGATTGCAGGGCCGTGGAGACCACTTCGCTCGTGACCACCTTGTACAGAACGGCGGCGAACGCACACGCCGCGATCGTGCCCATGGCGTATTCCGAAGTGGACATCCCCGCGTCGTTCCCACGACCGCTCAGTGCCGTCCGCAGCCGAATCATGATGATCCTCATGACAACCTCCTGTTATTTTCCGTTATTGATGTGACCTCAGGTGCCGGAGAGAAGACCGGATGCCATACCGATCACCACCGGCGCGACCCCGATCGCGAGAAAAGCGGGGAGGAAACACAGGCCCACCGGCGCGGTGACGAGGACCGCGGCCCGCTGCGCCCCGGCGCTCGCCCGCCGGGCGCGGTCGGCCCGCAGGGCCGACGCGAGGCGGGAGACCGGCTCCGCCGCGGGGGCTCCCGTCCTGGCGGCCCGCTCCAGGCACTCCGCGAGCGCCCGGGCGCCCGGTATCTGCGCGAGCCTCCCCCACGCGGCTCCCGGTTCACCGCCGAGCCGCAGCTCCGCCCCGGCCCGCGCCAACCCGTCGCCCACCGGGCCTCCGAGCGACTCCCCCACCACCTCCGCGGCCTCGACCGGGGCCGCGCCGGCCGCCAGGCAGGCGGCCAACAGGTCTGCGGCGAAAGGAAGCTGGCGCTCCACCTCCCGAACGTCGACACCGGCGGGCGCTCGCTCCCTGGCCATCCACCGCCGGACGCCCACCGCCGCCAGTGCGCCCACGGCCGTCCCCGCCGCCCCGCCCACCAGCACCCAGCCCGCCAGCAGCGCTCCGGCCGGCCAGCACCACGCGGCGGCCGCGCCCCGTATCCGGGAACCGGACACCGCCCCGTGACGGCGCCGTTCGGCGCCGAGCAGGGCCACGGCCCTGCGCCGGGCCACCCGCTCCCGGAGCCCGGACGTCACCGCCGCCACGAGGACCACCGCCGCCGCCGAGAGGCACAGCACCGTCCCCAGCCCGTGGACCGCCGCAGCGCCCATCACCGCTCCCCCGTCCGCACGATCCGCCGGCACCACAGCAACCCCAGGGCCTCCAGCACCCCGCCCGCCAGCAGGCAGCCCCACCCCATCGGGGTGTGCAGCAGGACCCGCAGCGGATTCGCCCCGAGACCGGTGCCGATCAGCAGGCCCACCAGGGGCAGCAGGGCGAGTACGACCGCTGTGGACCGGGCGCCCGCCAGTTGGGCGCGCATCGACTCCTCCCGGTCCCGCTCAGCCCGCAGGGCGCCCTCCAGCCGGTCCAGGCCGGCGGCCAGCCCCGCGCCGCCGTCCACCGACACCCGCCAGCAGGCGGCCATCCCGGCCAGTCCCTCGGCTCCCGGCTCCCGAGCGGCCTGGCGCAGCGCACCGGGCACGTCCCCGCCGAAGGCCGCGGCGGCGAGCACTCCCGTCTCCACCACCCCCGGTCCACCGGGGCCCGCGACCGTGCGCCGCATCGCCGCCGTGAGCGCCTGCCCGGGCTGGGCACCCGCCCGCAGTTCGCCCACCGCCGCCCCGCACAGGGCCGCCACCTCGGCGGCCCGCGCCGTCCGCGCGCGCTCCCGCGCCCGCGCCGCCTGCCAACGCCGCACCAGGGGAACGGCACCCGCACCGAGCAGCAGCGGGACCACCGACCCGCCCAGCGCAGCGAGCACCACCCCGGCGCCGAGGCAGGCCCACTCCTGCCACCGCGCGGCCCGGACCCGTACGGCGACCACGAGCCGCTCCCGGCGCGTCGGCCCCCGCGGGACCGCGGCGTGGGCACCGGCCAGCACCGCCCGGACCCGCCGGGACGCCCGGTCGCCCCCGGCCAGGGCCCACGCCGCCGCTCCGGCGCAGAGCACTCCGGCGAACACCGGCACCGGCAGCGCCGCAGCCGCGTTCACCGCGCACCCCGCAGCAGGGGGGCCAGCCGCTCCCAGCCCCGCTCCCGTACGAAGCCGTGCGCGGACCAGCGCAGCGCCGGCACGGTGACCACCAGCCCGGCGGCGTCCCGCTCCAGCACGTGCACCTCGGCCACCCGGCGCCGGCCCGCCCGGTCCCGGACCAGGTGCACCACCAGGGTCAGGGCGGCCGCCAACTGGCTGTGCAGGGCGGCCCGGTCGAGCCCGGCGGTCGTACCGAGCGCCTCCAGCCGGGCCGGGACGTGCGCGGCGGCATTGGCGTGGACCGTGCCGCAGCCCCCTTCGTGACCGGTGTTCAGGGCCGCGAGGAGGTCGGCGACCTCGGCTCCGCGCACCTCGCCCACCACCAGCCGGTCGGGCCGCATCCGCAGGGCCTGGCGCACCAGGTCGGCCAGGGTGACCAGGCCGGCCCCCTCCTGGTTGGCCGGGCGCGTCTCCAGCCGGACCACATGGGGATGGTCGGGCCGCAGCTCGGCCGAGTCCTCGGCGAGCACGATCCGCTCGCCGGGTCCGACCAGCCCCAGCAGGGCACTGAGGAGCGTGGTCTTGCCCGTGCCCGTCCCCCCGGAGACGAGGAACGAGAGGCGGGCTTCGATCATGTCCCGGAGCAGGCGCTGCCCGCCGGGCGGCAGCGTCCCCGCCGCGACCAGTTCCTCCAGCGTGAACGCCTTCGGCCGCACCACCCGCAGCGAGAGGCAGGCCGAGCCGACCGCCACCGGAGGCAGCACGGCGTGCAGCCGGGTGCCGTCGGGCATCCGGGCGTCCACCCAGGGCCGGGCGTCGTCCAGCCGCCGCCCCGCCACGGCGGCCAGCCGCTGGGCGAGCCGGCGCACGGCGCCGGCGTCGGCGAAGGTCACCCCGGTCAGCTCCAGCCCGCCGCCCCGGTCCACCCACACCCGGTCGGGGGCGGCGACCAGTACGTCGGTGACCTCCGGGTCGCCGAGCAGCGCCTCCAGCGGACCCGCCCCGACCAGTTCGGACCGCAACTCGGCGGCCACACCCAGCACTTCCGCGTCCCCCAGCAGCCGCCCCTGCGCGCGCAGGGCCGCCGCGACCCTGGCCGGTGTCGGTTCCGCCCCGCTCTCGGCCAGCTGCCGGCGCACCGCGTCCAGGAGTACGGCGCTCATGCCGCCACCCCCTGGGCAGGGGCGAGCGCCCGCCGCCAGAAGCCGTCGCAGAACCGGGCCAGCGCCCCGCGCCCCTGGGCGCCCGGCGGTTCCCCGTCCGCCACCCTCCCCGGAAGTCCCACCTCCACCGGCACCTCGCCGGCCAAGGGCGCTCCCAGCAGCCCCGCCACGGCCTCCGCGTCGAGCCCGCCCGTGCAGCGGCCCCGTACGACGACGCGCACGTCGCGGGCCACCATCCGCACGCCGGCCGCCACCCGGCCGGCGGCCGCCACGGCCCGCAACTCGCCCGGGACGACCAGCAGCACCAGGTCCAGCTGGGCCAGGACCTCGGCCACGGCCTCGTCCACCCGCCGAGGGAGGTCCACGACCACGACTCCGCCTCGGCGGCGCGCCGCGGCCACCACCGAGCGCATCGCGGCGGGCGGCACCACCACCCGGTCGCCCCGGTCCCAGCTGAGGACCCGTAGCGCGTGGAGCTCGGGCAGCGACTCCTCCAGGGCTCCGGCGCCGACCCGGCCCCGCGAGCCCGCGAAGTCCGGCCAGCGCAGGCCTTCGGCGCCCTCGCCCCCGAGCAGCACGTCCATGCCTCCGCCGAGCGGGTCGCCGTCGATGAGGATGGTGCGCTCGCCGCCCCGTGCGGCCCGGACCGCGAGCGCGCAGGCCAGCGTCGAGGCTCCCGCACCGCCACTGCCGCCGATCACTCCGACGGTGAGGGCGGGCCGCCCGGCTCCTTCCACGACGTCGGCGATGCGGTCGACGAGCCGGTTCTCGGCGTCGGGCAGCCGCAGCACCTCCTCGGCGCCGATCTCCACCGCCCGCTGCCACACGAGGGGGTCGTCCGGGTCGCGGCCGACGAGGAACACCCCGCTCCTGCGCGGCGCCCCGCGCACCCGCCGGGCGGCGTCGTCGCCGACCAGCACGAGCGGCGCGGACTCCCATCCGACCGTGCCCGCGGACCCGCCGTCCCCGACGCCGTCCCCGTGGCCGCCGGCGGCGCCCCGCCCCGCGTAGCTGTCGCTCCCGGGGCTCCCCGCGTCCTCACCGCCCGCGCCCCGCTCCGGCAGCCCGTGGTGCACATGCGGCTCGGCGCCCGCCGCGGCGCACAGCCGCAGCAGATCGTCGAGCAGCAGCGGATCCTCGGTGATGATCAGCGGCCGTCCGCCGCCCGCCGCGGACCCCGCTCCGGCACCGGCGCCGGCACCGCTTCCGGCCGCCTCGGCGGCCCTCGACACCATGAACGACTTCGATCGAGCCACGATCTCCGCCTCCTTCTCCCGCACATCCGAGCGCCGCGGACTTCGCGGCAGGAATCACCGTGCCGCGATCGGGAAAAACAAGTGGATCTTGCTCGAAAACTGTGGACAACGGTCCGATTGTGAATAACCCGCTCACCCTCCCAGGTGAGTTCCGGAGCGCTGCGGAACCATCACGCAGTGTCACGAGTTTGGAGAGGTGAGGATCTTCGCCACGCAGGGCCCGCGCACAGAAGGGGGCTGAGGAATGGTCACTCGGGGCCGAAGGCAGGGACGCGAACCGCGTCCGGACATGCGACGACCCCCGCCGGGGGGGAGAGCGGGGGTCGTCCCCACGGTCCGACTCGGGGGGGGAGGAGCCAGACCGGGTTAGCACGGTCGCGAACGATCCGTGACTTCCATGGTGTACCCGAGAGCCTTCTCAGGCAAACCCACGCGCCACACCTTACGCCGAATGGTGGGCGCATATGCTCGGGGCGTGGAAAATCAGCCCATGCCGCACTCCGCGCCTCGCACCGCAGCCTTCTTCGACCTGGACAAGACGGTCATTGCGAAGTCGAGCACCCTGACGTTCAGCAAGTCCTTCTACCAAGGCGGCCTGATCAACCGGCGGGCCGTGCTGCGCACCGCGTACACGCAGTTCATCTTCCTGGCCGGCGGCGCCGACCACGACCAGATGGAGCGGATGCGGGAGTACCTGTCCGCCCTCTGCAAGGGGTGGAACGTGCAGCAGGTGCGGGAGATCGTCGCGGAAACGCTGCACGACCTGATCGATCCGATCATCTACGACGAGGCCGCGTCCCTGATCGAGGCCCACCACACGGCCGGCCGCGACGTGGTGATCGTGTCGACCTCCGGCGCCGAAGTCGTCGAGCCGATCGGGGAGATGCTCGGCGCGGACCGGGTCGTCGCCACCCGCATGGTCGTGGGCGAGGACGGCTGCTTCACCGGCGAGATCGAGTACTACGCCTACGGGCCGACGAAGGCCGAGGCCGTGCGCGAACTCGCCGCGTCCGAGGGGTACGACCTCACGCGCTGCTACGCGTACAGCGACTCGGCCACCGACGTCCCGATGCTGGAGGCGGTCGGGCATCCGCACGCGGTCAATCCCGACCGGGCGCTGCGCCGCGAGGCCGTGGCCCGCGAGTGGCCGGTGCTGGTGTTCAACCGGCCGGTACGGCTCAAGCAGCGGCTGCCCGGGTTCTCCATGCCGGCACGCCCGGCGCTGGTCGCCGCGGCCGCCGTGGGCGCGGCCGCCGCGACCGCCGGACTGGTCTGGTACGCGAACCGGCGCCGTGCCACCGCGCTGGCCGCCGCCGCCGGCGCCTGACCCCCGAGCCGGCCGCCGCCGGCGCCTGCCCCCCCAGCACCGGACTCCGGCCCCCGCCGTAGCCGCTCCGCAGCACCGAAGCCCCTGCCGCGCATCCGGCGGGGGCTTCGGTCTCATCTCCTGACCCGTGCCGATAAAGGCCGTCCGATTCGCCCCTGCTCGCCCTGGAAAGTAAAGAAGTGGAACGAGGGGTTTCGCTTCTCTCCGAAGCGGAGTAGAAAGGAGTCAACGGCCCGCGAGACCAAAGAACATCCGAGAGGATCATCTTTAAAACGCAGTAAGGCCCACGGACCGAAGCATGAACGCCGAGCACCCACGCGACGTCGACCCGTCGAATACGGGCCAGCCGCACCAGGTGACGGGCAAAGTTCCCGACCTGATGGGCAACCTTCGAGGACGCTTGGTAACTGGGCGCGAATGCCAGCGGCGACACCAGAGCAAGACGGTGTCGCCGCAACCCTTGTCCGGGGTCGTCGAGCCTCAGGCCGCGCCGCGCTGCAGCGCCTCACAGACCGCCGTCGACTCGCGGACCCCCAACTCGATCGCCCGGCCGCAGTGCGCGATCCAGGCGGCCATCCCCTCCGGCGTACCGGAGACGTAGCCCTCGAAGGCGGCCAGATAGGCGGCGCGGCCCTGTTCCGCGTGACCGACCTCCGCCGGGCAGATCGCCTTGGGGTCCAGGCCGCTGTTGATCAAGACGATGCGCTCGGCCGCGCGCGCGACCAGCCCGTTGTACGAGGCGAACGGACGCAGCGCCAACAGCTCCCCGTGCACGACCGCCGACGTGATCAGCGCCGGGGCGGAGCCGCCCGCGATGATCAGGCGCGACAGGCCGTCGAGCCGGCCCGCGACCTCCTCGGCGCTCGGCAGCGGAAGCTCGACCAGCGGTTCGCTCACCGACTCCCCCGCGAGGCGGGGGCGGCCCACGACGTCCCCCTCCGCCGTCGACCCCGACGCCACCAGGTGCAGCCGCGCCAGCACCCGGAGCGGCGACTGACGCCAGATGCTGAGCAGTTGGCCGGCCTCCGCGGCGAGCCGCAGGGCGGCGCCCACCGTCAGCGCCTCGGGCTCGGAGCCGAAGTCGGTCCGGCGGCGCACCTCCTCCAGCGCCCAGTCCGCCCCGGACAGCGCCGCGCTGCCCCGGGCGCCGCGCAGCGCGGCCTCCGAGGCGATCTCCCCGCCGCGGCGGCGCATCACCCGGTGCCCGTAGACCCGGTCCACGGCCTTGCGTACGGAATCCACGGACTCGGCGACACCCGGAAGCCCGGCCAGTGCGGCCAACGGGTCAGAAGCGCTACTCATAGGTAGGGAGCCTACGCACTGCCCACCCGTAGCACCGACCCCTCCTTGGAGTGGTCTTCTTCACTCACCTCGACCACACCATGCGATCGACCCACTACGCTAGGTGAACATGAAGATCGCTTTCGTGGGAAAGGGCGGCAGCGGCAAGACCACGCTGTCCTCCCTCTTCATCCGCCACCTCGCAGCCAATGAGGCCCCCGTCGTCGCGGTGGACGCCGACATCAACCAGCACCTGGGCGCCGCGCTCGGACTCGGCGAGGACGAGGCCGCCGGGCTGCCCGCCCTCGGCGCGCACCTGCCCCTGATCAAGGAGTACCTGCGGGGCTCCAACCCGCGCATCCCGTCCGCCGACGAGATGATCAAAACCACCCCGCCCGGAGCGGGCTCGCGCCTGCTGCGCGTCACCGAGGACAACCCGGTGTACGAGGCCTGCGCGCGGACCGTACTGCTCGACGGAGGGCCCGTACGGCTCATGGCCACCGGCCCGTTCACGGAGTCCGACCTGGGCGTGGCCTGCTACCACTCGAAGGTCGGCGCGGTCGAACTCTGCCTGAACCACCTGGTCGACGGCCCGGACGAGTACGTCGTCGTCGACATGACGGCGGGCTCCGACTCCTTCGCCTCGGGCATGTTCACCCGTTTCGACATGACGTTCCTGGTCGCCGAGCCGACCCGCAAGGGCGTCTCCGTGTACCGCCAGTACAAGGAGTACGCGCGGGACTTCGGGATCGCCCTCAAGGTCATCGGCAACAAGGTGCAGGGCCCGGAGGACATCGAGTTCCTGCAGGACGAGGTGGGCGGGGACCTGCTGGTCACCGTCGGGCACTCCAACTGGGTGCGCGCGATGGAGAAGGGCCGGCCGGCCGCCTTCGAGCTGCTGGAGGCGACCAACCGGCTGGCGCTCCAGGCCCTCCAGGACGCCGCCGACGACTCGTACGCGCACCGCGATTGGGACCGGTACACCGAGCAGATGGTGCGGTTCCACCTCAAGAACGCGGAGAGCTGGGGCAATGCCAAGACCGGGGTCGACCTGGCGGAGCAGGTCGACCCCGGCTTCGTCCTGCGCGAGGGCGCGGCAGCCGGCGGGGTCAGCCTTCGTCCGGCTCCTCAGCCGGCGTGACCGCTTCGGGGGTCGCCGGCGCGGCCGGCGGCCCCGCGGTCAGGAACCGCTGCCAGCCCTCCTTCGGCGTCTCACCGACGTCGAGGGTGCGCATCCACTCCAGGGCCTTGGGGTCCTGGGCGTCCAGCCAGTCCACCAGCTCGCGGAACGGCACGCAGCGGACCTCCTTCTGCGTGCACATGTGCTTGATGGACTCCTCGACGGCGCGCATGTAGGTGCCGCCGTTCCAGGACTCGAAGTGGTTGCCGATGATCAGCGGCGCGCGGTTGCCCTGGTAGACCCGGTCGAAGGCCTGGCGCAGGCCGTCGCGCATCTGGTCGCCCCAGTAGCGGTGCTGCGAGGGGTCGCCCTGGGAGGTGGTCCCGGACTGGTTGACCATGTAGTTGTAGTCCATGCTCAGCGTGTCGAAGGCGCGCCCCGGCATGGGCACCAGCTGGAGCGGGATGTCCCAGAGGCCGTCCGTCTTCTTCGGCCAGATCTGCTTGCTGATGCCGCTGGAGTCGTAGCGGAAGCCCAGGTCCTTCGCCGCCAGCATGAAGTTCTTCTGCCCCTCCAGGCAGGGGGTGCGGGCGCCGATGAGCTCCTTGTCGTAGTCGAAGGGCAGGCCGGGCAGGCCCTTGAGGGCCGGCGAGTTCGTCTTCCAGTTCTTGACGAAGGACTTGGCCTGGGCGATCTCGCTCTTCCACTCGTCCACGGACCAGGTGCCGACGCCGCCCTCGGGGCCGCAGAAGTGCCCGTTGAAGTGGGTGCCGATCTCATTGCCCTCCAGCCAGGCGCCGCGCACCTGGGTGGCGGTGTCCTTGATGCCCTGGGGGTCGCCGAAGCCGATGTCCGAGCGGCCCGCCGCGTGCTGCGGGGCCGTATAGAGGAAACGTTTCTCCTCGGGAAGCATGTACACGCCGCTGAGGAAGTAGGTCATCCGGGCGTTGTACTTCTTGCCGACCTCGCGGAAGTGCGAGAAGAGCTTCTGGCTGTCCTCTCCCGCCCCGTCCCACGAGAACACCACGAACTGCGGGGGCTTCTCGCCGTGCCCCAGCCTCTCCGGCTTGCGCACGTTCGGCTGCGGGCCGGTGTAGACGGTCGACCCGTCGCCGATGGGCCGGTTGACGCCGCCCGGAGCCTCGGGGGCGGGGGCACCCTTCGTGGCGCCGGGACCTCCGGGGGCCGGGGACTCCGAGGCGCTGCATCCGGCCGCGCCCAGAACCAGCGCCACGGCGACCAGGCCGCCGGCGATCTTCCTCGTGGCGGCGATCATCCGCCCCACCTCTCCCTCGCAGTTCCGTCGCAGGACTTCCGCGCCGCAACGTCCCATGCGGTCCGCCGAGGGATACGTATGACAAGCCGGACAAAATGCTTATTCACTCGTGCGTGGGATTTCGTACGCCATTTGCGCTGATTGTCCACCGCTCATCTTTACTCTCCATTACCATCCATTTACCGAGTGTTGAGAATCCCGCCGCTTCATCCCTCCCCAGAGGAGACGGGACCTTATGACAGCCACCTCCACCCAGCCCACGACCACCGACCTCTCGGCGGACCTCTCCGCCTCCATCGCGGTCTTCCTGATCGCACTGCCGCTCTCCCTCGGCATCGCCCTGGCCACCGGCGCCCCGCTCCAGGCGGGCCTCGTGGCCGCGGCGGTCGGCGGGATCGTGGCCGCACGGCTCGGCGGCGCGCCGCTCCAGGTGAGCGGCCCCGCGGCCGGACTGACCGTGGTCACCGCCGAGTTGATCCAGCACTACGGATGGCGCACCACCTGCGCCATCACCGTCCTCGCCGGCTTCTGCCAGCTCGGCCTCGCCGCGCTGCGCACCGCCCGGTCGGCGCTCATGGTGAGCCCCGCCATCGTGCACGGCATGCTCGCGGGCATCGGCGTGACCATCGCCGTGGCCCAACTGCACATCGTGCTCGGCGGCACCCCGCAGAGCTCCGTCGTCGCCAATGTCCTCGGCCTCCCCGGCCAGCTCGCCGACCTGCACCCGGCCGCGCTCGGCGTCAGCGCGCTGACGCTGCTCGTGCTGCTGAGCTGGCCCCGCCTGCCCGGACGGGCGGGCCGCGCCCTGCGCAAGGTGCCGGCCGCGCTCGCCGCCGTGGCCACGGCCACCGCTCTCGCCGCCCTGACCGGGCTCTCGCTGCCCCGCGTCGACCTGCCGTCCTGGCGCAGCCACGCGCTGCCCGAGCTGCCGGAAGGGCCCGTCCTCGGCCTCATCGCCGCGGTACTGACGATCACCCTGGTCGGCAGCGTCGAGTCGCTGCTGTCCGCCGTGGCGACCGACAAGCTGATCGCGTCCGAGCGGGGTACGGCCAAGCGCCCGCCGCGCGCCGACCTGAACCGGGAACTCCGGGGCCAGGGCGCGGCGAACATCGTCTCCGGAGCACTGGGCGGACTGCCCATCACCGGCGTGGCCGTCCGCAGCGTGGCCAACGTCAAGTCCGGTGCGGCCACCCGGCGATCGTCGATGCTGCACGGGTTGTGGGTGCTGCTCGCGGCCGGTCTGCTCGTACCGGTCCTCGACATGATCCCGCTGGCCGCCCTGGCCGCGCTGGTGATGGCGGTCGGTGTGCAGATGGTCAGCATCACCCACCTGCGCACCGTCACCCGGCACCGGGAGGCCCTCGTCTACGGCACGACCATCGCGGCCGTGGTGCTCGGCGGGGTCCTGGAGGGCGTCGCCATCGGCATCGCGGTGGCCGTCGCGCTGGCCCTGCACCGGCTGGCGCGCACCCGGATCACACTGGAGAGGACCGAGGACGGCGCGCACCGCGTCCTGGCACGCGGGCAGTTGACCTTCCTCGCGGTGCCCCGGCTGAGCCGGGTGCTGAACCAGATCCCGCACGACGGGCACGTGGTGGTCGAGCTGGACGGTTCCTTCATGGACCACGCGGCCTACGAGACCCTGCAGGACTGGCAGGAATCCCATCGGTCGCACGGCGGTTCGGCCGAGGTGACCGGCCGCACCGGGTCCGCCCGGTCCGGCGAAACCGACCGCTCCCGGCGCGAGGGCCACCAGTGCTGTCGCCCGTGGACGCCGTGGCAGAACCACTGCGACCACCGTGCGATCAACTCCCTCACGGCCGGTGCCGGTACGCCGGCGACGGGCGCGGGCCACGGCTCCGCCGCCGGCCACGGAACCGGCAGCGGCGCCGGCACCGGCACCGGCACCGGCACGGACGCAGCCGTCACGCACTCCCGGCCCACGACCGGAACCGCGGCCGACGCCGCGGCGCGGGCCGCGTCCGCCCGGGAGACGGCGGCCTCCGGTGCGCCGACACCGGCGCCCCGCAGGCGCGGCGCCGGCCAACTGGCGAACGGCATCGGCGCCTTCCAGCGCGACACCGCACCGCACGTGCGGGACGAGCTGGCCCGGCTGGCCCGCGAGGGGCAGCGCCCCTCGCAGCTCTTCCTCACCTGCGCGGACTCCCGCCTGGTGACCAGCATGATCACCGCCAGCGGCCCCGGGGACCTGTTCACCGTCCGCAACGTCGGCAATCTGGTCCCGCTGCCGGGCGCCGAGTCCACCGACGACTCCGTCGCGGCGGCCATCGAGTACGCCGTGGACGTGCTGGAGGTGGACAGCATCACGGTGTGCGGGCACTCGGGCTGCGGCGCCATGCAGGCACTGCTCAGCTCCTCGCCCGGCGCGCCGACGACCCCGCTGCGCCGCTGGCTGCGGCACGGTCTGCCCAGCCTGGAGCGGATGGGCAGCAGGCACCACGCCTGGGCCCGGATCTCGGGCCGGCTCCCGGCGGACGCGGTGGAGCAGCTGTGCCTGACCAATGTGGTGCAGCAGCTGGAGCACCTGCGGGCGCACGAGTCGGTGGCCCGTCGGCTCGCCGAGGGAACCCTGGAGCTCCACGGGATGTACTTCCACGTGGGTGAGGCGCAGGCCTACCTGCTCTCGGAGGGCGAGGACTTCTTCGACTGCCGGGTCTTCGACAGCGTCGGTCAGAACGCCTGAACCGATACCCTCCCGTATCCGTGCAATCGGTTGGCCCCTTCCCGCACCTTGCGGCGGGAAGGGGCCATTCCTGCGCCGTCGTACGCCGTCGTACGCCGTCGTACGCCGCCGGGGGCCCGGTCGCCCGGGATTTCCCGACGTGCTATAGGTCTAAACCAATTCTCGGCTACCCCTTGTCACCTGGGCCGCTGACTGATGAGCTATGCCCGGGGACACAACGGACACCCTGGGAAAGGGAGATGTCGTGAGCAATGAAAGCCTGGCCAATCTGCTCAAGGAGGAGCGGCGGTTCGCACCGCCCGCCGATCTGGCCACCGCCGCCAATGTGACTGAGGCTGCGTACGCACAGGCCGACGCGGACCGGCTGGGCTTCTGGGCCGAGCAGGCCCGGCGGCTGACCTGGGCCGCGGAGCCGACCGAGACGCTCGACTGGACGAACCCGCCCTTCGCGAAGTGGTTCGCGGACGGCACGCTCAACGTCGCGTACAACTGCGTGGACCGCCACGTCGAGGCCGGCAACGGCGACCGCGTCGCCATCCACTTCGAGGGCGAGCCCGGCGACAGCCGCTCGATCACCTACGCCGAGCTCAAGGACGAGGTCTCCAAGGCCGCCAACGCCCTGACCGAGCTGGGTGTCCGGGCGGGTGACCGCGTCGCCGTGTACCTGCCGATGGTCCCCGAGGCGGTCGTCGCGATGCTCGCGTGCGCCCGCGTCGGCGCCGCGCACTCCGTGGTCTTCGGCGGCTTCTCCGCCGACGCCGTCGCCTCCCGCATCCAGGACGCCGACGCCAAGCTGGTCATCACCGCCGACGGCGGCTACCGCCGCGGCAAGCCCTCCGCCCTCAAGCCCGCCATCGACGAGGCCGTCGCCAAGTGTCCGCAGGTCGAGCACGTCCTCGTCGTGCGCCGCACGGGCCAGGACACCGCCTTCACCGAGGGTCGGGACGTGTGGTGGCACGACCTGGTCGGGCGCCAGTCCGCCGAGCACACTCCGCAGGCCTTCGACGCCGAGCACCCGCTCTTCATCCTCTACACCTCGGGGACCACGGGTAAGCCGAAGGGCATCCTGCACACCTCGGGCGGCTACCTCACGCAGGCCGCCTACACCCACCACGCGGTGTTCGACCTCAAGCCGGAGACCGACGTCTACTGGTGCACCGCCGACATCGGCTGGGTGACCGGGCACTCGTACATCGTCTACGGGCCGCTCGCCAACGGTGCGACCCAGGTGATGTACGAGGGCACGCCGGACACCCCGCACCAGGGCCGGTTCTGGGAGGTCGTGCAGAAGTACGGCGTCACCATCCTCTACACGGCGCCCACGGCCATCCGGACGTTCATGAAGTGGGGCGACGACATCCCCGCCAAGTTCGACCTGTCGAGCCTGCGCGTGCTGGGTTCGGTGGGCGAGCCGATCAACCCCGAGGCCTGGATCTGGTACCGCAAGCACATCGGCGGCGACAGCTGCCCGATCGTGGACACGTGGTGGCAGACCGAGACCGGCGCGATGATGATCTCCCCGCTGCCGGGCGTCACCCACACCAAGCCCGGTTCCGCGCAGCGCGCCCTGCCCGGGATCTGCGCCACCGTCGTGGACGACGAGGCGCACGAGGTCCCGAACGGCGGAGGCGGTTACCTGGTCCTCACCGAGCCGTGGCCGGCGATGCTGCGCACCATCTGGGGCGACGACCAGCGGTTCATCGACACCTACTGGTCGCGCTTCGAGGGCAAGTACTTCGCGGGCGACGGCGCCAAGAAGGACGACGACGGCGACATCTGGCTGCTGGGCCGGGTGGACGACGTGATGCTGGTGTCCGGCCACAACATCTCGACCACCGAGGTCGAGTCGGCGCTCGTCTCGCACCCCTCGGTCGCCGAGGCGGCGGTCGTCGGCGCGAAGGACGACACCACCGGCCAGGCCATCGTGGCCTTCGTCATCCTGCGCGGCAGCGCCTCGGAGACCGACACGCTGGTCGGGGAGCTGCGCAACCACGTGGGGGCGACCCTCGGCCCGATCGCCAAGCCGAAGCGGATCGTGCCGGTCCAGGAGCTGCCGAAGACGCGCTCGGGCAAGATCATGCGGCGTCTGCTGCGGGACGTGGCGGAGGACCGCGCGGTCGGTGACGTCACCACGCTGGCGGATTCCTCGGTGATGGACCTGATCCAGAGCAAGCTCCCGGCGGCCGGCAGCGACGACTGACGACTCGGAATCCACGGCGGCCACAGGAGCCCCACGGGCATCGGAGGGCGTCCGGCGCACAGCGCGCCGGACGCCCTTCACCCGTTTAAGGTGAAGATCACCTGATACGACTGGTCGACCCTGTAAAATAGAAGGCGCGTCACCAGTTGACGCCGCAACAGCCATCGCGGCACCGGCCGCGACGACACAGGGTGCGCCGGGAAGTCTGGTCGGCAACAGCATTTGTCATGCCGTCGTCCCACCGGAGGTACCCACCGTGGCGCCCACGCCCACCCCCCGCCGCACGTTCCTCGGCCGGCTCTCGCTCCCCGAGCGCCGCTTCGTCGCCGACGCGCTGCGCGCCGAGACGGTGGGCGGTGTGCTGCTCCTCGCGGCCGCGGTCGCCGCCCTGGTCTGGGCGAACGTTCCGGCCATCGCCGACAGCTACGACAGCGTCCGGTCCTTCCACTTCGGGCCCTCCTCCCTCGGCCTGGACCTCTCGCTCCAGCACTGGGCGGCGGACGGCCTGCTCGCCGTCTTCTTCTTCGTCGCCGGCGTGGAGCTCAAGCGCGAGCTCGTCGCGGGCGACCTGCGCGACGCGAAGGCCGCGGCCCTCCCGGTGATCGCCGCCCTCTGCGGCATGGCCGTGCCCGCACTGGTCTACGTACTGGTCAACACCCTCGGCAGCGGCTCGATGGACGGCTGGGCGGTCCCCACCGCCACCGACATCGCCTTCGCGCTCGCCGTCCTCGCGGTCATCGGCACCTCGCTGCCGTCGGCCCTGCGCGCCTTCCTGCTCACCCTCGCGGTGGTCGACGACCTCTTCGCCATCCTCATCATCGCGGTCTTCTTCACCAGCGAGTTGAACTTCCCGGCGCTCGGCGGCGCGGTCGCCGGCCTGGTCCTCTTCTGGTTCCTGCTGCGCCGCGGGGTCCGCGGCTGGTACGTCTACCTCCCGCTCGCCCTGGTCATCTGGGGCCTGATGTACAACAGCGGGGTGCACGCCACGATCGCCGGCGTCGCCATGGGCCTGATGCTCCGATGCCACCGCGAGGACGGCGAGGCGCACTCCCCCGGGGAGCGCATCGAGCACCTGGTGCGACCCTTCTCGGCCGGTCTGGCCGTGCCGCTCTTCGCGCTGCTGTCCGCCGGCGTGTCCCTCTCCGACGAGTCCCTCGCGCAGGTCTTCACCCGCCCCGAGACCCTCGGTGTGGTGCTCGGCCTGGTCGTCGGCAAGACGGTGGGCATCTTCGGCGGCACCTGGCTGGCCGCCCGCTTCACCAGGGCCGAGCTGAACGAGGACCTCGCCTGGCCGGACGTCCTGGCCGTGGCCTCGCTCGCGGGCATCGGCTTCACCGTCTCCCTCCTGATCGGCGAACTCGCCTTCGCCGGCGACGCCGTCCTCACCGACGAGGTCAAGGCCGCCGTGCTGATCGGCTCCCTGATCGCCGCCGTGATCGCCTGCGTCATGCTCAAGCTCCGCAACCGGAAGTACCGGGCGCTCACCGAGGCCGAGGAGCGCGACGAGGACCGCGACGGCATCCCGGACATCTATGAGGAGGGCAACCCCGCCTACCACCTGCGCATGGCCAGGATCTACGAGGAACGGGCCGCGGAACACCGCCGCAAGGCGGAGCGGGCGGCGGCCGACGCGGTCGAAGCGGCGGCCGGGTCCAGCGCCGGGGCCGACCGTCCGGCATGATCTGACTGACGACGCAGCACAACCGCCGGCAGCAGACGACAGAGGAGAGAGCGATGAGCGCAGTGGACCAAGGGGTGCAAGGAGCCGAGCGCACACTCGGCCAGCTGGTCGCCTCGGCCACCGCCGAGATGTCCGCCCTGGTGCACGACGAGATCGCCCTGGCGAAGGTGGAGATCAAGCAGGACGTCAAGCGCGCGGGCATCGGCAGCGGCGCGGCGATCGTGGCGGGCGTGCTCCTGCTCTTCTCCCTCCCCGTACTGAGTTTCGCCGCGGCGTACGGGATCCATAACCTCGGGCTCGGCCTCGCGTGGTCCTTCCTCATCGTCGGCGTCGCGTTCTGGCTGCTGGCGGGCCTGGTCGGGCTGCTGGCGATCGCGAAGTTCAAGAAGGTCAAGCCGCCGGTGAAGACCATCGAGTCCGTCAAGCAGACCGCGGCGCTCGTCGGAACCGTCAAGCCGCACCCGCGGCCGGTCAGTGACCAGGCTGTGGGTGTGGCACGCTCGTCCTCATGACAGCGCCCACGCCGGATTCCGGCACTCCCCCGACCGCCGCCACGGCGGTACGGCTCGACATCCCCGGCGGGAAGCCCGTCACGCACCGGGACGTCGCCGCCAACGGGGCCCGCTTCCACGTCGCCGAGGTCGGTGACGGGCCGCTGGTGCTGCTGCTGCACGGGTTCCCGCAGTTCTGGTGGACCTGGCGGCACCAGATGACCGCGCTCGCCGACGCCGGGTACCGGGCGGTCGCGATGGACCTGCGCGGAGTGGGCGGCAGCGACCGCACCCCGCGCGGTTACGACCCCGCCAACCTGGCGCTCGACGTCACCGGGGTCATCCGGTCCCTCGGCGAGCCGGACGCCGCGCTCGTCGGCCACGACCTGGGCGGGTACCTCGCCTGGACCGCCGCCGTGATGCGGCCGAAGCTGGTGCGCCGGCTCGTGGTCTCCTCCATGCCGCACCCGCGCCGCTGGCGCTCGGCGATGCTGTCGGACTTCGGGCAGACCAGGGCGAGTTCGCACATCTGGGGCTTCCAGCGGCCGTTCGTCCCCGAGCGCCGTCTCGTCGCGGACGACGGGGCGCTCGTGGGCGAGTTGATCACGCAGTGGTCCGGGCCCCGGGTCCCGGACGGCGCGGACGAGGAGGCGCTCGCCGTCTACCGGCGGGCGATGTGCATCCCGTCCACCGCGCACTGCTCGATCGAGCCGTACCGCTGGATGATGCGGTCGATGGCCCGGCCCGACGGGCTGCAGTTCAACCGGCGGATGAAGCGGCCGGTCCGGGTGCCGACGCTGCACCTGCACGGATCGCTCGACCCGGTGATGCGGACCCGGAGCGCGGCCGGCTCCGGCGAGTACGTCGAAGCGCCTTACCGCTGGCGGCTGTTCGACGGTCTCGGGCACTTCCCGCACGAGGAGGACCCGGTGGCCTTCTCGACCGAGCTGGTCAACTGGCTGAAGGATCCCGAGCCGGACCGCTGACCGACCGTCACGCCCGGTCCGCTCTGCGTCCGTACGCTTGTATTACGAACATTCAATTGCCCGGCGCATAGGCCAATTGGCCGCCCCGGACGGGGTTACCGACCTTGGGGCCCGGGCACAGCTCGGAGTATGAGCTGGACGCACGACTACGGTGACACCGCACACGAACGCCGCTCGGCAGTGACGCCGGGCACCTACGAGAGGCCCGGCCGCCCCGGCCACGACCTCCGCCTCGGGATTCCGCGCATCCTGCGCCGCCGGGCCCGCTGGGTCTCGGCACGCCTGCGTCATCCCCGGACATAGAGAACCCGGCGGCGGAGCCGGAGCGACGGCTTCATCCGTCCCCGGCCGTACGGGCCCCGGGCCCGTACGGCACCCCGCGCAGCCCCTCCCAGGACGTCTCCCCGCAGGGCTCCCCGAACGTCTCCCCGCGCGGCTCGCCGCCAGGGCTCAGAGGGCGCAGCCCTGGCTCTGCACCCGGCGGTCGGCCGTCTTGCCGATGCGGATGTCGTCGCGGATCTCGTCCGTCGTCAGCGCGTACCCGGTGTTCGGGTCGTCGAGGGACTTGGCGAAGACGACCCCGTACACCTTCCCGTCGGGCGTGAGCAGCGGGCCGCCGGAGTTGCCCTGGCGGACCGTCGCGAACAGCGAGTAGACGTCCCGTCGGACGGTGCCCCGGTGGTAGATGTCCGGGCCGTTGGCGTTGATGCGGCCCCGGACACGGGCCGAGCGGACGTCGTACGCGCCGTTCTCGGGGAAGCCGGCGACGATCGCGTCGCTGCCGCTCGCCGCGTCCTTGTCGGTGAACTCCAGCGCCGGCGCCGGCAGCTTGGGCACGTCCAGGACGGCGATGTCGCGCTCCCAGTCGTAGAGCACGACCTTGCCGTCGTACAGCTTGCCCTCGCCGCCGACCTGCACGGTCGGCTCGCCGACCCCTCCGACGACGTGCGCGTTGGTCATCACCTTGCCCGGCGCGAAGACGAACCCGGTGCCCTCCAGCACCTTGCTGCAACTGGGCGCGGTGCCGACGACCTTCACGATCGAGCGCTTGGCGATCTCCGCGACGGGGCTGCGGGCGAGCTCCGGGTCGGGCGCCTTCACCTCGGTGATCGGCTCGTTGGAGAACGGGCTGAACACCTGCGGGAAGCCGTTGCGGGCGAGGGTGGCGCTGAAATCCGAGAACCAGGTGTTCGCCTGCTCGGGCATCACGCGCGACACCCCGAGGAGCACCTTGGAGTTGCGCACCTCCTTGCCCAGGGTGGGCAAGGAGGTCCCGGCGAGCGCGGAACCGATCAGCCAGGCCACCAGCAGCATCGCGACCACGTTCACCAGCGCCCCGCCGGTCGCGTCGAGGGCGCGCGCCGGCGACCACGTGATCTGGCGGCGGAGCTTGCCGCCGAGATGGGTGGTCAGGGCCTGGCCGATCGAGGCGCAGATAATGATCGTGACGACGGCGATCACGACCACCGTGGTGCTGACCTGGGTGCCGTTGTCCGTCACCCGGTCCCAGACCAGCGGGAGCAGGGACACGGCGACGAGACCACCGCCGAGGAAGCCGATCACCGACAGGACGCCGACGACGAACCCCTGGCGGTAGCCGACGATCGCGAACCACACGGCGGCGAGCAGCAACAGGATGTCCAGCACGTTCACGTGGGCCACCGTCTCATGCGCGCCAGTCGAGCGGGACGTGCCGTGAGCGGTCCCACTCCCTTTCCCAGCCCGCGAAGTGCAGGATCCGGTCGATCACCCCGGCCGTGAAACCCCAGACCAGAGCCGATTCGACGGTGAAACCGGGCCCCAGATGGCCGCTCGGGTGCACGGTCATGACCCGGTGCCCGGGGTCCGCGAGATCGGCCACCGGGACCGTGAAGACGCGCGCGGTCTCGGCCGGGTCCACGACGCCGACGGGGCTGGGGGCGCGCCACCAGCCCAGCACCGGGGTCACCACGAACTCGCTCACCGGGATGTAGAGCCGGGGCAGGACCCCGAAGAGCTGGACGCCGGCGGGATCGAGCCCGGTCTCCTCCTCGGCCTCCCGCAGCGCGGCGCGCAGCGGGCCCGTGGTCTGCGGGTCGCCGTCCTGCGGATCGAGCGCGCCGCCCGGGAACGACGGCTGCCCGGGGTGCGAGCGCAGGGTTCCGGCGCGCTCCATCAGCAGCAGCTCCGGGCCCCGCGGGCCCTCGCCGAAGAGGACGAGCACGGCGGACTGCCGTCCCCGGCCGTCCTCTGGCGGCAGGAAGCGGCTCAGCTGGGCCGGAGTGACCGTCTGCGCGGCCTCCACGACCGGGGAGAGCCACCCGGGCAGTCCGACGGTGCTGAGGGCCGTACTGCCGCGCGGGACGCCGTACGCGGCCTCCTGCGCGGCAGCGGCGTCGTCCGCCTCCTCGTGGGCCGCCGTCTTGGTCTCGTCCCGTGTACCGCGCGTCATAGGCACCCCTGTCCGTGTTCTCCCACACCGTCGAACGCGGTCCGGGTTCCGATTCGTTCCGCCGGGTCAGGACCCCGCCGCGCCGCCCAGCGGCGGGGCGGGCAGGCCCGGGTAGTCCGGGGGCGGGCTCAGCCGCTGGCCCGGTCGGCCGCCCTTCTCGTACTTGAGCAGCTTCCGCGCCTTCTCCGGGTCCGTCTCACCCTCCCCGTACGCCGGGCAGAGCGGGGCGATCGGGCAGGCCCCGCAGGCGGGCCTGCGGGAGTGGCAGATCCGGCGGCCGTGGAAGACGACGCGGTGCGAGAGCATCGTCCACTCGCTCTTCGGGAAGATCGCGCAGATGTCCGCCTCGACCTTCTCCGGGTCCTCCTGCGCGGTCCACTTCCAACGGCGCACCAGCCGCCCGAAGTGGGTGTCCACGGTGATGCCGGGGACGCCGAACGCGTTGCCGAGGACCACGTTCGCGGTCTTGCGGCCGACTCCGGGCAGGGTCACCAGGTCCTCCAGCCGGCCCGGCACCTCGCCTCCGAAGCCGTCCCGCAGGGCCTGCGAGAGGCCGAGGAGGGACTTGGCCTTCATCCGGAAGAACCCGGTCGGCCGGATCAGCTCCTCCAGATCCTCGGGAACGGCCGCGGCCATGTCCTCGGGGGTCGGGTAGGCGGCGAACAGGGCCGGGGTCGTCTGGTTCACGCGCAGGTCCGTGGTCTGCGCGGAGAGCACCGTCGCGACGAGCAGCTCGAAGGGATTGCGGAAGTCGAGCTCCGGATGGGCGTACGGATAGATCTCGGCCAGTTCACGGTTGATGCGACGGGCCCTGCGCACCGTGGCCAGGCGGGATTCGGACCCGACCACCCTCGGTTTCTTGGCCGAAGTTTTGCCCTCGGCGGCAGCTGGGGCCTTCGCGGACACCTCCAAGGGGGCTTGTTCGCCCACGGCTGAATTACGGGATGCCGTCACTCCTGCGGACCCCTTGGCCTGTGCTCTCACCGGCTTGTTGGACACCCGGCCAGCCTAAGGCCGGCCGCCGACACCCGTCCGGACCTCTGGTAACACCACCCCGATCGGCCTCCTGCCGCACAGCACACCCGTACGTCCGGCATCCTTGTGATTGATCGCACTGTTTGAGCCGTCCGGCAAAATGGGGAGCACGGTCCCCTGAGCAGGTCGACATAGGAGAGAGACTCGTGGACGACGTTCTGCGGCGCGCCCCGCTCTTCGCGGCGCTCGATGACGAGCAGGCCGCGGAGCTCCGCGCCTCCATGGGCGAGGTGACCCTCGCACGCGGTGACGCCCTGTTCCACGAGGGCGACCCCGGTGACCGGCTGTACGTGGTGACCGAGGGCAAGGTGAAGCTGCACCGCACCTCCCCCGACGGCCGCGAGAACATGCTGGCGGTCCTCGGCCCCGGTGAGCTGATCGGCGAGCTGTCGCTGTTCGACCCGGGCCCGCGCACCGCCACCGCGACCGCGCTGACCGAGGTCAAGCTGCTCGGTCTCGGGCACGGCGACCTCCAGCCCTGGCTGAACGCCCGGCCCGAGGTCGCGACCGCCCTGCTGCGCGCCGTCGCCCGGCGCCTGCGCAAGACCAACGACCAGATGTCCGACCTGGTCTTCTCCGACGTTCCCGGCCGGGTGGCGCGGGCGCTCCTCGACCTGTCGCGCCGCTTCGGCGTGCAGTCGGAGGAGGGCATCCACGTCGTGCACGACCTGACGCAGGAGGAGCTCGCGCAGCTCGTCGGCGCCTCCCGCGAGACCGTGAACAAGGCCCTGGCCGACTTCGCGGGCCGCGGCTGGCTCCGTCTGGAGGCCCGCGCGGTGATCCTGCTGGACGTGGAGCGGCTGGCCAAGCGCTCCCGCTGACGCCGCGCACCGCGCGCACCGTACGCGGTGGAGGGCCCCGTCCGCACCCCGGACGGGGCCCTTCCGCGCGTCCGGACCAAGGGCTGCCCGAACCCGGCCGGGCCGGGCGAGGCACAGTGGAAGCATGGACCACAGAGGCCTCGACGAGGACGGCTACCTCGAACGGGAGGGGTCCCTGGGGCGGGTGGCGCCGGCGTTCCGCCCGGTCGTCACGGCGGCCCGGGAGCGGATCGCGCAGGCGTACGGGGGCCGGCTGCACAGCGCGTACCTCTACGGGTCCCTGCCGCGCGGGACGGGCCGCCCCGGCCGCTCCGACCTCGACCTGCTGCTCGCCCTGCACCACGGCCCGGCCGCGGAGGACCGGGACATCGCCGAGGTGCTGGGCCGCGGGCTCGACGAGGACTTCCCGCAGATCGACGGGGTCGGCATCCTGCTCCACGGCAAGGACCGGCTGCTGAGCGAGCCGGAACGGTACGACCTGGGCTGGTTCCTGGCCTGCCTGTGCACCCCGCTGCTCGGCGCGGACCTGGCCGAGCACCTGCCCCGCTACCGCCCGGACACCGTGCTCGCCCGCGAGACCAACGGCGACCTGGCCGAGCTGCTGCCCGGCTGGCGGGCCCGGGTCCGGGAGGCCTCGACGCCGCGGGAGTACCGCGCGCTGAGCCGGACCCTCGCGCGCAAGCTCGTACGTACCGGGTTCACGCTCGTCATGCCCTGGTGGGGCGGCTGGACCAGCGACCTCGCCGATTCCGCGGAGGTCTTCGGCCGGTACTACCCGCAGCGCGCGGCGCAGATGCGGGAGGCGGCCTCGGTGGCGCTCGAACCGGTCGCGGACCCGGCCGTGGTGCGCTCGTACGTCGAGGACCTGGGGCCGTGGCTCGCGGCGGAGTACACCGCGCGGCACGGCCGGCGGGCCCCGCGACCCTGACGGGCGCCGGCGGCCCGAGGAGCCGGCAGCGGGCGGGTCGGGCAGGTCGGGCAGGTCGGGCGGGAGCCGAACGAGACGCTAGTGCGGGGCGGACAGCGCGTCGACGGCTTCCTTGGCCTCCAGCAGGCTCGCGCCGGTGACGCGGCGGTAGGCCTTGATCGCGGGGACCGTGCGGCCCTCGCGGACCAGCGCCCGCACCTCGTCGAGGCCGGCGGGCTCCGGCTCCTCGATGCCGAGGTGGTCCAGGAGCAGGCCCAGGCGCCGCTCCAGCCGCTCCGTCGCGCGCTCCAGCCGCCGGGTCCGCGAGGTCAGCGTCGAGGTGACCCAGCCGCCCGTGGCGAGGAGCGCGAGGAGCGCGAAGACGGTGTTCACTCAGGTCCTCCAGGGATCAGTCCGTGATCTTGAAGGTACTCCAGCTGCGCCCGGACGGACCACTGCGCGGCGGGCCACAGCGAGCGGTCCACGTCGGCGTAGACCTGGGCGACGACCGCCTCGGGGGTGGTGAAGCCGTTCTCGACCGCCGTCTCGACCTGGGCGAGGCGGTGGGCCCGGTGGGCGAGGTAGTACTCCACGACGCCCTGCGCGTCCTCCAGGACCGGCCCGTGCCCCGGCAGGACGGTGTGCACCCCGTCGTCGACCGTCAACGAGCGCAGCCGGCGCAGCGAGTCCAGGTAGTCGCCGAGGCGGCCGTCGGGGTGGGCCACGACGGTGGTGCCACGGCCGAGGATCGTGTCGCCCGTCAGCACCGCCCCGTCGGCCGGCAGGTGGAAGCAGAGGGAGTCGCCGGTGTGGCCGGGCGTGGGGACCACGCGCAGCTCCAGCCCGCCGGTGCGGATCACGTCCCCGGCGGCCAGCCCCTCGTCTCCCAGGCGCAGCGCCGGGTCCAGGGCCCGGACCTTGGTGCGGGTGAGCTCGGCGAAGCGGGCGGCGCCCTCGGCGTGGTCGGGGTGGCCGTGGGTGAGCAGCGTGAGCGCGACCCGCTGGCCGGCCCGTTCGGCGGCCTCGACGACCGCGCGCAGGTGCCCCTCGTCCAGCGGGCCCGGGTCGATGACGACGGCCAGGTCCGAGTCGGGCTCGCAGACGAGCCAGGTGTTGGTGCCGTCCAGGGTCATCGCGGACGCGTTGGGGGCGAGGACGTTCACGGCGCGTGCGGTCGCCCGCCCGGAGGCGACCACCCCGCGGGGATGGCCGGGGAGGGCTGCTGCGTCGGTCATGCGGGGCCTCCCGGTCGGACTCGCTTGGTGAACTCGTCGTGGCCCGGCCAGCTGAGCACCAGCTCGCCGTCCTCCAGCGCGGCCCTGGCGAGTACGGGCGCCAGGTCCTGCGCGGCGGCGCCCGCGAGGGCCTGCGCGGCGCTCGGGTACGGCTCCAGGGAGCGCAGGGTGGAGATGGTGGGCGGCATCATCAGCAGCTCGCCCTTGTCGTAGCCGGCGGCCGCGTCGGCGGGGCGGATCCAGACGGTCCGGTCGGCCTCGGTGGAGGCGTTGCGGGTGCGCTGCCCCTCGGGGAGGGCGGCGACGAAGAACCAGGTGTCGTAGCGGCGCGGCTCGAACTCCGGGGTGATCCACCGTGCCCAGGCCCCGAGCAGGTCGGAGCGCAGGCGCAGGCCGCGGCGGTCGAGGAACTCGGCGAAGGACAGCTCCCGCCCGACGAGGGCCAGCCGGTCGGCCTCCCAGTCGTCCCCGGTGGTGTCGCCGACGACGGTGTCCGGGGTCTCCCCGGCGAGCAGTACGCCCGCCTCCTCGAAGGTCTCCCGCACCGCGCCGCAGATGATGGCCTGGGCGGTGCCGGGATCGGTGCCGAGGCGGGCGGCCCAGGCGGCCCGGGAGGGGCCCGCCCAGCCGATCCGGTGCTCCTCGTCGCGGGGGTCGACACCGCCGCCCGGGTAGGCGTACGCGCCTCCCGCGAAGGCCATCGAGGCCCGTCTGCGGAGCATGTGCACGGCGGGACCGGCGGGGGTGTCGCGCAGCAGCATCACGGTGGCGGCGCGGCGGGGCGCCACCGGGGTGAGCGAGCCGTCCGCCAGCGCGCGGATGCGGTCGGGCCACTCCGGCGGGTACCACTGGCCTCCCGCGGGGGGCTGCGGCTGCGCCTGCTGTTGCTGCTGACCGTGCTGACCATTCGGCATGCCGGGATGCTACGACCATCCGGCCCGATGTTCGAGGGCCGCCCGCCGCCGGCGGGCTCCCCGGCCGGAACGCGAACGGCCCCGGCGGCCTGCGGACGGGGTCCGGCGGGGCCGACGGGGCCGGGTCGTGCGGGGCGTCAGGCGCCGGCGACCAGCTCGACCTGGATCTCGATCTCGACCGGGGCGTCCAGCGGGAGCACCGCCACGCCGACCGCGCTGCGGGCGTGCACGCCCTTGTCGCCGAGGACGGCGCCGAGCAGCTCGCTCGCACCGTTCAGCACGCCGGGCTGGGCCGTGAAGTCGGGGGCCGAGGCGATGAAGCCGACGACCTTCACGACACGCGCGATCTTGTCCAGGTCGCCGACCACGGACTTGACCGCGGCCAGGGCGTTCAGCGCGCAGGTGGCGGCCAGTTCCTTGGCCTGCTGGGCCGAGACCTCGGCGCCGACCTTGCCGGTGACCGGCAGGCTGCCCTTGACCATCGGGAGCTGGCCGGCGGTGTACACGTACACGCCCGACCGCACGGCCGGCTGGTACGTGGCCAGCGGCGGCACGACCTCCGGCAGGGTCAGGCCGAGGGCGGCCAGCTTCGCCTCGACGGCGCCGCTCATGCCTTCTCCCGCTTGAGGTAGGCCACGAGCTGCTCGGGGTTGTTCGGCCCGGGCACGACCTGGACGAGCTCCCAGCCGTCCTCGCCCCAGGTGTCCAGGATCTGCTTGGTGGCGTGGACCAGCAGCGGGACCGTCGCGTATTCGAACTTCTTGGTCATGGGAGCGAGCGTAGTGCCTGTGATGCGGGGCTCCTGCGCGCGCCGGAACCCGAGTGGTTAGGCTCGGACGCTGTGAGCAGGCTCCAGGTGGTCAGCGGCAAGGGCGGCACCGGCAAGACCACGGTCGCCGCGGCACTCGCGCTCGCCCTCGCACGCGAGGGCAGGCGGACTCTTCTCGTGGAGGTCGAGGGCAGGCAGGGACTCGCGCAACTCTTCGGCGCCGAGGCGCTCCCGTACGAGGAGCGCAAGATCGCCGTCGCGCCGGGGGGCGGTGAGGTCTTCGCGCTCGCCATCGACGCCGAGCGGGCGCTGCTCGACTACCTCCAGATGTTCTACAAGCTCGGCTCGGCCGGCCGCGCGCTCAAGAAGCTGGGCGCCATCGACTTCGCGACGACGATCGCGCCGGGGCTGCGGGACGTGCTGCTGACCGGCAAGGCGTGCGAGGCGGTGCGGCGCAAGGACCGGGCCGGTCGGTTCGTCTACGACCACGTGATCATGGACGCGCCCCCGACCGGGCGGATCACCCGCTTCCTGAACGTGAACGACGAGGTGGCGGGGCTCGCCCGGTTCGGGCCGATCCACAACCAGGCGCAGGCCGTCATGAAGGTCCTCAAGTCCCCCGAGACGGCCGTGCACCTCGTCACCCTGCTGGAGGAGATGCCGGTCCAGGAGACCGCCGACGGCATCGCGGAACTCGTGGGGGCGGGACTCCCGGTGGGCCGCGTGGTGGTCAACATGGTCCGGCCGCACCACTTGGACGAGGAGAACCTGCGCGCCGCGGCCGGCGACCACCGCGCCGAGGTGGCCAAGGCCCTGTCCCGGGCCGGCCTGGGCGGCGCGCGCCGCGGCGGGCTGGCCGAGCGGCTGGTGGAACCGCTGCTCACGCAGGCCGCCGAGCACGCGAGCCGGGTGGAGCTGGAGCGGGCGCAGCGCGCGGTGCTGCGGGAGCTCGACGTGCCGACGTACGAACTCCCCCTGCTCGGCGCGGGGATGGACCTGGCGGGGCTCTACAAGCTGGCCAAGGACCTGCGCAAGCAGGCGGTGGCCGAATGAGCGAGGGGGTGGACACCGTGGGTCTGGACTCTCCGCCGCGGCTGGCGGTCGACGGTCTGCTGGACGATCCGCAGACCAGGATCATCGTGTGCTGCGGGTCCGGCGGGGTCGGCAAGACCACCACGGCCGCGGCGCTGGGCGTACGGGCCGCCGGGCGCGGCCGCAAGGTGGTCGTGCTCACCATCGACCCGGCGCGCCGGCTCGCGCAGTCGATGGGGATCGACTCGCTGGACAACACCCCGCGCGAGGTCGGGGGCGCGGGGGCCGCCGGCGGCGGCCGGCTGCACGCCATGATGCTCGACATGAAGCGGACCTTCGACGAGATCGTCGAGGCGCACGCGGACGGCGAGCGGGCCCGGGCCATCCTCGCCAACCCGTTCTACCAGTCCCTGTCGGCCGGCTTCGCCGGTACGCAGGAGTACATGGCGATGGAGAAGCTCGGGCAGCTGCGGGCCCGTGACGACTGGGACCTGATCATCGTCGACACCCCGCCGAGCCGGTCCGCGCTGGACTTCCTGGACGCGCCGAAGCGCCTGGGGTCCTTCCTGGACGGGAAGTTCATCCGGGTGCTGATGGCTCCGGCGAAGGTCGGCGGCCGGGCGGGGATGAAGTTCCTCAATGTCGGCATGTCGATGATGACCGGCACCCTGAGCAAGCTCATGGGGGCCTCGCTGCTGGGGGACGTGCAGACGTTCGTGGCCGCGATGGACACGATGTTCGGCGGGTTCCGCACGCGTGCGGACGCCACCTTCCGACTGCTCCAGGCTCCCGGTACGGCCTTCCTGGTGGTCGCGTCCCCCGAGCCGGACGCCCTGCGCGAGGCGGCGTACTTCGTCGAGCGGCTGGCAGGGGAGAAGATGCCGCTGGCCGGCCTGGTGCTCAACCGGGTGCACGCGAGCGACGCCGACCAGCTGTCCGCCGAACGGGCGTTGGCCGCCGCGGAGAATCTTGAGGAAGGCGGCATTGTCGATCAGGAGTCCGGGAAAGCTGGAGAACGCGGGGCGGTCGAGGAGACCGACCCCCCTCCCGGGCCCGGCTCCCCCAGCGCCGAAGGCGGCACCGCGGAGGTCGACCGGATCACTGCGGGACTGCTGCGCCTGCACGCGGAACGGATGCAGGTGATCGCGCGTGAGCAGCGCACACGCGATCGCTTCACCTCACTGCACCCCGAGGTGGCGGTGGCCGAAGTGGCCGCCCTGCCCGGCGATGTGCACGACCTCGCCGGGCTGCGGGCCATCGGAGAGCGACTCGCGGCCGGGGTACCGGCCGGAGCGTAGGCGTTCCAACGATGTGGCGGCCGGATGGTCTACCCGACTGCCGCGAACCGCTCGTACGGAACGTCGATCTCCGTGTCGTCATCCATGGTGAGGATGCCCGTACTGCGCTCGTACTCCGTGCGAGCGGTTTCGAGCAGCCGTCGCCACGAGGTGACGGTGGGACGGCGGCGCAGCAGCGCACGTCGTTCCCGCTCGGTCATTCCGCCCCACACGCCGAACTCGACACGATTGTCGAGCGCGTCGGCCAGGCATTCGGTCCGCACCGGACATCCGGTGCACACCGCCTTGGCCCTGTTCTGTGCCGCTCCTTGAACGAACAGTTCATCCGGATCGGTAGTGCGGCAGGCTGCCTGCGCACTCCAGTCGATAACCCAGCCCATCCCGGCGCCGTCCTCTCCCGAATCGAGGCTCCCCCACGGCGGTAGCGGCATATTCACCGCTGCCAGTTGAGGACGTTACGGAAGGCGGGCACAGTGCAACACCCCCGACGGGCCCAATCTTGAATGGTCCGAACGGACTATGGGTAAGCGGCAGATCACCCGACGGAGTGATCCGGCGACATGCCCGACCATTGCGGCGATTCGGGTGGAATCGGCAGAGATCGCGCACCACAGAGGGCGGGATTCGGACATGCGTCCACCCCATTCGGGAAGGGTGAAAATCAAGCCGAGGGGTTGATGTCGCACCGCACTGCTGTGACAGTTGGGGACAGCTTAGGCCAAGGCATTCGCGCGTGTCCGGCGAATCAGAACGTAGGCTGCCCTCTATGCGAAAGAAGCGCTCGGGCGGCGGGCTCACGGGGAGCCAGCAGGCCGCCAAGTTCCTCGGTGTGTCCGTTCTCTCCGGAGTTGTGCTGGCCGGGTTGGCCATTCCGGCGGCGGGCGCCCTGGGGCTCGCGGCCAAGGGCACGGTCGAGGGATTCGATGAGATCCCGGCCAATCTCAAGACGCCGCCGCTGAGTCAGCGGACCACGATTCTGGACGCGGAGGGTGGCTTGATCGCCACCGTCTATTCGCGCGACCGCCAGGTGGTCCCCCTCACGGCGGTCTCCCCCTACATGCAGAAGGCCATCGTCGCCATCGAGGACTCGCGCTTCTACGAGCACGGCGCGGTCGACCTCAAGGGCATCCTGCGCGCGGTCAACCGCAACGCGCAGGAAGGCGGTGCCGCGCAGGGTGCCTCCACGCTGACGCAGCAGTACGTGAAGAACGTGTTCGTCGAAGAGGCCGGCGACGACGAGACCAAGGTGCGCGAGGCCCAGGAGAAAAGCCTCGGGCGCAAGATCCGCGAGCTGAAGTACGCGATCCAGGTCGAGGAGGAGCTCGGGAAGAAGACGATCCTGGAGAACTACCTCAACATCACGTACTTCGGGCAGCAGGCGTACGGGATCGAGTCCGCCGCCCAGCGCTACTTCAGCAAGCCGGCCAAGGACCTGGCGCTGGAGGAGGCCGCGCTGCTGGCGGGCGTCGTCCAGTCGCCGAGCCGGTACGACCCGGTGAACGACGCGCAGGAGGCGATGAAGCGGCGCAACATCGTCCTGCAGCGGATGGTCGACATCAAGGACGTCTCGCAAGCGGAGGCGGACGCCGCGAAGGCGAAGCCGGTCACGCTGAAGGTGACCCGGCCGAAGAACGGCTGCATCACCGCGGTCAAGGGGGCCGGCTTCTTCTGCGACTACGTGCGCAACTCCTTCCTGACCGACACGGTCTTCGGCAAGACGCGCGAGGAGCGGGCGAAGGTCTGGAACCAGGGCGGTCTGACCGTACGGACCACCCTGGACCCGCAGTCGCAGGACGCGGCCAACGAGTCGATCAAGGACCACGTCTACCAGGAGGACTCGATCGCGACGGCCGTGACCATGGTCCAGCCGGGCACCGGCCGGGTGCTGGCGATGGGGCAGTCCAAGCCGTACGGCTTCGGGAAGAACGAGACGCAGATCAACTACTCCGTGGACAAGCGGATGGGCGGCTCGAACTTCGGGTTCCAGGTGGGTTCGACCTTCAAGCCGTTCATCGCGGCCGCCGCGCTGGAGCGGGGCATGCCCCCGACGAAGGTCTACGGCGCGCCGAACCGGATGGAGTACCCGAGCCCGATCCCCAAGTGCGACGGCAGCCAGTGGCTGAACCTGCGGGACGGCAGCGGCAAGACGGCGACGGCCGAGAACGAGACCGAGGACGAGATCGGGCCCTACGCGCTGCGGACGGCCATGGAGAAGTCGATCAACACCTACTTCGTCGAGATGATCGGCGAGATCGGCCTCTGCCCGGTGGCGGAGATGACGCAGAAGCTGGGCGTGAGCCCGGCCGACGGCTCGAAGCTGCCCGAGGCGCCGTCCATCGCGCTCGGCTCCGCCGAGCTCTCCCCGCTGACGATGGCAAACGCGTACGCGGCCTTCGCCAACCGGGGCGTGTACTGCACCCCGGTCGTCATCGAGTCGATCACCGACACGCACGGCAAGGCGCTCGCGGTGCCGAAGACCAAGTGCGACAGGGCCATGTCCGAGTCGACGGCCGACACCATCAACACCCTGCTGCGCGGAGTGGTCGACTCCGGTACGGGTGAGCGGGCCGGCCTGACCGACCGCGACAACGCGGGCAAGACCGGTACGACCGACTCCCGCTACAACGCCTGGTTCGTCGGCTACACGCCGAACATCTCCGGCGCGGTGTGGGTCGGTTCGGGCGGTGCGAAGAAGATCTCGATGGAGAACATCGAGATCGGCGGGCGCTCGTACGCCAAGGTCTTCGGTGGCGGTCTGCCCGGTCCGATCTGGAAGGACGCGGTCAGCGGGGCGCTGGCCGGCCGCGAGGCCCCCCGCTTCGCAACGGTCAGCATCCCGGAGCCGCAGGTTCCGCCGTCCGGTGCCCCGGGGCGCGTGAACCCGACCTCGAACCCGAACCCGCCGCAGAGGCCCAGCAGGCCGGGCGGCGACGGCAGGCCCGGCGGGCGCCCCGGCGGCGGCACGGGGGGCAACCAGGGCGGCACGGGCGGCGACCCGAGCTACCCGTTCCCGGACATCACGCTGGACCCGGGGCTGTTCGGCGGTCGCGGGCAGCGGTAGCGCCGCGGCACGCGGACGGAAGAGAACGAGGGGAGGGCCCCTCGGCCCGTGCCGC
>NZ_JBSGQV010000043.1:28034-58924 GCF_053606025.1 Streptomyces sp. NPDC055254 | reverse complement strand
CCCCGGTCTTCCGGGGCGGGCGGCTTCGTGCGCGGTGGGGGCGAACTACCGGCCCTGCTTGAACTCCAGCGCCGCCGCCATCACGGCGAGCTGCTCGAAGGAGGCCGTCCCGGTCACCACCGTGACGTGGCCCTGCTCCTGCCGCACGAGGGCGTCGTACTTCTCGCCGTCCCAGCGCTCCCAGACCAGATCGCCGACCTGCTGCGTCTGCCCCGTGCCCTTCGCCTGCTGGGTGAGCCGGCCGAGGCGCTTCGCGGAGGCGTCGGTGGTCTGCTCGATCGCCACGTACTGCCGCTGCGGGTCGAGGAAGCCCAGGTGCCAGGCATCCGCGTTCTTGCGCTCGTACGTCACCGAGGTCGCCCGCCACTCCTGCGGGAGCCCCACGGGAGCAGCCACCGGGTACGGGGCCGCGCGCCGGGCGGTGATCGCCTCCACCCGGTAGTCGACCGTCTTCATCGGATCGGCGTCCTCGTCATGCGGGATGAAGATGTAGATCCCCGCGACCACGACGCCGATCACGCCCAGCGACCGGACCATGTCCCAGATCGTCTGCTTGCCTTTCATACCTGCCACGGGACCATCGTCCCGCATCGCCGGGAGCGATCACCGCCGGGGTCGCCCCGGCGGCGGGTCCGCAGCGGGGCGGCGGCGGGGCGGCGACCGGGCGGCGACCGGGCGGCGGCCCGGCACGGGCCGCACGGGGACCACCCGAAAGCCGCAACGCGTCCGCTCAGGCCAATCGATTGACCGATATGCCGCTCATACGTGACCCGCCCTGCTCAATTTATCGACGTACCGATAGAGTTTCCAGCACCCTCACTTCCGGCCGTCGCCGTACAGAAAGGTGCGCTCCGATGACCGAGCACAACCTGCCGCCCCAGCTCGAAGTCTCTCCGGAGGCCCCCGACCGCAACCTCGCCCTGGAACTCGTCCGGGTCACCGAGGCCGCCGCCATGGCCGCGGGCCGATGGGTCGGGCGCGGCGACAAGCTCGGCGCCGACGGCGCCGCGGTCAACGCGATGCGGACCCTGATCTCCACCGTCTCGATGAACGGCGTCGTCGTCATCGGCGAGGGCGAGAAGGACGAAGCGCCGATGCTCTTCAACGGCGAGCGGGTCGGCGACGGCACCGGTGCCGAGGTCGACATCGCCGTGGACCCGATCGACGGCACCACCCTGAACGCCAAGGGCATGCCGAACGCCATCGCCGTCCTGGCCGCCGCCGACCGCGGCACCATGTTCGACCCGTCCGCGGTCTTCTACATGGAGAAGCTGGTCACCGGCCCGGAGGCCGCCGACTTCGTCGACATCAACGCCCCCGTCTCCGTGAACATCCGCCGCGTCGCCAAGGCCAAGAACATGGCCGTCGAGGACGTCACCGTGGTCATCCTGGACCGCCCCCGCCACGAGGGCATCGTCAAGGAGATCCGCGAGACCGGCGCCCGGATCAAGTTCATCTCGGACGGCGACGTCGCGGGCTCGGTCATGGCGGTGCGCGAGGGCACCGGCGTGGACCTGCTCCTCGGCATCGGCGGCACCCCCGAGGGCATCATCTCGGCCTGCGCCATCAAGTGCCTCGGCGGCACCATCCAGGGCAAGCTGTGGCCGAAGGACGAGGCCGAGCGCCAGAAGGCCATCGACGCGGGCCACGACCTGGACCGGGTCCTGCACACCAACGACCTGGTGTCCGGCGAGAACGTCTTCTTCGTCGCCACCGGCATCACGGACGGCGAGCTGCTGCGCGGCGTGCACTACCGCTCGGAGACGGCGACCACGTCCTCGCTGGTGATGCGCTCGAAGTCCGGCACGATCCGGCAGATCGACTCGACGCACCGGCTGTCGAAGCTGCGCGCGTACAGCGCGATCGACTTCGACCGCGCCCAGTAGGCGGCCGGTGGGCCGCGAGGCCCGCACGCGAGAGGGGCGGTTGCCGCGGCAACCGCCCCTCTCGCGTACCCGCGGGGTCGGGCCGGTCGAGTTCGTACCCGCTCAGGTCGGCGCGCCGGCGTACGCGGCTCAGCCCGCGGCGGCGATCGGCCCGGCCCCGGGGGCCTGGCGCAGTTCGGCGGACCGGCGCCGCATCCGGGCCAGCACCACCCGGCGCTCGGCGGCGGTGAGCCCGCCCCAGACCCCGTACGGCTCGGGCTGGAGCAGTGCGTGCTCCCGGCAGGCCACCATCACCGGGCAACGGGCGCAGACGCGCTTGGCGGCCTCCTCGCGGGAGAGCCGGGCCGCGGTGGGCTCCTTGGAGGGGGCGAAGAACAGGCCCGCCTCGTCGCGGCGGCACACCGCCTCCGCATGCCAGGGGCCGTCCTCTTCCCTCGCCGGCACCCGCGCCTTCGGCACGGCGGCCGAGCGCCCCTGAAGACTCTTGACGGCGGCTACCTGCAGGGACTGATGCGGCGGATGCGGCACGGTCTACTCCTGACGACGTATACGCGAGCGAGAGACGATGCACCAGTCCCTACCCGGCTGCGCCCGGGCCTATGCCACGCCGCGGGGCGCGCGCGCCGCGCCGCCCGGACTTCGACCGAAACCCGACGCCCGAACCCCGCTATCGCCCCGGAAAGGACGTCACCGCAACGGACGTCACCGCAACGACGTCACCGGAACCGCCCGCGAGCCAGCTAGCCCTCCATGCGCTTGCGGAGCTTGAGGGTCAGGTCGACCAGGCGAGCGCCCCGCTTGGGGCGGGCCTCGATGTTGCCGAGCAGCGCGAAGCCCCGGACGATCACGACCGGGGCCTGGGGGTCGGTCTCGCCCCGGCTCTCCCCGCGCACCTCGAAGTTTCCGAGCACCCCGCTGCCGTAGCCGCGCAGGGTGACGTTCTCCGGGACCAGGATGTCGACATTGCCGAGGACGCAGGTCACGTTGATCTCGGTGACCTGCTGCTCGAAGACCGCCTGGGTGAGGTCGATGGAGATGTCGCCCATGACCGAGACCGCGCGGGTGTGCGCGCCCGGCCGCCAGCGGCCCTTGCGGGCGGAGCTGCTGCACACGGCGACGACCGTCTCCTGGTAGTCGCCGGGGCCCGCCGGGGCTCCGTCGGCCGGATGGGCGGTCGGGGTGGGGCCGCCGCCGGGCGCGGGCAGGTCCCGTACGAGGCCTTCCAGCTCGCCGACCGTCTTCAGGGCGTACAGCGAGTCGAGGCGCTCGGAGTGCTCTTCGGTGGTCAGCCGGCCCTCGGCGACGGCGTCGCCGAGGATCTGCGCGATCCGGTCCCGATCGGCGTCGGAGGCGCGCAGCGCGGCGGGGGCGGGGGCGGCGGGGTGCTTTTCCAGGTCCACGGCCCCAGCATAGCGAGACACGATAGATCGCGATACTACTGAGTGAGCCCTACCTCACAGACACGGCCGCGCCGGGAGGTCCTACGCTGGTGGACTGCGCTGCCAATTGGTCGTCAGTGCTGTCTGCCGAGTGAGGAATGACTGCCGTCATGCCAGAGTTTGCGTACACCGACCTGCTGCCCCTGGGTGAGGACACCACCCCGTACCGTCTGGTGACCGCCGAGGGCGTGTCCACCTTCGAGGCGGACGGCCGTACCTTCCTCAAGGTCGAGCCGGAGGCGCTGCGCACGCTCGCCGAAGAGGCCGTCCACGACATCCAGCACTTCCTGCGCCCGGCCCACCTCGCCCAGCTGCGCCGCATCATCGACGACCCCGAGGCCTCCTCGAACGACAAGTTCGTGGCGCTGGACCTGCTGAAGAACGCGAACATCGCGGCGGCCGGCGTGCTCCCGATGTGCCAGGACACGGGCACGGCGATCGTGATGGGCAAGCGCGGGCAGAACGTGCTGACCGAGGGCGGCGACGAGGCGGCCCTCTCGCGCGGTATCTACGACGCCTACACCCGGCTGAACCTGCGCTACTCGCAGATGGCCCCGCTCACCATGTGGGAGGAGAAGAACACCGGCTCGAACCTGCCCGCGCAGATCGAGCTGTACGCGACCGACGGCGGCGCGTACAAATTCCTCTTCATGGCGAAGGGCGGCGGCTCGGCCAACAAGTCCTTCCTCTACCAGGAGACCAAGGCGGTCCTCAACGAGGCCTCCCTGATGAAGTTCCTGGAGGAGAAGATCCGCTCGCTCGGTACGGCGGCCTGCCCGCCCTACCACCTGGCGATCGTCGTCGGCGGCACCTCGGCCGAGCACGCCCTCAAGACCGCGAAGTACGCCTCGGCCCACTACCTGGACGAGCTGCCGCGCGAGGGCTCGCCGCTGGGCCACGGCTTCCGCGACGAGGCCCTGGAGCAGCAGGTCTTCGAGCTCACCCAGAAGATCGGCATCGGCGCGCAGTTCGGCGGCAAGTACTTCTGCCACGACGTCCGCGTCGTCCGGCTCCCGCGCCACGGCGCGTCGCTGCCCGTCGCCATCGCCGTGTCCTGCTCGGCGGACCGCCAGGCCACCGCGAAGATCACCGCCGAGGGCGTCTTCCTGGAGCAGCTGGAGACCGATCCGGCGCGCTTCCTGCCGGAGACCACCGACTCGCACCTGGACGGGTCCTCGGACGTCGTCTCCGTCGACCTGAACCGGCCGATGGAGGAGATCCTGGCGACGCTGACGAAGCACCCGGTCAAGACCCGGCTCTCGCTGACGGGCCCGCTGGTCGTGGCGCGCGACATCGCGCACGCCAAGATCAAGGAGCTGCTGGACTCCGGCGCGCCGATGCCGCAGTACCTCAAGGACCACCCGGTCTACTACGCCGGTCCCGCGAAGACCCCCGAGGGCTACGCGTCCGGTTCCTTCGGCCCGACCACGGCCGGCCGCATGGACAGCTACGTCGAGCAGTTCCAGGCGGCCGGCGGCTCCAAGGTGATGCTGGCCAAGGGCAACCGCTCGCAGCAGGTGACGGACGCGTGCGGCACGCACGGCGGCTTCTACCTGGGCTCGATCGGCGGCCCGGCGGCGCGGCTCGCGCAGGACTGCATCAAGAAGGTCGAGGTCCTGGAGTACGAGGAGCTCGGCATGGAGGCGGTCTGGAAGATCGAGGTCGAGGACTTCCCGGCGTTCATCGTGGTGGACGACAAGGGCAACGACTTCTTCCAGGACCCGGCCCCGGAGCCGACGTTCACCCACATCCCGGTGCGCGGCCCGGGTCTGTAGTACGCGTTCGGCACGACGAGGGCGCCCGGCCTGCCCGGGCGGGCGCCGCCGTCCGGTTAACGTCGGGGCCACGCGTAGGCGCCCGCCCGTTCACCCCGGTTCGCGAGGATCTCCCGTATGACTGCGACGTCGTCCCCCCTCCGACCCGCCCGCTCCCCGCGGGTGGTCGCCCATCGGGGGGCCTCCCACGAGCACCCCGAGCACACCATCGCCGCCTACCGGCAGGCCGTCGAGGACGGGGCCGACGCGCTCGAATGCGATGTCCGGCTCACCGCCGACCGCAAGCTGGTGTGCGTGCACGACCGGCGGGTCGAGCGGACCTCCGACGGGCGGGGGGTCGTCTCCGCGATGACGTACGAGGAACTGCTCGCCCTCGACTTCGGGGCGTGGAAGGGCGGCGGGCACACGGGCGCGCGGGTGCTGCTCTTCGAGGACCTGCTGCGGGAGGCGCTGGCCGCGCCCCGGCCGGTCGGGCTCGCCGTCGAGACCAAGCACCCGACCCGCGCGGGCGGTGGACTGGAGTTCGAACTGGTCCGGATGCTGCGGGAGTACGGGCTGGCGGACGGGGCTTCGGGGCTCGTCGAGGTGATGAGCTTCTCCCGGAACGCGCTGACCCGGACGCACCGGCTCGCGCCCGGACTGCCGACCGTCTTCCTCATCGAGCGCAGGGTCCGCCCGCCGCGGCCCCCGTTCGCGACCCACGCGGGCCCGGGCATCGACCTGGTCCGGCAGGACCCTGGACTGGTGGGGCGGTTGAGGGCCAAGGGGCTGTCCGTGCGGGTGTGGACCGTGGACGAGCCCGAGGACGTGGAGCTGTGCGTGCGGCTCGGGGTGGACACGATCATCACCAACCGGCCGCGGGACGTACGGAAGCTGCTGCGCGACATGTGACCCCCGGCCGGGGTGCGCCGGCCGGGTGCGGGGGGTCGGTGGAGGTCGGTGACGGGTCGTTGCGGACCGGTCGTGGGTCGGTCGGGGGTCGGTGCGGTCGCCCGGGAGCGGGCGGGCGGGCGGTTACACGAAGCGCTGGTTGGCGGACCCGTTGCAGGTCTGCAGGCGCAGCGGCTCGTGGGCGGCGGCGACCGTCAGGCACATGCCGGGCGCGGCCGAGGGCCGGACGGTGGCGCCGTCGCGGACGAACTTCTGGTTCGCGCCGCCGTGGCAGTTCCACAGGACGAGCCCGGTGCCGTTGCCGTAGGCGGCGCCGGGGGCGTCGAGGCAGCGGTCCTGGGTCAGCTCGATGTGGACGGACCTGCGGGCCGGGTCGTACCACCAGCCCTGGTTTCGGCCGCCGTGGCAGTCCCAGGCCACGACCTTGGTCCCGTTGGCGCTGGAGCCGCCGAAGGAGTCGAGGCAGTTGCCGGTCGCGCCGTTCTTCAGGGGCCCGTACAGGTCGTCCCAGGCCCCGGCCTGCAGGGCGGGGGTGCCGGTGCCGGCGGGGTCGGCGCAGGAGGCCTCGCGCAGACCCGAGCCGTAGAACTGGGTCAGACAGGACGCGAAGGCGCCGTGGCCGCGGTAGTTGGGGTGGAAGGACTGGCGGGCGGTGTTCTCGTCCCACGGGAAGTGGTCCCCGAGGTCCAGGTAGAGGCCCCGGGCCCAGGGGTCCTCCATGCACACCTCGTGGCCGTGGAAGAGCCGCGAGTTGTCCAGGTAGAGGGCGCCGGAGTTGCGGGCGGCGTCGCGCATGCCCTTCTCGAACGCGGGCACCGCGTGGTTGCGGCCCCAGGTGGCGTCGGAGTCGTAGCCGGCGCAGCCGCCGGGGAGCTTGCCGGGGAAGTTCGGGTTGTCGTAGAAGTCGGGTCCGATGGGGCTGGGGTAGCCCATGACGACCAGCTTGTAGTCGGAGTCGGCGTAGCCCGCGTCGCGCATGACCGTCTTGAGGTCGGCGACGGTGGCCTCCACCTTGGGCCGCAGGCCGTCGACGCGCGCCTGCCAGCCGGGCGCGTACTTCGGCTCGCAGGTGCCCTGGCTGAGGATCCAGCGGGTCACGCAGTCGGTCATGACGGGACCGAACTGGAGGTCGTCGTTGGCCCCGGCGACGAGCAGCACCATCTTGATCTTCGTGTTGCGGGCCTTGACGGCCAGGCTGTCGCTCTGCACCAGCTCGTCGGCGTACTGCTTGCCGCCGCCGATCCTGATGTTGCCGGTGTACGCGCCGGAGCAGGCTACGTTGAAGGTCAGGTCGGCCTGGATGCCGGTGCGGTGGATCGCCGTGTCCGGCGAGCGGTGGCACTGGTTGTTCGGCGTGTTGGTCGCGGGGTCGTAGGTGCCGACGCCCTCGCCCGAGATCTCGCTGTCGCCCAGCGAGATCAGGCCGGTCCTGCGCTCGTTCAGCGGGCGCATGGCAGAGTCGCCGTAGATCTTGACGGCTTCCGCCGCGCGGATCGCCTCCAGCTCCGGCGGCAGGGGGGTGACGGCCGCGACGGGCGTGGCCGCCTGGGCCATGGGGGTGATGGCGGTGACGCCCCCGAGGGCGGCCGCGAACGCCGCGACCGCGGCGAAGGTAGATCTGAGCCTGGGTTTCGTGCCTGTACGTGCCATGTACGCCTCCCCGGATGTCCAGTGTCACCACCGGTATTTACTGGCCAGTAGGGGACTTGGGAACACTTCGAACAAGACAATTGCTCAACTTTTTGAGGAGGCCACGAACATGACAGAACATCAGCAGGCCGACGAGTACCGGACCGAGCACGACTCCATGGGCGACGTACGGGTGCCCGTGCACGCCAAATGGCGTGCCCAGACCCAGCGCGCGGTGGAGAACTTCCCCATCTCCGGGCAGCGCCTGGAATCCGCCCACATCCAGGCGCTCGCCCGGATCAAGGCCGCCGCCGCCGCGGTGAACGCGCGCCTGGGAGTGCTGGACCAGGACCTCGCCGACGCGGTCGTGTCGGCCGCCGCCGAGGTCGCCGAGGGCCGCTGGGACGACCACTTCCCGGTGGACGTCTTCCAGACCGGCTCGGGAACCTCCTCCAACATGAACGCCAACGAGGTCATCGCCACCCTGGCCACCGAGCGGCTCGGGCGGGAGGTCCACCCCAACGACCACGTCAACGCCTCGCAGAGCTCCAACGACGTCTTCCCGTCCTCCATCCACATCGCCGCCACCGCAGCCGTCACCGGCGAGCTGATCCCGGCCCTGGCGCACCTGGCCGCCGCGATGGACCGCAAGTCCGTCGAGTTCGCGGAGGTCGTCAAGGCCGGCCGGACCCACCTGATGGACGCCACCCCGGTCACCCTCGGCCAGGAGTTCGGCGGGTACGCGGTCCAGATCGACTACGGCGTCGAGCGGCTGCGCGCGGCCCTGCCGCGGCTCGCCGAGCTCCCGCTGGGCGGCACGGCGGTGGGCACCGGGATCAACACCCCGCCCGGCTTCTCCGCCGCCGTGATCGCCGAGGTGGCCCGGGCCACCGGGCTGCCGCTGACCGAGGCCCGCAACCACTTCGAGGCCCAGGGCGCGCGGGACGCCCTGGTCGAGACGTCGGGAATGCTCCGAACGATCGCGGTCTCGCTCACGAAAATCTCCAACGACCTGCGCTGGATGGCCTCCGGGCCGCGCACAGGATTGGCCGAAATCAATCTCCCGGATCTCCAGCCGGGCTCCTCGATCATGCCCGGAAAGGTCAATCCGGTCGTCCCGGAGGCCGTCCTCATGGTCGCCGCACAGGTGATGGGCAACGACGCGGCCGTCGCCGTGGCGGGCGCGGCCGGCAACTTCGAGCTCAACGTGATGCTCCCGGTGATGGCCCGCAACCTCCTCGAATCGATCCGGCTGCTCGCCAGCGCGAGCCGCCTGCTCGCCGACCGCACGGTCGACGGGATCACCGCCAACACCGCGCGGGCCAGGGAGTACGCGGAGTCCTCGCCCTCCGTCGTGACCCCGCTCAACCGCTACATCGGCTACGAGGAGGCCGCCAAGGTCGCCAAGAAGGCCCTCGCCGAACAGAAGACGATCCGGGAGGTGGTGCTGGAATCGGGCTACGTCGAGCGCGGCGCCCTCACCCTGGAGCAGTTGGACGAGGCGCTGGACGTGCTGCGCATGACGCACCCCTGACACACGACGGAGGGCCCGCCGGTGGGGGCCGGATTCGGTCGAATCCCGTCCCCGCGGACCTCCGTGACCTGCACCGCAGCGGGGGTACCAGCCCCACCCCTAAGATCTGCGCATGACAGGTGATTTCCGGCCCGGAGCCGGCGCGGGGCACGACGGCGCGCAGGGCGCGCGCTGGGCTCCGGGGGACCAGATCCTCTGGCGCTACCGCGACCACGCCCCGGGACCGATGGGGCGGGTGCACATCTGCCGCCCGGTGACGGTGGTGCGGGACAGCGAGGAGCTGCTGGCCGTCTGGATGGCCCCCGGCACCGAATGCGTCAAGCCGGTGCTGGCCGACGGGAAGCCCGTCCACGCGGAACCGCTCGCCACCCGGTACACCGCACCGAGGACCACCGTACGCTCGCGCTGGTTCGGCGCGGGGGTGCTGAAACTGGCCCGGCCCGGGGATCCGTGGTCGGTGTGGCTGTTCTGGGACCGGGGCTGGCACTTCAAGAACTGGTACGTCAACCTGGAGCAGCCGCGCGCGCGGTGGTCCGGCGGGGTCGACTCCGAGGACCACTTCCTCGACATCGCCGTCCACCCGGACCGCAGTTGGAAGTGGTTGGACGAGGACGAGTTCGCGCAGGCGCAGCGCAGCGGGCTGATGGGCCCCGAGCAGGCCCGTCGGGTACGGGCCGCCGGGAGGGCCGCGGTGGACGTGATCAAGGCCTGGGGGGCGCCGTTCTCCGACGGCTGGCAGGACTGGCGGCCCGATCCGGCCTGGACGGTCCCGGTCCTGCCGGAGGACTGGGACCGCACTCCGGCGCATATGACCTCATGAGACCCTTGATGCGCCCCCGGGGTGCAAACGTAGGATCGTCCTCCGCAAGGGCATGCGTGTGGGGCGGCGCGGCCGGGCAGTACCTGCGCAAGTGCAGCGCCGTACGCGGGACTTGACGGCGACTCGACAGGATGTGACGGGGCTCGACCTGGGGCGACACGCAGAGCGAGAGGTAACGAGGGGGACCCGGATTATGGGGCGATGGTGCCCCGGCCGCTGAGCGGGTATACCGCGACTGACCGAGTTGAGTGCAGCGCACATCGAGCGCAAACGGACGGAAATCCACGCGTGACGGAGTACCCCACCTCTCAGGAGGGCCCGCAGCCTGCCGCGGCCACCGCGACACCGGCCCCGGGCGGCTCCGCCGTGGCCGCATCCGGCGGGACCCAGCCCGTCGCGACCGGGGCGGGTACCGACGAGCCCGGCCACGGCAAGGCTCCCGTCCCCGCCGTGGAAGCCACCCGCCCGGAGATCCCGGCGGCCCGCCAGGCGTCCGCCGCGGGCCACCAGGAGCCCGCGCGGGGTCCGGCCGGAGGCGGGACCGCCCGGCACGGCGGCGAACCGGTACCGGCCGCCCCCCAGAGCGGGGGCACCGGCCCGCACCACGCGGGCGCGGACACCGCGGTCGGCCGCTCCGCGCGGGCCGCGGACGCGCAGGCGGCGCACCGCGTCGCCGGCGGTCCGGACGGCGGCCAGGGGGCGGCGTACCCGCCGGGAGGCGAACGCCACGGGGGCGGCACGGGGATACCGGGCGGCGGCACATCCGGGGACACCTCGGCGCGGCGCGAGGGGGACCGGCTGCGCTTCGTGGGAGCCGCCACGCGGCGGATCGCGCGCGGCATCGACCTCGACGAGATCGTGCTCGGCCTGTGCCGGGCCACCGTGCCGACCTTCTCGGACGCGATCCTCGTCTACCTCCGCGACCCGCTCCCGGTCGGCGACGAGCGCCCCGTGGGCCCGGTCGTTTTAAGGCTGCGGCGCACCGACCGGCTCCGGCCGATCGACGATCTCACCGACGCCGCCCTCAGCGGCGCCATCGGCGCGGGAACGGACCTCGCCGGGGCTGCGGGAGCCACCGGCGAGCTCGACTTCAGCCAGTTGCCGCTGGTCGGACCGCAGGGTGACCTGCCCGCCGCCGAACTGTGCGAGATCCGGCCCGGCGGCGCTCTCGCCGAGGTACTGCGCGGCGTACGGCCCGTCTTCGGGTCCTCCGCCGCCGCCAAGGCCGCGCTGCCCGAGCTGCTGGGCGTGGACCACCCGCTGCCGCGCGGCAACCGGGCCGTCCTCGCGCCGCTGCGCGGCCGCCGGCGGGTGATCGGGGCGGCCGTGTTCCTGCGCAGCCCCGAGCGGCCCGCCTTCGAGCAGAACGACCTCCTGGTCGCCGCCCAGTTGGCCACCCACACGGCACTGGGCATCGACAAGGCGGTGCTGTACGGCCGCGAGGCGTACATCGCCGACGAACTCCAGCGCACCATGCTGCCCGACAGCCTCCCCCAGCCCACGGGCGTGCGGCTGGCCTCCCGCTACCTGCCCGCCGCCGAGACGGCGCGGGTCGGTGGCGACTGGTACGACGCCATACCGCTGCCCGGCAGCCGGGTCGCGCTCGTCGTCGGGGACGTGATGGGCCACTCCATGACCTCCGCCGCGATCATGGGGCAGCTGCGCACGACCGCGCAGACCCTCGCGCAGCTGGACCTGCCGCCCGCCGAGGTGCTGCACCACCTGGACGAGCAGGCGCAGCGCCTGGGTTCCGACCGCATGGCCACCTGCCTGTACGCGGTCTACGACCCCGTCTCGCACCGGATCACCATCGCGAACGCCGGCCACCCGCCGCCGGTGCTGCTGCACCTGGGCGGCCGCGCCGAGGTGCTCCGCGTGCCTCCCGGCGCCCCCATCGGCGTCGGCGGCGTGGACTTCGAGGCCGTGGAGCTGGACGCCCCCGCCGGGGCCACCCTGCTGCTGTACACGGACGGCCTGGTGGAGTCGAGGCTGCGGGACGTGTGGACCGGCATCGAGCAGCTCCGCGAGCGGCTGGCCACCACCGCCCGACTGACCGGCCTGGACCACCCGCCGCCGCTGGAGGCGTTGTGCGACGACGTCCTCGACATGCTCGGCCCGGGTGACCGGGACGACGACATCGCGCTCCTCGCGGCCCGTTTCGACGGGATCGCGCCCAGCGATGTCGCGTACTGGTTCCTGGACCCGGAGGAGACCGCTCCGGGCCGGGCCCGCCGGTTCGCCCGCCGGGCGCTGAGCCGCTGGGGCCTGGAGGAGCTGAGCGACTCGCTGGAGCTGCTGGTCAGCGAGGTGGTCACCAATGCCGTCCGGTACGCCGAACGGCCGGTGACCCTGCGGCTGCTGCGCACGGACGTGCTGCGCTGCGAGGTCGGGGACGACTCCCCGCAACTCCCTCGCCAGCGCCGGGCACGCGAGACCGACGAGGGCGGCCGGGGCCTGTTCCTGGTCAACCGGATGGCCCGCCGCTGGGGTGCGACCCGGCTGAGCAGCGGCAAGGTGGTCTGGTTCGAGCTCGCGCTGCCCCCTGCGCCGGAGCGGCACTGACCGGTCGGGCGCCGGAGCGGGCGCCGGGGCCCGCCCCGCCCCGCCGGGAGCCCGGCGCCCCGCCCACCCCGTGACACGAACGCCGCCCCGCCGCTCGGAAGCGGCGGGGCGGCGTTCATGTCAGCGCGGGTCCGACTGCGGGAACAGCGGCGGGTCCGGGGGCTTGTTGCTCGGGTCCGGCGACTTGGTGGTGGTCTTCGTCGGATCGGGCGACTTGGTGGTGGTCTTCGTCGGGTCCGGCGACTTGGTGGTGGTCTTCGTCGGGTCCGGAGTGTTCGCCGGCGGGGCGCTGGTCGCCGGCGGAGGCGCGGACTGGCTCGTCGTGGGCGTCGAGGAGGCGGTGCGCGACGGGGTCTGCACGGCGCCCATCTCCGCCTCGGACAGGTCGAACTTGTCGGTGTCCTCGCCCTTGAGGACGGCGAGGGTGTACGCCTTCCAGATGGATGCCGGGAAGGAGGATCCGCCCGCGCGGCCGAGGCCGGCGGTGCCGGTCAGCGTGACCTGCTTGTGCGGGGGCACCGGCTCCTCGCCGAACATCGCGACCACGGTGACCAGTTCGGGGGTGTAGCCGGTGAACCAGGCCGCCACGTTGGACTCGGTGGTGCCCGTCTTGCCGGCGGCGTCGTAGGCGCTGCTGCGGACCTTGTTGCCGGAACCGCCCTCGTCGTTGACGACGCCGTTGAGCACCTTGGTGACGGTGTCGGCGGTCTGGCGGCTGATGGCCTGCGCGCCGATCGGGACCACCGGCTCGACGACGCGGTCCTTGTGCTCGGCCTTCTTGATGATGGTCGGCGTGACCTTCTTGCCGTGGTTGTCGAGGGTCGCGTAGACGGCGGCCATCTCGACGGTGTTCGCGCTCATGGTGCCGAGCGCCATGGCCGGCTTGTCCTCGGGCCAGCCCTCGCGGTCCTTCATGCCGAGGGTCAGGGCCGTCTTCTTCACGTCCTTCGGGCCGACGTCCACGATCATCTGCGCGTAGACGGAGTTCACCGAGTAGTTGGTGGCCTCCTGGACCGAGATCATCGGATCGCCGAAGTTCCGCTGGTCCTGGTTCTCCGGGGCGAAGGGGATCTTGCTGCCGAGGACGGGGCGCTTGTTGGTGCCGTCGTAGAGCGTGTTCGGGGTGATCGGCTTGCCGTCCTGCGTGGTCGCCTTGTTCTCCAGGGCGGAGGCGAGCACGATCGGCTTGAAGGTCGAGCCGGGCTGGAAGTCCTTGCGCAGGGCGTTGCTCGACCAGTGGTCCTTCAGGCCCGTGCCGCCGTACATGGCGACGATGTGGCCGGTCTTGGGGTCCACGGAGGTCGCGCCGGCCTGCACGTTCTGGTCGATGGGGCGGTTCTTGGGGTCCTTGCGGTCGAGCTTGGACTCCAGCTCGTCGTGGACCGCCTTCTCCAGCGCTTCCTGCTTCTTCGGGTCGATGTTGAGATTGAACGTCCAGCCGCCGGCGTCGATCAGCTTCTTCTCGACGCCCTGGCTGTTCAGTTCGGCCTCGGCGGCCTGGACCAGGTAGCCCTTCTGGCCGTCCATGCCCGTCGGGGGCTGCGGCGGCTGCGGCTCCGCGAACTTCATCGTCTGGCGCTTGGCCTCGTCCAGCTCGCCCATCTCGACCATGTTGACGAGGGTGGCGTCGTAGCGGATCTTGATGCGGCCCTTGGTCTCGTCGCCGGCCGTGCTCCAGTCGTACTGGCTCGGGGCCTGGACGAGGGTGGCGAGGTAGGCCCCCTGCTCCAGGGTCAGCTTCTCGGCGTCGACGCCGTAGTAGGCCTGTGCCGCGGCCTGGATGCCGTAGGCGCCGCGGCCGAAGTAGCTGGTGTTCAGGTAGCCCGCGAGGATCTCGGGCTTCTTCAGCCGCTGGTCGACCTTGAGGGAGATGACCAGTTCCTTGAGCTTGCGGCTCGGGGTCTGCTCCTGGGTCAGGTAGTAGTTCTTGACGTACTGCTGGGTGATCGTGGAGCCGCCGGCCCTGCCCTGGCCCGTGGCGGTGTTCCAGAGGCCGCGCGCGAGGCCCTTCAAATCGACGCCGTTGTCCTTGCGGAAGGACTTGTTCTCGATCGCGATGAACGCCTCCTGGACGTCCTTCGGGATCTTGTCGATCGGCAGGATCTCGCGGTTGACGCTGCCCTTGGTCGCCATCGTCGTGCCGTCGGCGTACTTGTAGACGTTGCTCTGCTGGAGTGCCTGCTCGTTGGGATTCGGCTCGTCCACGTAGAAGTACAGGCCGATCAGCGCGCCCATGCCGAGCAGAACGAGCACGAAGAACGTGCCGAGGAGCTTCCTCCAAGTGAAGAAGCGGCGTATGCCCGTGGGTCTGCCGCCGCTCCCCTTGCCTTTGGTGCGTCCGCTCGGCGCCCGCCGCGCACCGCGCTGCTGCTGCGCCTTACGCGCTTCTGCTCGGCCCATCGCTCCCGCTCCGCTCGATAACCCCCCGACGTCAGCTCAGAAAACTAACACCGCAGGCTGTGACAAAGGCTGGCCAAGTATGACCATTACCGGTCAATCCGGACGTGAGAATCAGCACCCGCGCCAATGGAACCGACGCCCACCATGCCCCAAGGGTTGCCATGGACGGAAAAAGTGATATCACTTTGCTAAGCGACCCGATCGGCCGCGACCGCGAGAAACGGGGCAAACGATGACGAACGATGACGTGACTCCGACCATCGGCATACGGGAGTTCACCGCGCACAGCGTGGGCGGCGGCCTGGCCCTGCTGCTCGGCCTCCTGGGCGTACTGGTCGGCGCGGGCCTGGTCGTCGGCGGCGCCGTGACGGCCGGCGCGGGCCTCAAGGCGGTCCTGGTCGCGGGCGGCGTCCTGCTGGTCCTCGCTTCGGTCCTCGCGATGAGCGGACTGAACACGGTCGCCCCGGGCGAGGCCCGCGTCGTCCAGCTCTTCGGGCGCTACCGCGGCACGATCCGCGCCGACGGCCTGCGCTGGGTCAACCCCCTCACCTCCCGCGCGATGATCTCCACGAGGGTCCGCAACCACGAGACGGCGGTGCTGAAGGTCAACGACGCCTACGGCAACCCGATCGAGCTCGCGGCCGTCGTGGTCTGGAAGGTCGAGGACACCGCTCGGGCCACCTTCGAGGTCGAGGACTTCACCGAGTTCGTCGAGACGCAGACCGAGGCGGCGGTGCGCCACATCGCGATCGAGTACCCCTACGACGCCCACGAGGAGGGCGGCCTCTCGCTCCGCGGGAACGCCGAGGAGATCACCGAGAAGCTCGCCGTCGAACTGCACGCTCGGGTGGACGCCGCCGGTGTCCACATCATCGAGTCCCGCTTCACACACCTGGCGTACGCTCCGGAGATCGCCTCCGCGATGCTCCAGCGCCAGCAGGCCGGCGCGGTCGTGGCGGCCCGCAAGCAGATCGTGGAGGGCGCCGTGGGCATGGTCGAACTGGCACTGACCCGGTTGGCCGAGCAGGAGATCGTGGAGCTGGACTCGGAACGCAAGGCCGCGATGGTCTCCAACCTGATGGTGGTCCTCTGCGGGGACCGCGCCGCCCAGCCGGTGCTCAACACGGGCACCCTGTACCAGTGACCCCGCCCGGCAGCACACCGCCGCCGACCGGCCCCGGCATGCCGTCCGGGCCGGGCCGGGGCGAGGACGGCGGCGCACCGGCCGCAGCGCCCCGCTCCCCGGCCCGCCAGGCGCGCAAGCAGGTGCTGCTGCGACTCGATCCCCAGGTCTACGACGCGCTGGCGCGCTGGGCGGGCGAGGAACTGCGGAGCGCGAACGCGCAGATCGAGTTCCTGCTCCGCCGGGCCCTGTCCGAGGCCGGGCGGCTGCCCTCGGCCCCCGGCCCGATCCCCCGTCGCGGCCGGCCCCCGAGGGCGGCGGACCGACCGCCGGACTGACCGCCCGACAACCGCCGTCCCCTTCCCCCGCGCCCCCGGGCTCCCTCAGGGCCCGGGGCGCGAGGGCGCCGTACGCCCGCACCGGGCGGCACTCAGTCGGTGGGCCACACCGGGAGGGGGCGTACGGCTTCGCGCAGTGCGGCGGCGATGGCCCGGAACTCCTCCTGCCGGGCGGTCCCGGTGCGCATGGCCAGCGCGATCCGCCGGGAGGGGGCGGGCTCGGCGAAGTACCCGGTCGACAGGTACTCGTTGCGGGCGGTCTCCAGCCGCAGCGCGGTCCGCGGCAGCAGCGTCACACCGAGCCCCCCGGCGACCAGCTGTACGAGCGTGGACAGTCCGGCGGCGGTCGTGGTGACGTCCGCGCCCGCCGCGCGCCCCGCATCGCGGCAGATGTCGAGGGCCTGGTCCCGCAGGCAGTGCCCCTCGTCCAGCAACAGCAGTTGCAGTCCCCGCAGTTCCTCGCGGGAGACGTCCCGGCGTCCGGCCAACGGGTGCTCCCGGGGCGCCAGCAGGACGAAGTCCTCGTCGAAGACGGGCAGTTCGGTGACCCCGGGGACGCCGAGCGGCACCGCGAGCAGCAGCAGGTCCAGGCGCCCGCCGGCCAGCCCCTCCAGCAGCGAGGAGGTCTGCTCCTCGTGCACCTGGAGGTCCATCCGGGGGTAGCTCCGGTGGAGCAGTCCGAGGACGGTCGGCAGCAGGTACGGCGCCACCGTGGGGATCACCCCCAGGCGCAGGACCCCGGTGAAGGGGGCCCGTACGGATTCGGCCTCCTCCAGGAGCCCGCCCATGGCGTCGAGCACCACCCGCGCGCGGGCCGCGATCCGCTCGCCCGCCGGGGAGAGCAGCACCTTGCGGGTGGTGCGCTCCAGCAGCCGCACGCCGAGGGTCTCCTCCAGCGCGGAGACGGCTCCGGAGAGCGCGGGTTGGCTCATGCCGATGGCCGACGCGGCGTCGCGGAAGTGCAGATGCTCCGCCACGGCCGCGAAGGCCCGCAGCTGCGCCAACGTCGGCTGCTTCGTGCCCCTATTGCCTACAGCCACTGATAGGTACCTCCGATCACCCGCCACAAGAGTAGCTATTTCCGTAATCAATGCAGCTGTGTCAGCATGTGAGATCAGTCCAACCCCCTTGGAAAGCCCCCAAAAAGGTCGCTTTCCATGTCGCAAGGAGTGCGCGTGCTCACTGTCGGTGACAAGTTCCCCAGCTACGATCTGACCGCTTGCGTCTCGCTCGAAGCAGGGAGCGAGTTCGCCCAGATCGACCACAAGACCTACGAGGGCAAGTGGCGCGTGGTGTTCTTCTGGCCGAAGGACTTCACCTTCGTCTGCCCGACCGAGATCGCCGCGTTCGGCAAGCTGAACGAGGAGTTCCTGGACCGCGACGCCCAGATCCTCGGCGTCTCCGGCGACTCGGAGTTCGTGCACCACGCCTGGCGCAAGGACCACGCCGACCTGCGTGACCTGCCCTTCCCGATGCTGGCCGACTCCAAGCACGAGCTCATGCGGGCCTGCGGCGTCGAGGGCGAGGACGGCTTCGCCCAGCGCGCCGTCTTCATCGTCGACCAGAACAACGAGATCCAGTTCACGATGGTGACCGCCGGTTCCGTGGGCCGTAACCCCAAGGAGGTCCTGCGGGTCCTCGACGCCCTGCAGACCGACGAGCTGTGCCCCTGCAACTGGACCAAGGGCGAGGGCACCCTGGACGCCGGCGCACTGCTGGCCGGTGAGTGACGGATGTCCCTCGACTCCCTCAAGTCCGCCATACCGGACTTCGCCAAGGACCTGAAGCTGAACCTCGGTTCGGTCATCGGCAACAGCGACCTCCCGCAGCAGCAGCTGTGGGGCACCGTCCTGTCGTGCGCGATCGCCGCCCGCTCCCCGCGCGTCCTGCGTGAGCTGGAGCCGGAGGCCAGGGCGAACCTGTCGCCCGAGGCGTACACGGCCGCCAAGTCTGCCGCCGCGATCATGGCGATGAACAACGTCTTCTACCGCACCCGCCACCTGCTCTCCGACCCGGAGTACGGGACGCTGCGGGCGGGGCTGCGGATGAACGTCATCGGCAACCCGGGCGTGGAGAAGGTCGACTTCGAGCTGTGGTCGCTCGCGGTCTCGGCGATCAACGGCTGCGGCCAGTGCCTGGACTCGCACGAGCAGGTGCTCCGCAAGGCCGGTGTCGGCCGCGAGACCGTGCAGGAGGCCTTCAAGATCGCCTCGGTGATCCAGGCCGTCGCGGTCACCCTGGACGCGGAAGCGGCGCTGGCCGCCGAGTAGTTCCGCGAGTCGTTCCGCCCCACCGTACGCACGCGGGCCCCCGCGGCCGGTCTCCGGCCGCGGGGGCCCGCGCGTTCACTTGCGCAGGGCCGCCGTGAGGACCCTCATGTCCTCGATCATCGCCGCCTTGAGGGCGTCCTCGTCGACCTCGGGGTCGCCTTCGTCCTGGAACCACTCGACGCCGAGCGTGAAGACCGCGCCGCCGTCGAGCACCCGGAGCCGGAGCGAGCCCGGGGTCCGGTTCATCAGGGCCCGCCGGCCGACGCCGGGCACCTCTTCCACGACGGCGACCTCCGTCTGCCACAGCTCCGCCGTGGTCCCGGGGCCCAGGCCGAACTCCGCCCCGGGGTCCGTCTCCTTGTGCAGCTCGACCAGGACCTCGGCCACCATCGTCATCCGGCCCCCTTCGGAGTCCGCGCCGTACACGCAGTAGGACCAGTCCTTGGCGGGCTGCGCGGCGCCGCGCGACTGGTCCCCGACGAGCGGCACCGCCGCCCCGGACACCGAGTCCAGCGGCACCTCGTCGCAGAGGTCCTCGGCGTGCCGGTACGCGATCCGGGGCCGGTCGGAGAATCGATCCTGCGCCGTCACCGTCAGCGCCCCCGCCCAGACCGCCGACGCCAGCAGCGCTCCGCCCAGGGCCCACCACCACGGCCGGACCCGACCGCGTGGGGGCCCGCCAGGTTCGCCCGGCCGGCCCGGCTCCCCCGCCGCGTCCGGACCGCCCGGTTCCGGCCGCGCGGCCGGGCCGCCCGTCTCCCAGGCGCCGTCGAGCTCGGGCTCGCTTATCACCGCTCGGTGTCCGCGTCGTCGACGGGTGTCCGGTCCACGGCCGTCGCGCCGTGCGGACCCGGGCCGAGTGGCGCGGGACCCGAGTGGAGCTGCTCGCGCGAGTACGCCTTCAGGTAGGCCACCGCCGTGTTGGTGACGGCGACCAGCGGGACGGCGACCACCGCGCCGCCGATGCCCGCGATCATCCCGCCGGCGGCCACCGAGAGCACCACCGCGAGCGGGTGCACCCGTACCGCCCGGCCCAGGATGAAGGGCTGGAGCACGTGGCCCTCGATCTGCTGCACCGCGAGGACCACCAGCAGCACCATCAGGGCGCTGAACACGCCCTGGGTCACCAGCGCCACGACCACCGCGAGGGCCCCCGAGACGACCGCGCCGACCAGTGGGATGAAGGCGAACAGGAAGATGAAGACGGCGAGCGGCACCGCCATCGGCACGTTGAGGAAGTAGATGCCCAGGCCGATGAAGATGGCGTCGATGAGCGCGACGAGGACGGTGCCCCGGACGTACGCGGTCAGCGTGCGCCAGGCGCGCGGACCGGCGCCCGCGACACCCGGACGGGCCGCGGCCGGGACGAGGCCGAGCACCCAGGTCCAGATGCGCTTGCCGTCGTGCAGCAGGAAGAGCGTGGAGAACATCGCGAGCAGGATGCCGGTCAGCACCTCGACCAGGACCGTGACGCCCTGGAGGCCGGCGGAGGTGATCTGCTCGGTGTTGGTGCCGATGGTCTCGCTGAGGTTCTTCGCGATGTCGTTGATCTGCTTCTCGGTCACGTGGAAAGGACTGTCCAGTGCCCAGAGTTTGAGTTCGTTGATGCCGTCGCGGACCCGGTCGGAGAGGTCGTCGAGGTTCTCCATGACCTGCCAGACCACGAACCAGCCGACGAGCCCGATCACCACGAAGCCGAGGACGGCGGTGACGGCCGTGGCGAGCCCGCGCGGCATGCCCAGTTTGCGCAGCCGGACCACGAAGGGCTGGAGCAGTGCGGTGACCAGCATGGCCGCGGCGAAGGCGAGGACGACCAGGCGGACTTCGCTGATCACCTTCATCAGCACCCAGAGCATGCCCGCGAGCAGCAGGAGCCGCCAGCTGACCTCGGCGGCCACCCGCACGCCCCAGGGGACCACGGTCACCGGTTCGGGTCGCTCCGGAGCCCTGCGCACGACCGGGGCCGCGACCACCGTGGATGCGGTGACCACGGGGGCCCGTTCGGCCGCGGCGAGGCGCGGGAGGTCCCCTCTCGCCTCGGCCTCGACCTCGGCGCGGCGCTCGTCGAGCCGCGCCTCCATCCGGTTCAGCCGCCGCCCGAGCCGGCCGAGCCAGCCTGCCCTCTTCGCCATGTCGTCCCTTTCCCCCGCCCACTCCTTCGGTGAACGCCGTTCGGTCGCACCTCGAATGACCGTACACGCGCGGAGCCCCGCACCGTAGAACGGTGCGGGGCTCCGCGGGACGGACGGCGGTGGACGCCGGACCTGCCTAGTACCAGCCGTTGGCCTGGTGGAAGGTCCAAGCGCCGCAGGGGCTCTTGTAGCGCTCGTTCATGTAGTTCAGACCCCACTTGATCTGCGTGGCGGGGTTGGTGCGCCAGTCCGCGCCGGCCGAGGCCATCTTCGAGCCCGGGAGGGCCTGGACCAGGCCGTAGGCGCCCGAGGACTTGTTCACGGCCAGGTAGTTCCAGGTGGATTCCTGGTTGATGATCTTCGAGAAGCACTGGAACTGGTCGGCCGGGACCATCTGCTGAGCGATGGCCTTGACCTCGGCGACCGTGTACGAGCTCTTGAGCGCGAAGTCGCCGGCGTCGCGGGCGGCGGAGCGGCTGGCGACCTGCTCCTGCGCCTCGCGCTCGCGCTTCGCCTTGGCGTCGGCTTCCGCCTTGGCCTTCTCCGCTTCGGCCTTCTTGGCCTTGGCGTCCTCGGCGGCCTGGACGCGGGCGGCCTCCTCGGCCGAGCGCTTCGCGTCGGTGTCGGCGGCGTAGACGATCGCGTCGGCCTGCTGCGTCAGGGACCCGCTCTGGACCTGGGCCTGGTCCCCGACCGGGATGTCGGCGAGGAGCGTCGCGCCGGAGGCGGTCGTTTCGAGATCGTTCGAGGAGGGGTCGCCCGTTGCGACACCGACGACTGCGCCGACGGTGGTGACCGCGGTGGCCGAAGCCACTGCGAACCCCCGGACCGAGATCCGGCTCACACGATGTCCTTCCAGCAGCGTCCGCAGTGACCGCGCGGGCGCAAGAGTGCCCCTTTGACACTGGCCTCCGTGGTTCTACGGTCACTGGAGGTACGGGCCCGTGGGCAACCTCCTTGCGGAGGCTGCCGCGTGATGCTCCGGGCGGCATACGGCGAACGGCTGTGGAGTTGTGGTGCTGCGCGTACCTCACGGGAGATACAGGTGTGCCGTATGCGGGGCCTGACGGAAAGCAGACTCTGCCGGACCTCGATACCGCAGGGCAATTCTTCGTTGCGTGGGAAAGGTCACACCTGGCACGGCACAGCTGTTTTCGCCGAAGGGCTGTGCGACACGGCGCCGCCCGGCTAGGCTCTTGCGCCTTTGCCGGGCGGCGTCAACTCACCTTCCCGCTATGTACCTTTTGAGCCGGGTCAGAGGCTTTCGAGCATCTCGGTGACCAGGGCCGCGATCGGGGAGCGCTCGGACCGGGTGAGGGTGACGTGCGCGAACAGCGGATGCCCCTTCAGCTTCTCGACCACGGCGACGACTCCGTCGTACCGGCCGACCCTGAGGTTGTCCCGCTGGGCCACGTCATGGGTCAGAACGACCCGCGAATTGGCCCCGATCCGGGACAGGACGGTCAGCAGGACGTTGCGCTCCAGCGACTGCGCCTCGTCCACGATGACGAAGGCGTCGTGGAGCGAGCGGCCGCGGATGTGCGTGAGCGGCAGGACCTCCAGCATCCCGCGGTTCAGCACCTCTTCGATGACCTCGCGGCCGGCGACCGCCGACAGGGTGTCGAAGACCGCCTGGGCCCAGGGGCTCATCTTCTCGGACGCGTCCCCGGGCAGGTAGCCGAGGTCCTGGCCGCCCACCGCGTACAGCGGTCGGAAGACCATCACCTTCCGGTGCTGCCTGCGCTCCAGGACCGCTTCGAGACCCGCGCACAGCGCCAGCGCCGACTTCCCGGTGCCGGCCCGGCCGCCCATGGAGAGGATGCCGATCTCCGGGTCGAGGAGCAGGTCCAGCGCGATCCGCTGCTCGGCGCTGCGGCCGTGGAGTCCGAAGGCCTCGCGGTCGCCCCGTACGAGCTTGACGTTGCCGTCCGCCGTGACCCGGCCGAGCGCCTTGCCGCGCTCGGACTGCAGGACCAGCCCGGTGTGCACGGGCAGTTCGGCGGCCTCCGGCACGTAGAGCCGTTCCTCCGAGAAGAGGAGGTCCACCTGCTCCCCCGAGAGGGCGAGCTCGCTCATGCCGGTCCAGCCGGCATCGGTGATGGCGAGCTCCGCGCGGTACTCCTCGGCGATCAGCCCCACGGAGGAGGCCTTGATGCGCAGCGGGAGATCCTTCGAGACCACCGTGACGTCGAAGCCCTCGGCCTGGAGGTTGCGGGCGACGGCGAGGATGCGCGAGTCGTTGTCACCCAATCGGAAGCCGGCCGGCAGGACGCTCGGGTCCGAGTGGTTGAGCTCGACGCGCAGGGTGCCGCCCAGATCGCCCAGCGGGATGGGGGCGTCGAGGCGTCCGTTCCGGACCCGGAAGTCGTCGAGCAGGCGCAGGGCCTGGCGCGCGAAGTAGCCGAGTTCGGGATGGTGCCTCTTGGCCTCCAGCTCGGTGATCACCACGATCGGGAGCACGACCTCGTGCTCGTCGAAGCGCGTGATCGCGTTGGGGTCTGCCAGCAGGACGCTGGTGTCGAGGACGTAGGTCCGCCTGTCGGGCAGGCGGCTCTTAGTGCTGGTCACCACGGAAGGACGTACCCCCTCGGAAGAGGTCGGGCCATGAAGACCGGACCGGTCATCGGCACCCATGCCAGGGCCGATTTCCGGCCCTCCACTCCGTCCGTGCGAACCGCACGTGCGTCCTGGTGCAAAGGGCCTCCCGGACGGACGGCCCCATGCCGTCCGCTGAGACACGACACCCGTGGATCGGGCATCGACCTGAAAGGGGTATTCCCAGTTCAGGCCAGGCCATGCCATGGCATATGACGGACGCTCGGTGAATCCCTGGTGAAGGATTCGAGCCGAGGGGGTGCCGGGGCGGAGGGGGCCGGGGGGAAATTCCCCGGGAATCAGGTCCCGTACCGCCGGTGACGGGCGGCGTAGTCGCGCAGGGCCCGCAGGAAGTCGACCTTGCGGAAGGCCGGCCAGAAGACCTCGCAGAAGTAGTACTCCGAATGCGCGCTCTGCCACAGCATGAATCCGGACAGCCGCTGCTCCCCGCTGGTGCGGATCACGAGGTCCGGATCGGGCTGGCCGCGCGTGTAGAGGTGCTCGGCGATGTGGTCGATGTCCAGGATCTCGGCGAGCTCCTCGAAGGAGGTGCCCTTCTGCGCGTGCTCCAGCAGCAGCGAGCGGACCGCGTCCGCGATCTCCTGGCGGCCGCCGTAGCCGACGGCGACGTTGACCAGTATCCCCTCGACGTCGTGCGTGGCCTGCTCGGCCTCCTTGAGCACGGTCTGGGTCCGGGCGGGCAGGATGTCGAGGTTGCCGACGTGGTGGACGCGCCAGCGGCCGTCCGCGGCGAGACCGCGCACGGTGTTCTCGATGATGTTGAGCAGCGGGCGGAGCTCGACCTCGGGCCGGTCCAGATTGTCCGTGGAGAGCATCCACAGGGTGACGACCTCGACGTCCGTCTCGGTGCACCAGCCCAGCATCTCGGAGATCTTGTCGGCTCCGGCCTGGTGGCCCTGCTCCGTCGTACCTCCGGACGCCTTGGCCCAGCGCCTGTTCCCGTCCAGGATGACGCCGATGTGCTTGGGCGCCGCGTCATGGTCGAGGCGGCCTTCCACCCGGCGTGCGTAGAGCCTGTACACCAGGTCGCGCAGCTTCACGATCTTCCAGCCCCTCCGTGCAATGCCCCCGTGCGAATTGCGGACCCCCCGAGTGCGCCACATTACTGCGCGGCGGGATGGGGTACCCAACTCGGTCTGTCACAGCTCCGTGATAGGGAGGACAACGTGACTGATACCAATCCCTATCGGGCAGAGCCGTCGCGCTACGACACCATGCCGTACCGGCGCACCGGCCACAGCGGCCTCAAGCTCCCCGCCATCTCCCTCGGCCTCTGGCACAACTTCGGCGACGACACGTCCCTGGCCTCCCAGCGGGCGATCCTGCGCCGGGCCTTCGACCTCGGCGTGACCCACTTCGATCTGGCGAACAACTACGGCCCGCCCCCGGGCTCGGCCGAGCTGAACTTCGGCAAGATCTTCGCGCAGGACTTCGCGTCCTCTCGCGACGAGCTGATCCTCTCCACCAAGGCCGGGTACCTGATGCACCCCGGGCCGTACGGCGAGTGGGGCAGCCGCAAGTACCTGCTCGGCTCGCTCGACGCCTCGCTCAAGCGGATGGGTGTCGACTACGTCGACATCTTCTACTCGCACCGCTTCGACCCGCAGACCCCGCTGGAGGAGACCATGGGCGCCCTCGCGTCCGCGGTGCAGCAGGGCAAGGCGCTCTACGTCGGCGTCTCCTCGTACACCGCGGAGCAGACGGCCGAGGCGGCCCGGATCCTGCGGGAGATGGGGGTGCGGCCGCTGATCCACCAGCCCTCTTACTCCATGATCAACCGCTGGACGGAGGACGACGGCCTGCTGGACGTCCTGGAGGAGGCCGGCATGGGCTGCATCTCCTTCGCGCCGCTCGCGCAGGGGCTGCTCACCGGCAAGTACCTCCGGGGCATCCCGGAGGGCTCCCGGGCCACGCAGGGCAAGTCCCTCGACCCGGACCTGCTCTCGGACGACGTGGTCCGCCGGCTGTCCGGGCTGAACGACATCGCGGCGCGGCGCGGGCAGTCGCTGGCGCAGCTGGCGCTGACGTGGGTGCTGCGCGACGAGCGGATGACCTCGGCGCTCATCGGCGCGTCGAGCGTGCGGCAGCTGGAGGAGAACGTGGCCGCGCTGGCGGGTGCCCCGCTCTCGGACGCCGAGCTGAAGGAGATCGACTCCTTCGCGGTCTCCACCCCGGGCACGAACATCTGGGCCCAGCGCGGCTGACCTGCGATTTCCCTCCGCGCACGGCGGCGGGGAGCGGAGAACGAAAAACGGGCCGGTCCGTGGGGGGGATACGGACCGGCCCGAGGGGGGGGTTCCACCATAACCCTTCGTAAAGCCTGTCGCGCGCATTGGCGCGCGATGATTACGCTCCGGAGTCGAGCGGCGGCGTTCCGGTAGACCTCCGGACGCTTCCCGGGGACGTCCGAGAGGGCGCCCCCCGGGGCTCGGCCCACGGGCACGGGGCCGCGCGGCACCTGGGCCGGAGCGCCCGGGAGGCCCGGCGGAGCCGCGCCGCCGCGGCCGGACCGTGCCCGTGCGGGCTCCGCCCGGCGCGTACCCCCCGCCCGTACCACCGACGGGGGACCCCCGCGGGGCGCGCGCGCTTGACGCCGCGCGGGCCGCCGTTCGGATGGAGGTCCGGGCCGCACCCCTCTGGGGCTGACCGCCGGCCTCCACCTAGGCTGACCGCCGACATCCACCGCCGATCTCCGGCGGGGGGACGGGTGACGGGGAGGGGGCCGGATGGGCCGCTGGCGGGACGGATCGGGAACCCTGCGGGTCGGGCCGGTCGCGGTGCCCCTGGAGATCGCGGCCTCGTACCGGGCCCGGACCCGCGGGCTGCTGGGGCGCGAGGGCATCACCGGCGCCCTGCTGCTGAGCCCGGCGGCGAGCGTGCACACCTTCCGGATGCGGTTCGCCATCGACGTGGCCCACCTGGACCGGGACCTGCGCGTGCTCTCCCTGGTCACCATGGCGCCCGGGCGGCTCGGGCTGCCGCGGCCGCGCGCCCGGCACGTCCTGGAGGCGCAGGCGGGGGCGATGGACGGCTGGGGGCTGCGGGTCGGAGCCGCTGTGGACGTGGACCTGTCGGACCCACCAGCCGGACACCCCTAGGAGATGCCCCTCGCGCGGGGGTAGGTTGGGGCGGTTGAGCTGGGGTGTCAGGGGAGCGGCATGACGGAGAACGCGCGGATCAAGGCGCTGGAGCAGATCATGCCGGCGACGCACGGCGCCGACGAGGACATCGACTGGCAGGCGGCCGAGGCCGTGTGGGGGACCCGTTTCCCGTCCGACTACATCGCGTTCATGGGCCGCTTCGGCGCGGGCTCCATCAACGGCGAGGCCGGCATCCTGCTGCCGCTGCCCAAGCCGGGACTCCAGTGGGACCCGGCCGAGATGGCCGAGGAGACCGACAACGCGCGGCAGGCCTGGGAGGCCGAGGGCGGCCGGTCCGCCTTCGACGTGGACCCGGAGTCGATCATCGCCTGGGGCGTCACCGGCGGGTCCGACATCCTGTGCTGGCTCACCTCGGACGCCGACCCGGACCGCTGGCCGGTCCTGGTGTGCGGGCGGCACACCGCCGACTCCTTCGCGGTCTACCCGTACGGCATGGCCGAGTTCCTCTACCGGCTGTGCTCCGACGAGTTCGACGTGAGCCCGGTCAGCATCACCTTCTGGGACGGCGGCCACCTCAGCTTCGTGCACTGGCGCAAGGCCCAGCGCCGCTGGCAGGAGGGCCGCAACCCGGAGACGGGCGAGCCCGACCCGTACGCGGGCGAGTTCGCGGACTGACCCGCCCGCCGCCCGTCCGTCGGCTGCCGCCGCCCGCTCGGCGCGCCGAAGCCCGTTCCCTGGCCGGAAACGGGCTTTTCGGCATGTCTACGCGCGTCCCAATAATGGATCACATATCGGAAAACACCATCCGGAAAAGCCCCAGTTGGAGCATTGACCACAAGTGGCCCCGAACGGAATCAACCGCCCTGCTTTCGGGAGAGAATTCCGGCCAACGGGCCACAGAGGGACACCTCGGCCCGGAGTGACTCATAAGCAGCAACGAGATCCAAAAGAAATTCAGGGGAATACACCCGTGCGACGAAGAATTTTCGGCACGACCGCCTCCGCGGTCGTGCTCGGCCTGCTGATACCCCTGTCCGGCTGCGGCGGTTCGGGCGACGACGCCGGTGACAGCGGCACCCTCCGCCTGGTCGCCGCCGAGTACGGCGACACCCCGGCGAACAGCTCCAAGGCCTTCTGGGACAAGGTGACGGACGAATTCACCGCCGCCCACCCAGGCGTCAAGGTCGAGTTCGAGCTCCTGCCCTGGGCGGACATCGACCGCGAGGTCTCCCGCAGGGTCAAGGCCGGCAAGGCCCCGGACATGGCCCTGATGGGCGCCTACTCCGACTTCGCGGCGCAGGGCAAGCTCTACCCCGCGGACGAACTCCTGTCGGTCAGCGCCGAGGCGAACTTCCTGCAGCCCCTCGCCGAAGCCGGATCGGTGGGCAACAGTCTCTACGGCCTGCCCTTCGTGGCGAGCAGCCGTCTCCTGTTCTACAACAAGGCGCTGTTCACCAAGGCCGGCATCGGCGAGCCGCCGAAGACCTGGTCCCAGCTCAAGGCCGCCGCCAAGGCCCTCAAGGACAAGGGCGTGAAGTTCCCGTACGCCATGCCGCTCGGTCCGGAGGAGGCGCATGCCGAGGCCATGATCTGGGAACTCAGCAACGGCGGCGGCTACGCCGACAGCAGCGGCAACTACAGCCTGGCCTCCGACCAGAACATCCAGACCTGGCAGTGGGTCAAGGACAACCTGGTCTCCCCCGGCCTGGTCGGACCCACCCCACCCGCGCAGCTGAACCGCGCCGACGCCTTCGCCGCCTTCCTGCGGGGCGAGGTCGGCATGCTCAACGGCTACCCCTCACTCGCCCACGAAGCGGCCGCCAAGGGCATCGACGTCGGCACCGTCGAGATGCCCGTGTCCGACTCCCTGGGCACCGGCGAGAGCCCGCCCACCGTCGGCGTCGCCGACTGGATGATGGCCTTCAACCAGAACGGCAAGCGCGACGAGATCGGCCGGTTCCTGGACTTCCTCTACCAGGACCGGAACCTCACCGACTTCGCCGGCCGCTACCACCTGCTCCCCTCCACCGTCTCCGCCGCCCGCACCCCCGCCGGCGGCGGCCTCGGCACCACCGACCAGAACTTCCTGGTCGCCCTGCGGACCGCCCGCCTCTACCCGGTCAACGACCCTTCCTGGGTGAAGGTCAGCGACACCGTCAAGCGCAACATCGGCCGCGCAGTGGAGCCCGGCAGCGACCCGAAGGCCGTTCTGGAAGACATCGCCGCCAAGGCGGTCGAAGCCGGCAAGAACAGCTGAAGCACCCCCGCGAGAAGGACTTCTCGCCTCCTGCCGCCTTCCACCCCGTGCGGCACGATGGGCCACTACGGCACTTGATCCGAGGCCGCGGCCCCGTCGCCCGCCGAGCACCCACAAGGTGCGCGGGGCGACCGGCCCCAGGCCCTTCAGCCCTGTCCCAGGTTCGAGGAGAACGCCGTGCGGTACTGCTCGCAGCTGGAGTCCCAGCGCAGCGTGCCCGTGAGCGTCCCGTAACCGGAGCGCGTGACCGACCACTCCACCGTGTACTCGCCGGTGTCGCAGGCGACGCGCTTGCCGCCCGCCACCTCGGCCGAGCCCGTGGCCGGCTTCCCGGCCAGTTCCCGGTGCACCTCCCCCGCCTTGGCGCGCTCGGCGTTGCGCAGGACGGCGTGGACGACGATCGGGTGCTTGCCGTCCTTGGTCGTCAGCGCCTTCTTGAGCACCGTCGAGTCGGAGACCGACCACCGGAACTCGTACGACGGCTGCCAGGCCAGGGTCGCGGGGTCGGGCACCTGGCGCTCGTAGTCGGGGGCGCCCCCGGGGCCGGGGCGGCTGACCGTCCTGTACTGGACCCCCGGGTGGAAGCGGAACTGCGCCTCCAGTTTGTGCATCTCGTCCTTGGTCCACATCGACTTCATGGATTTCTCGCCGCCGGTCGGGTCCTGGAGGTACGCCGTTCCCTCAGCGGCGGTCACCGGCTGGACGAGGGCGGGGGCCAGGGCCGCCGCGGCGGTGGCGAGGGCGAGAGCGGCGATGCGGGTGCGCTTCATGCCCGGCCCAACGGGCCCCTCCGGCGGGCCGGAACGACGCCGGGCTCGCATTCACCCGTACGTGGAGACGCGCTGACGCGGTACGTCCGCCGCCGGACGGTGTGTCAGCCGGCGACCGGTCAGCGGGGCGGCGCGTCAGCGGGGCGCCCGCGTCAACGGGGCGGCTCAGGACGGGTCGGGGGCCGTGCGGACCGGGAAACCGGTCGGCCGCCCCTGTTCCTTGAGCCAGGCCAGCACCTGGTCCAGGGCCTCGACGGTCTGCGCGCGGTTGCCCCCGCCGTCGTGGAAGAGCACGGTCGGACCGTCGCGCAGCTCGCGCTTCACGGCGTCCACGATGGCGGCCGTGCCCGGCTTGTCGAAGTCCTTGGTATCGACGTTCCAGCCGAGCGGGCGCATGCCGTGCGCGGCCGCTATGCGCCGGCTGTCGGGGGTGAACGCGCCACCGGGAGCGCGGTAGTACTCCACCTTCGCGCCGCCGCCCGCGGCGGCCTCGATCTGCCTCTTCGCGTCCAGGATCTGCTGCTCCTGGTAGGCAACGGGCTTCTTGTCCATGGCCGTGTCGTGGGACGTGGTGTGGTCGCAGAGCCGGTGGCCGGCCGCGACGACCTGCTTGACGAGGCCCGGATGCGCCTCGGCCTGCGGTCCGATCATGCAGAAGGTCGCCTTCACCCCGTACTTCTCCAGGACGGCGAGCACCTTCGGGGTCCACCGGGGGTCTGGGCCGTCGTCGATGGTGATGTTGACGGCGTTCCCGCCGCTCTCGGACGCGTGCGCTATGTCCTCGGGTATCCGCTGCCGCTGCGGGCCCGGGGCGCCGTCGTGGCTGTCGTCGTTCTTCCCGTCGCCCCGGTCGCCGCCCCGACCGTCCTGCTGCCGTGCGGCGTTCTCGTGGGAGGCGCCGGGGGCCGGGTCCACGAGGAGCGTCACGCCCCACACCGTCACGGCCACGGCCGCGGCCGCCGCCGCCGCGACGGCGGCGCGGGTCCTGACGCTCCGCCAGGTCGTACGTACCGTGCTGTGCTCGTTGCTGTGCTCGTTCATACCGGCGCCCACTCCCCGTCCGCCCTCGTACGCGTTCTGTGGATCAGGACGTGTCCCGCGGCGGAGGAGTTCCGGCCAATTGGCCCAGGAATTCCATGGAATGGAACCTTGGTCCTTGATCGTCCCGAATGCCTGCGCGGCGGCCCGGACGGGGAGGAGGCGGACGGCGCGCGGTCACGGGTGGCCGAACCGGCGGTTCCGGTGATGCGCGTACGCGGCGGGGGCGGCCCCCGGGGGGGGTGGGGCCCCCCCCCCCGCGCCCCCCCCCAAAAAAGCCCCCCCGCGGCCCCCCCCGGGGGCAACGCC
>NZ_JBSGQV010000043.1:0-28024 GCF_053606025.1 Streptomyces sp. NPDC055254 | reverse complement strand
GGGGGCCTACCGGGGGGTTGGGGGGTGCGCCGTCCGGGGCGGCCGCGGCGGGGGTGCATGTCGCCCCCCGCCCCGGCCCCCGCCCGTCAAAACGGCCGCCGCTGCGGCCGCTCCTCGGGAAACCGCTCAGTGGGCGGCGGACTCCCGGGGGGTCGGGACGCCGCCGGCTCCGCTCGCGCCGTCGGCGGGACCGTCGGCGGGCGTCGCCGGTCCGGCGCCCCGCAGCGGGACCTCCTTGACGAACCAGGCCGCCGCGAAGCCCAGTACGGCGATGGCCGCGCCGAGGAGGAACGCCGAGTGCGTACCGGAGGCCACCGCGTGCTGGTACGCGTCGCGCACCTGCTCCGGGAGCTTGGCCAGGCTCGCGGCGTCCAGCTGCGCGGAGCCGGCGGCTCCGGCCGCCTCCGGACCCAGCCGGTCCGCCATGGTGTCGGTGACCCGGGTGGTGAAGAGGGAGCCCATCAGGGCCACACCGAAGGAACCGCCGAGCGTGCGGAAGAGGGTCGCCGAGGACGAGGCGACGCCCATGTCCTTCATCTCGACGCTGTTCTGCGCGACCAGCATCGTGATCTGCATCAGGAAGCCGAGCCCGGCGCCCAGAACGGCCATGTACACGCCGGAGACCAGCCGCGAGGTGCCGGTGTCCATGGTGGCGAGCAGGAACAGCCCGACCACCATGAGCGCGCCGCCGACGATGGGGAAGATCTTGTACTTGCCGCTGTTGGTGGTGACGCGGCCGGCGATCAGCGACACGGCCATCATCGAGAGCAGCATCGGCAGGAGCAGGAGGCCCGAGTTGGTCGCGGACGCGCCCTGAACGGACTGCTGGAAAAGCGGGAGGTAGAGCACGCCGCCGAACATGGCGAAGCCGACCAGGAAGCCGATCACGGACATGAGGGTGAAGTTGCGGCTGCGGAAGATGTGCAGCGGCATGACGGGCTCGGCCGCCTTGGTCTCGGCGTAGAGGAACCCGGCGGTCGACAGCACGCCGACGGCGATCAGGCCGAGGATCTCCGCCGAACCCCAGGCGTACTCGGTGCCGCCCCAGGTCGTGAGGAGCACCGTGGAGGTGATCGCGACGGTCAGCAGCGCCGCGCCGAGGTAGTCGATCTTCGGGCGTTCGCCCTGCCCCTTCTTCTTGGGCAGGTGCAGGACGGCGGTGACCATCGCGAGGGCCACGGCGCCGAGCGGGAGGTTGATGTAGAAGGACCAGCGCCAGCCCATGTGGTCCGTGATCGTGCCGCCGACGAGCGGTCCGCCGATCATGGCGAGGGCCATCACGCCGGCCATCATGCCCTGGTACTTGCCGCGCTCGCGGGGCGGGATGAGGTCGCCGATGATCGCCATGACGCCGACCATCAGACCGCCCGCGCCGAGGCCCTGGACGGCTCGGAAGCCGATCAGCTGGCCCATGTCCTGGGCCATGCCGCTGAGCGCGGAGCCGATCAGGAAGATCACGATCGAGACGAGGAAGGAGCCCTTGCGTCCGTACAGGTCGCCGATCTTGCCCCAGATGGGAGTGGAGGCGGCGGTGGCCAGGGTGTAGGCGGTGACCACCCAGGAGAGGTGCTCCAGCCCGCCGAGTTCACCGACGATCGTGGGCATCGCGGTGCCGATGATCATGTTGTCGAGCATGGCCAGCAGCATCGCGATCATGAGCGCCATGAGCACGACCCGTACGCTGCGCGGTTTCGCCACCTCCTCCGGGGCCTGCGCCGCCATGACTGCCTTGCTCATGTCCACTCCCCTGGCACTTACTTGCCGACCGACTAGTTCACTACACTGGGGAAAATAGACCCGTAACTAGCCGGGCGTCAAGTAAGTAATGGGGAGAGCCATGTCCAGCAGCAGTCCGCAGCAGCGCCGCGGAAACACGCGGCAGCGCATCCAGGACGTCGCACTGGAACTCTTCGCCGAGCAGGGGTACGAGAAGACGTCGCTGCGCGAGATCGCGGAGCGGCTGGAGGTCACGAAGGCGGCGCTGTATTACCACTTCAAGACCAAGGAAGACATCATCATCAGCCTCTTCCGCGACGTGACGCAGCCGATCGACGACCTGATCGCCTGGGCGGAGGACCAGCCGCACACGCTGGAGACCAAGCGCGAGGTGCTGCGCCGGTACAGCGAGGCGATGGCGGCGGGGGCGTCGCTGTACCGCTTCATGCAGGAGAACCAGGCGACGACGCGCGAGCTGAGCATCGGCGAGACGGTGAAGGAGCGCCTGTTCCGACTGGTGGAGCTGCTGCGCCAGGAGGACGGGCCGCTGACGGATCAGGTGCGCTGCGTCAGCGCCCTATTCACTCTGCACGCCGGGATGATGTTCCTCCAGCACGTGGAGGGCGACCCGGAGGAGACGCGGCAGGCGGCGCTGGAGGTCGCGACGGACCTGATCACGCAGGCGCACCACGAGGACTGATGGCGGCGGGGGGTCCGGACAGGAACCGGGGGTTTCGGGGGGCCGGGCGGCTCGGCAGTTCGGCGGCTCGGCAGTTCGAACCTGGAGTGGACCACGGGTACCGGGCTGTCACTCGATCCGGGGGTTTGACGCACCGACGACTACTTTCCGTGAGCATCTCGGCTACGTTTGGTGATGCGCGTCGGCCGTCAGGGCCCGGCGCCCACCGAGCCGCAGAGGACCCGTCATGATCACCGAAGCCCGCCGTACGCCCGCCGCCGTCGCCACCGCGGGGGCAACTGCCGCCACCGCGCTCGCCCCCGCCACGTCCTACACCGCGCGCTTCGGAATCCCGATGACGCGCGGCCGCCACCACCTGGCAGCGAACCCGACCGCCCGGCGCACACGGACGCCGACCGGCAAGGAGCGGCGCGCACAGGCGACCCCCGGCACACGGAGACCCGCTCGGGCACGCCCGAGGGGCGAAAGGCCTCGCGCCCCGGGGCCTCGACCCGGCGCCGGGCGGCCCGCCGTGCGCGGGCATGGGGACCGTCCACCCTCGCCTGCCGCACGGGAGCCGACATGCGCGTCAACGCCCCGCGCCCCTCCACCCGCTGGGGCAGGGCCCGCTGCGGTCACCCGAGCCGGCGGTCCTGCGGGGCGATCGGGACGTCGTTGATGCTGGCCTCACGTCGGCGCATCAGGCCGTCGGGGTCGAACTCCCACTGTTCGTTGCCGTGGCTGCGCCACCACTGCCCCGCGCGGTCGTGCCACTCGTACTCGAAACGGACGGAGATGCGGTTGCCGGTGTACGCCCAAAGCTCCTTGCGCAGGCGGTAGTCCAGCTCGCGCGCCCACTTCTCGGCGAGGAAGGCCCGGATCTCGGCGCGGCCCGTCAGGAAGCGGTCGCGGTTGCGCCACTGGGAGTCCTCCGTGTAGCCGAGGGCCACGCGCTCGGGGTCGCGGCTGTTCCAGGCGTCCTCGGCGGCCCGCACCTTGGCCCGGGCGCTCTCTTCCGTGAAGGGGGGCAGGGGCGGGCGTCCTACGCGCACGGCATGCATGGCGGGCCTTTCTCGACCAGATTGGGAGAACGATCGTTCTCACGATAGAGAACGCTCGTTCTCAACGCAAGGAGGGGTGAACTACGCTGCCGGTATGGACGACGAAGAGGCCCGCACCCGACTGCTGGACGCGGCGGAGGCACTGTTCTACGCGGACGGCATCCAGGCCGTCGGCATGGACCGCATCCGCGCGGAGTCGGGGGTCCCCCTCAAGCGGCTCTACCGGGTCTTCCCCGCGAAGGAAGCGCTGATCGCGGCCTACCTGGAACGCCGCGACTGCCGCTGGCTGACGAGCCTGCGCGCGGCGGCGACCGCATCCCCGGATCCCGTCGCGGGGGTCTTCGACTGGCTGGCCGACTGGTTCTCGGAGCCGGGCTTCCGGGGCTGCGCTTTCATGAACGCGTACGGGGAGCTGGGCACCGGACCGGCGGGCGTACTGGACGTCGTACGCCGCCACAAGGCGCAGCTGCGCGCGCTGCTGGCCGACCTGGCCGGCCCGGACGACGACGCCCTGGCCGACCAGCTGCTGATCCTGGTCGAGGGCGCCACGGCGGTGGCGGCCCTGACTCCGGGCCCCGTCCCGGCCCGGCGGGCCGGCGCGGCGGCGGCGCTCCTCGTGGCTACTTCTCGCCGCTCCGCGGGAAGGTGATCTCGACGCGGCGGTTCTTCTTGCGGCCTTCCTCGGTGGAGTTGTCCGCGATGGGGTAGTCCTCGCTGTACCCGCGGACGTCGAAGACGACGTTCGGATCGGTGACGGTCTTGGCCAGCTCCGACTGCACGGCGTCGGCCCGCTTCTTGGACAGCTCCTTGCCGTGCTCGTAGCTGCCCTGGTCGTCGGTGAACCCGAAGACCCGGACGCGGGTCGCCTTCTGCTGGTTGATCTCGTTGCCGATGGCCTGGATCCGGGCCGCCGCCTGGGCGTTGAAGACGGCGCTGTCCTCGGGGAACAGGACCTCGGACTGCAGGGCCATCATCACGGTCTGGTTGGTCTCCTGGCGCCGCTGCTCCCCGCCGATGTCCTCGACGACCTCGACCAGATCGAGCACCTTGGGCGGAGCGAGGGTCCCGCCCTGCGGCAGCTTGAGGCGTGGCGAGTCCGCCTTGACGGCGACGGGCGCGGAGGCCGAGGGCTCGGTCCCGGGCGGTACGGACGGCGCGGGATCGTCGGCGTGGGCGATGCCCGCGCCGGCGAAGTGGACGCCGGCGATGACGAGCCCGACGACGGCCGTGGCGGCGGTGGTGCGGTGGCGTGAGGTCATGGGGTCACCCGGAGATTTTGATGGTGGCCGTGGCAAAGGTCGGCAGACCGAACACGACCTCGGTCGTGGTGGTCGGCGGCGCGGGGAACTGGGCGAAGAAGGGCACGCTCTCGCCGGCCTTGAGGGCCATGAGACCGGTGGTGCATGCACACCTGCCCTCCGTGTCACGTAGTACGTAATAGCGCTTCTTGCCCACGGCGTCGACCAACGTGGCTCCGGCGATCGACCCCGGGCTGGCGGTCTTCTCCTCACCGCGCCAGGTCGCCATCTGCGCGAAGGTCGAAGACCCCGAGTTCTTGATCTGCCCGCTGACCGTCAGGTACCCGTCCTGGTCCCGCGTAGCCGAGTGGACCTCCAGCACGACGCCGGACGGACCCTGTGCCGAAGCGATGGCCTCAACGGGAGCCGTCCCCTTGTTCGCGGTCGGCGGGGGCTGCTCGGGGCCACCGCTTTGCTCGGGAGGACTGGCGGACTTCTGCGGCTCCTGCGACTTCTCGTCGCCGCCACCGCATCCGGCCAGCGTGAGGGTCAACGCCGCCGCAACCGCAACGGCCGCTCCTCTGCGGACCTTCACCTTCTGCCGAATGCCCATGTAAGCCGGTTCCTTCTCTCTAATTCGCTGTCAGTCGGCCAGTCGCACACTGAAGAGTTTCCTCGCCAGCTTGGACAACGAGCCCGGTTTCAAAGGGTCCAAGGTGACTACCGCGCCATCCCTGCACCGGAAGTCGATGGAGACCGGCGGGCTTGTGCCGCCGCCTCCGGGTGGTGCGGTCGAGGTGGGCGAAGGGGTCGGCGACGGGCTGGGCGCGGACTTCAGGGAACAGAGCGGCACGATCTCGGCCGTGGCCGCGGCCGTGGCCCGCATTCCTTCAGTGCCATCGATAACGGTGTTCCCCACGGTTCCGTTGGTCGTCACGTGAACCGTGTACTGCGCGGTGCCTTGGGTGCACTGGGCCAAGGCACCGTTCATGGCCGCGAACTCGTACGCCCTGCCACAAGCACCCGTCGCGTCGAAACGACCGCCCTCGACGATGTCTTCCCAATCGTCCGGCGTGAGAGCGAGGAGATCCGCCCCCACCAGCACCTTGTCCCTGGCTTCACGGGCGGCCGCGAGAGCTGCCGCATCAGCAGCCCCCTGCGCCTCACTACGGGTCGTGGAGGCCATGCCGACAGCGAAGAAGGCGAACGCGGCAAAGAGCAGGCCCGCCACCACTACGACGTAGAGGGGGAAGACCTGCCCTCGGTCACGCACGCCCACGTCCGCCATCAGGAGGTGATGTCGGCCAGAGCCTGTGTAATGGCGTTCGCGATGGCGCCAGCAAGGCCTGTCCCCACGATGGCCGTGATGATCAGCACGATGATCACGATGATTCCCAGGTATTCGAAGACCGTCTGGCCTTCGTCTCCGCCCCGTCGTGCGTGCGACCGGTTCTGCTGTTCGACGATCGCCTTGGGCAGCTTGTGATTCCGCATGGGAGTCCTCTCCAGGGCCGGCGCCGTAGTCGATTCGCGGACGGTACGGCGGTGCACCAGCAGGTGCAAAGGGTCCCGGGGCCCAATTACGGACCCACTGCGCATCCCGTCTACCCATGACCGGCCACCCCCGGACGGGCGGTTCCCAGCCAACGGGCTATCGCCTCGCTGCGCGTGGCGCTCTGGAGCTTCGCGAAGATGCGGTTGATGTGGTTCTTGACCGTCTTCTCGCTGATGAAGCAGGTGGCTGCGATCTGCTGGTTGCTCATCCCGGACGCGATGAGATCCATGACCTCCTCCTCACGCGAACTGAGCCCGAACACTCTGTGGTTGGGAAGGCGCTCCGAAGACTGTGCCACAGTTCGTTGCGGATGCGAAGAGGACCGGAGTTCCGCGAGGACCGCACTCGCCGCCGTGGGGCTGAAATGTGCCCGTCCCGCGCGGACGTCGCGGACCGCGGTGACGAGCTGGTCGGGCGTGAACTCGCCGTGGACCAGGTAGCCGCCCGCGCCGAGCAGCAGGGCTTCCCGGACGATGTCCGACTCCTGGTTGTACGTCAGCATCAGGACCGGCGCGAGCTGGACGAGGTGGGGCAGTGCCGAGATGCCGTCCACGCCCGGCATGCGGACGTCGAGCAGGACCACGTCGGGGGTGTGCAGCCGGGTCAGGTGGAGGGCCTCGCGGCCGTCCGAGGCCTGGGCCGTCACCTCGATGTCCGCAGCGGTGGACAGCAGGGCCGCCAGGCCCGCCCGGACGACCGGGTTGTCGTCGGCGATCAGGACGCGCAGTGGCATCACGCCCCCCTCTCCGTGGTGAGGGCCGCGAGCGGCAGGGTGAGGCGGACCCGGGTGCCCGGGCCGGCGGGGCGGGCGCCGATGCGGATGCGGGCGCCGATCGCGGTGGCGCGTTCCGTCATGCCCAGCAGGCCGAAGCGGCCCGCGCCGTGGAGGGCGGGGAGGTCGATGTCCCCGCGCAGCCCCCGGCCGTCGTCTTCGACCGTCAGCAGCAGGTCGGTGTCGGCGGCGGCGACCTCGACGGTGATCCGCGAGGCGGCCGCGTGCCGGCGGGCGTTCTCCACCGCCTCCGCGGCCACGGCCAGCAAGTGGCGTGCCACGGGCGAGGGCACTACGGGGAGGATGCCCGGCGTCCGCAGGTGGAGTGCCGGAGCGCCGGGGGCGGCGCAGGGGGCGGCGGCGAAGCGGGCGCGGAGTTCGCCCGCCAGGCAGACCCCCGGCGCGTCCGCGTCCCGTCGCAGGTCCGCCAGGACCTCCCGGGACTCCGCGGCCGCCCTGCGGGCCGCGCCCGCGACCAGCTCGGCCTGCCGGCGTACCGCGGCGGGGTCCCCGGTGCGTGCCAGGGCTTCGGCGGCCAGGGCCAGGCCGTGCAGGGTCTTGGAGACCGAGTCGTGCATCTCCCGGGCCAGGTGCTCCCGTTCGGCCCGGACCGCTTCGGCCACGGCCGACCGGGCCCGGGTGTCCGTCAACGTCTGGCCGGCCGTCCCGACCCGGAAGAGGAGGTCCCGCAGGCAGGTCCCGGCGGCGCCCGCTAGGAGGCAGAGCGCCGCCGGCACCAGCGCCCCGGCGGCCCCCTGTCCCATGCCGGCCACCACGGCCGCCTGGGCGACCGCGTACACCGCCGCTCCGCGTCGGCCGTGGACCAGCCCGGCCAGGAGCGGGACGCACACCGAGACGAAGCCGAGCGGCGACTCGGGTGTGGCGGTGGCCAGCAGCGCCGTGCCGAACGCCATGTCCACGGCCAGCAGCCAGCGGTGGCGCGGCAGCAGGGGTCCGAACCGCCCCCCGTCGCGGTAGAGGACGTAGGAGAGCATGGAGGTGAGCAGGATCGCCCCGCCCACCAGGTACACCGGGGCTCCGCCCGCCGCGCGTCCGAGGGCCAGGGGCGCGCCGAGCGCGATCATCACGAGGCGGAACGCGCACACCTGGCGGCACAGCGCCTGTACGGCGTTGGCGTGGATGGCGAGCGGCGGCCGGGTTCCGGGTGCCGCCGCGGTCCGGCCGCGCGCCGTGAGCGTCCCGGGGTCCAGCGAGGTGGCCATGGCTCACCCGCCCCCGAACAGGGCGCCGAAGTCGACGTTCGCGCCGTACACGAATCCGCCGATCAGCAGGATCATGGTGCCGGGCAGCATGAACATCGTCACGGCGAGGGTGGCTTTCGGTACGGCGCGGGCGGCGCGGCGGCGGGCGTTCTGGGCGTCGGTGCGGCGCATGTCCTCGGCGATCGCGATCAGTGTCTCGACGATCGGGGAGCCCAGTTCCTCACCCTGCTGGAGCGCGGTGACGAACTGCGCCACCTGCTCGGAGTCGTTGCGTCGGCGCAGTTCGTCGAAGGCCTGACGGCGACTGACGCCCATGGTCATCTGCTGGAGGGTGATCCGGATCTCGTCGGACCACGGCCCCTCGTACTTGTCCGCGACGCGCTCCAGCGCCGGCCGGAAGCCGAGGCCGGCGCTCACCACCACCGCGAGGACGTCCAGGAAGTCGGGCAGGGTCCGCTCGATGTGGTCGCGCCGGATCCGGATCGCCGACCAGAGGCCGGCCTCGATCCAGAACAGGCCGAAGGCGACCATGAGCAGGGCCAGTACGAGCTGTCCGTTGAGCAGCATCGAGACGGCGCCGAGCCCGCCCAGGAAGGCGTAGACGGCGCGGCGCGCGGCGTAGCGGTCGATCGTGAGGCCGGAAGGGTTGCCGGCGGTGTCGATCTGGCGGCGTTTGCGTGCCACCCGGTCGGGGCCCATCAGGCGCAGGACGAGGGGCGCGTAGCGGATGCCGGCCCGGTCGACGAGCGAGCCGACGGCCGTGGTGCGGGTGGCTCCGACCTCCAGGGCCAGGGCGAGATCGGTCGGGAGTTTGATGTCGGCGCGGTAGAGCCGGATGCCGTGGAAGACGCCGAACACCGATGCGGCGAGGGCCAGGGCCAGGAGCAGCGCGATCACACCGGCCTCCTCAGACGTCGATCTTGGACAGGCGGCGGATGAGGACGAAGCCGACCGCGAAGAGTCCGAGCGCGACGAGGACGGCGCTCTGCCCGACGACGGAGCCGGTCATGCGGTCCAGGGCGCCCGGCATCATCGAGTCCACGAGCAGCAGCGAGCCGAGGCCGAGTACGGGGACCAGGTACGCCGTCACGGTCACCTGGGACAGCTGCGTACGGATCTCCCGCCGGGTCTCCTTGCGCTGCTCCAGTGTCACCGTGAGGTTGCGCAGGCTGTCCACGATGGCGCCGCCCGCGCGGGCGGACAGGACGAGCGTGGAGACGAGGACGACCAGTTCCCGGGACGGGAGGCGGTCGGCGATCTCGCCGAGCGCCTCCTCGATGGAGTGCCCCACCGCGAGCCGGTCGGCCACCCGGGCCAGTTCCTCGCCGGCGGGGGCTTCGAGCTCCTCGGCGGCCATGCCGATGGCCGTGCGCAGGGCCAGGCCGGCCTGGGTCGCGTTGGCGAGGATGCGGGCCAGGTCGGGGAGCTGGTTGACGAAGCGGTCGGTGCGCCGGGCCCGCTGCCAGTTGAGGAAGGCGTTCGCCGCCCACAGGCCGATCAGGCCGGCCACCGGGCCGAAGAAGGGGGCCAGGAAGGAGGAGGCGACGAGCCATATGCCGGCGACGGTGGCGATCATGTACACGAAGAACTCGCCGACGGTCAGGTCCAGGCCCGTCACCGCGAGTTTGAGCCCGATGCGGCGGCCGAGCGCGGTCGTGCGCAGCCGCCGGTCCACCGACTGGAAGCGGCGCCTGCGGCCGGGGGCCTCGGGGGCGCCGCTGGCCGTGAGGCGTTCGATGAGCGCGGCGCGCTGGGCGCGGCCCGCCGCGTACGCGCGCAGGCCGAGGACCACGAGTACGCAGGCCAGCAGCGTGGCGCCGAGGGTGAGCAGGATCAGTGGGTTCACAGGGCGGTCCGGGTGATGCGGGCGGTGAGCGGGTCGTCGGGCAGCGCGACCCCGAAGGCCTGCGGGATCGGCTGATTGTTCATGTAGAGGCGGTCGGCGATCCGGCGCGGCAGCGGGTAGTACTCGAAGCGGCCGTGGACGCGCCCGTCCGCCGCCATCGGCTGGGCCGCGAAGCGGCAGACGGTGGTGATCCGGAACGGCTCGCGGCCGTGGGACTCCAGGACGGAGATGTCCGTGACGCGGCGCGAGCCGTCGCCGAAGCGGGTGAGCTGGACGACGACGTTGACGGCGCTGTTGATCTGGTCCTGGAGTGCCTCGAAGGGGATCTCGACCTCCGACATGGAGGCGAGGGTCTGCAGGCGCATCAGGGCGTCCGTGGAGCTGTTGGCGTGCACGGTGGCGAGCGAGCCGTCGTGGCCGGTGGACATGGCTTGGAGCATGTCGAGGGTCTCGCCGCCGCGGACCTCGCCGACGATGATGCGGTCGGGGCGCATGCGCAGGGAGTTGCGTACGAGGTCGCGGATGGTGATCTGGCCCTTGCCCTCCACGTTGGGCGGGCGGGATTCGAGGCGGATGACGTGCGCTTGCTGGAGCTGGAGCTCGGCCGAGTCCTCGATGGTGATGATGCGCTCGCCCTCCGGGATGAGTCCGGACAGGGCGTTGAGGAGGGTGGTCTTGCCGGTGCCCGTGGCGCCGGAGACGATCAGGTTCATCTTGGCCGCGACGAGTCCCGACAGCAGCAGGAGCATCTGCTCGTCGAGCGTGCCGAGGCCGATCATCTCGTGCAGGGTGAAGGCGCGCGGGAAGCGGCGGATGGTGAGCGTCGCGCCGGTCAGGGAGAGCGGCGGGATGATGACGTTGACGCGCTCGCCGCTGGGCAGGCGGGCGTCGACCATGGGATTGGCCTCGTCCACCCGGCGGTTGACGGTGGAGACGATGCGCTCGATGGTCTGCATCAGCTGGTCGTGCGAGGCGAAGCGCAGCGGGAGCTGTTCCACCCGGCCGGCCCGCTCGACGAAGATCTGGTCCGGGCCGTTGACCATGATCTCGGAGATGGAGGCGTCTTCGAGGAGCGGTTCGAGCACCCCCAGGCCGAGGGCCTCGTCGACCACGCGCCGGATCAGCTGCGCGCGCTCGACGGTGGACAGGACGGGTCCCTCGCGGCTGATGATGTGGCCCAGTACCCGCTCCAGGCGCGCCCGGCGCTCCGCGGGTGCGAGGGCCGACATCTCGGCGAGGTCGATCTCCTCCAGCAGTTTGGTCCGGTACGAGGAGACCAGGCGGCCGTCCTCGCGGGGGTTGTGGCGGTCGTCGGGGGTGTTGACCCGGGAACGCAGGCTCATGGTCCGGTCACCTCGGGTCGTCGTCGGGCATGATGGCGGTCCGCTCGGCCCGGCCGTCGCCGACGCCGGGCACGATGGATTTGATCCGGATGGTCACCGTCACCCTGACGGTGTCCCCGGGCTTGCTGATGTCGATGGTCGTGCGGCTGCCGAGGTCCCCGCGGATCGCCGCCAGACCCGCCGCCCGTCCCGCGTCGGGCTCGCGGGCCTCCACGCGGGCGGCGGTGCGCGCCGCCGTGCCGGCCTGCTCCACCACGTACGCGGCCCAGCCCAGCTGGATGGCGCCGAGCGCGACGAGCATCAGGACGGGCAGGAACCCGAGGTACTCCAGGGCCACCTGGCCGCGGTCGCTGGCGGCGGCGGAGCGCCACTTCCGGTATCGGGGTCGGGGTCGGTTCATGTCACTCCTTCTCCTTCGCCGCTCCGCCGTGGCCGTCGATGCGCAGGCCGGTGTCGAGTCCGGGGACGAGCACGGGGACCCTCAGCGAGACCTCGGCCTTGTAGAGGTTGCCGTCCGGCCCGCAGCTGACGCGGACGCTCCAGGCGGACCCGATGTGCTCCTTGGCGGCGGCGTCGCACTCGCCGTCGCCGTGCACGGCTCCCGCGCGCGCCGCCTCGTCCGCCGCGTTGCCCGCCAGGGAGAAGGCGTAGCCGATCAGGACGCACTGCCAGACCGCGGCCACGAGCAGCAGGATCAGCGGCAGCATGCCGACGAACTCGATCGCGACCTGGCCCCGGTCCCGGCCGCGCGTGGTGCCGGTGCCGGTGCCGCGCCGGCGTACGGGTCCGCCTGCCGGTCCGCTCGCGGGCATCCCTCAGCCCTCCCGGCCGCGCCGTAGGCGGGCCACCGGGCCCGGGCCGCGCACCGCGAGGGCGGCGCCCGCCGCGTCCTGCGCCGCGGCGAGCAGACCCAGTTCGCCCGCCAGGGCCCACAGGGCCTGCTTCACCGTGGAGCGGTTGTCCAGGTCCTGGACCCGGCCGGCGTCCACCACCGCCTGGAGCTCCTTGAAGGCGGCCGGGACCGGGGTGCGGGTGGCACGCGTCTTGGTGATCTTCTCGATGAGGGCGGGCTGGATCTCGGTGTGCTTGCTCCAGCGGTTGACGACCATCGCGGTGTCCTCCGGTTTGCGCACCTGGAGCCGTTCCCACATCCGCACCAGCCGCTTCGCCGCCCGTACGGCGACCACGTCCGGGGTGGTGACCAGCACCGCCACGTCCGCCATCTCCACGGCGGCGGCGTTGGCGCCGGTCACCTGGGTGCCGCAGTCGATGACGACGAGCTCGTAGCGGCCGCGCAGGGCCGCCACGATGTGGCGGGCGGCCCGCTCGTCGACCTCCTCGCCGCGTTCGCCCTCGGCCGGTGCCAGCAGCAGCGCCAGCCCGCTGCGGTCCTCGTAGACCGCGTCCTGGAGGACCCGGGGCGAGATGTCCTGGATGCCGGCGAGGTCGACGACGGAGCGCCCGAACCGCACGTCGAGGTACGAGCCCACGTCGCCGGCCTGGAGGTCCATGTCGACGAGCGCCGTGCGCCGCCCCGAGGCCGCCGCGGCCAGCGCGAACTGGACGGCGGTGAAGGTGGTGCCCACGCCTCCCTTGGCCCCGGAGACGGTGACCACCCGTCCGCCCGGGCCGGCGGGAACGTCGGGGCCGCGCCCCAGGTGGCGGCGTACGCCCACGGACCACTGGGCGGCGGCCTGGACGCGGGCGGCGAGTTCCTCGTAGGCGAGCGGAATGCCGATCAGGCCCCGCGCCCCGGAGTCCATCGCGGCGGAGAACACGGCGGGGCCCGCGTCCGAGGAGACCAGTACGACGCCGACGGCCGGGAAGCGCAGGGCGACCTCCCGGATCAGCTCCAGGGCGGGCACCGGGCCGATCCGCTCGTGGACCAGGACGACCTCGGGGAGCTCGTCGATCGACCGCGCCGCCAGCCGGGCCAGGATGTCGAGCAGGGCGGTGGAGTCGGGCACCGGGCCGGCCGGCTCGGCGGCCGGGAGCCGGCCGATCAGGCCGATCAGGGCGCGGGCGGCGTCCGGGTCGCCGACCGCAGGGAGGATTCGGGTGGTCATCCGCGCCTCACCTGTCCCCGTCGAGGGTGTACGTGCGCTCGCCGGGGCCGGGCGCCGAGTCGGTGCCGGGGGCCACCAGGGCCAGCCGTACGTGTTCCGCGAAGGACTCGGCGTAGGCGACGCGCTGGGTGTCCTTGGTGTTCAGGGCGAACGTGATCGGGACGGCCTCGGCGGGGCCCTCCTTGTCGCTGTCCTTCTCCAGGGCGGTGAGCTTGCCGACGCCCAGCACCCGGGCGTTGGCGACGATGATCACCGACCGCGACGGGTCGGTGTCCTTGGCACCCTTGAAGGTGGCGATGATGTTGACCTTGGCACCGGAGGTGATCTTGCCGGCCACCCCGGTCGCCGCGTCGATCATGATGGCGATCTCCTGCTCGCCGGGCTGGAGCTGCGGCCGGTCGACGAACATGTCGCTCTGGAGCAGGGAGCCCTTCTTCAGGGTCGTCAGCGCGATCTTGTCCTTGAGCGCGCCGAGGTCGGTGACGGCGGTCTCGGACAGCCAGCGCCTGGGGACGGTGACTTCCTCGAACTGCGCGGCGGTCAGCGGGCCGTACGGCGCGATGTCGGCCCTGGCGCGGTAGGCGACGACCTCGGACCCGACCTTGGAGTTGACGTCGCCGATCACCACGAGCACCCCGGCGAAGGCCCCGAGGGCGCACAGGACCGACAGGAGCAGCAGGATGACGCCGCGGCGCTGGCGTGAGTTCATGGGCCGTACTACCTCGCCGTTCTTCGTTCGTTTCGTACGTTCGGGCCGGAGTCAGGGTCTGGATCGGGCGGTGCTCGCCGGCTGGGCCGGGGGCGGTGCGGTGAGCGGCGCGGCGCAGAAGCCGCAGCGGTCGCCGATGAGTTCCAGGCCGCACCAGCGGCACTCCTCGCGGCGGACCGAGGCGACGAGCTGGTGGAGGACGGACGGGTCGGGGATGCCGGCGGCGAACTCCACCAGCTTCGGCGTGCCCCACCAGCCGGGCGAGCCGGCCGGCAGCGGGTTCTCCATGACGCCCTGCACCTTCCAGGCAGGGGCGAGTTCGGCGGCGACCCAGTCGGAGGCGAGCTGGCCGCGGGCGAAGGTGAGGTGGGTGGCGAACTCGGGGCCGGCCGGCAGGGCGCCGCCCGCGTGGACACCCGTGGCGCCGAGCCGGGCGAGATGGGGCGCGGGGTGGGCGAGCACGGCGAACTGCGCGGCCGGCGACCAGGACCTGGCGTGCGCCTTGAGGCCGACCGGGACCCGGTCGAGCTTGGCAACCGAGCCCAGCAGGGCGCCGGCGTGGATGTAGTGGGAGAGCAGCCGGGCGGCGGCGGCCACGACCCCGGGGCTGAAGTCGCAGACGCTGAGCTGGCGCAGCTGGCGCACCAGCAGGGCGGTGGCGAGCGGCGGGAGGCCGGTGGGGAGGAGCGCGATCCGGTCGGTTTCCAGGATGGCCCGTACGGTGTGCAGCCGCTGGACGGTGGTGCGGGGCAGCCAGTCGGGCACGACGACCACCAGGTGGCCGTGGCGCTCCAGCAGGGCGCTCGTCTCGGCGAGCGCGCCCTCCAGGTCGAGCTCCTCGGGCGGATGCAGTACGGCGGCCCCCGGCGTGTGCCGGTCGGGGGCCGGAAGGATCAGATCGGCGCTGGTGACAGCGATGGCGGCCGGCACGCGAATCCCCCTGTTCACCCCATGACGCCGCGGTCGCCTTTCCCGGCTGCCGCCGGGAGGTCGCCCCGCTCGTCACGTGCCCACGACATGACCGTCCGGTGCCCGTCGCGCACGCGCACGCACGGCGCGAGCGCAAACGATCGACATCCCCGGCGACCGCCGGGAGGTGCCCCCACCCCTTGCTCCAGCACCATATCGGCGTCGTCCCTGACAGGGCAGGGCCTTGCCGATTCCCGTACCCGCGGGCACATGTCACAGGTGGTCAAAAACCCGGACAACAAGGATCGGGCAATCGGTCATTTCAAGCCACTTCGAAAAGAGCCTTGACAGGGAGATTGGTCTGGACCAACTTGGCTCCCGAGCACCCCACTTGCTCGCTCCACCCCCTTCCTCCCCCCACCGGAGCCCCAGTGAAACGCATACGCTCCCTCACCCTGCCGCTCGCCGCCGCCCTCGCCGCCGGCGGTCTGACCGCCCTCGCGACCGGTACGGCCCAAGCCGCGGACGTCAACGTGGTCCGCAACGGCGGCTTCGAGTCCGGTCTCGCCAACTGGTCCTGCTCCGCCGGAAGCGGAGCCTCCGTCGGCTCGCCCGTCCACTCCGGGGCCGGCGCCCTGCGGGCGACCCCGGCCGGTTCCGACAACGCGCGTTGCAGTCAGACCGTCACGGTCAAGCCGAACTCGACGTACACGCTGAGCACCCAGGTGCAGGGCAGCTACGTGTACCTCGGCGCGACCGGGACCGGCACCCAGGACGTGTCCACCTGGACCCCCGGCTCCGGCACAGGCTGGCAGAAGCTCTCCACCACCTTCTCCACCGGTCCGAACACCACCCAGGTCACCGTCTACACGCACGGCTGGTACGGCCAGCCCGCCTACGTCGTGGACGAGTTCAGCGTCTTCGGCCCCGACGGCGGCGGCGGAACCGACCCCGGTCCAGGCATCCCCGGCGCCCCCGCCGGGACCGCCGTTTCCGGCCAGAGCTCGACCGCACTCACCCTTTCGTGGAACGCCGTCGGCGGCGCCACCGGCTACCACGTCTACCAGGACGGCGTCCGGGTCCAGAGCGTCACCCCGGCCTCCGCCCAGATCACCGGACTCACCGCCGCCACCTCGTACTCCTTCCAGGTGAGCGCGTACAACGCCGCCGGCGAGGGCCCCCGGTCCGCCGCGGTCACGGGCACCACCACCGGCGGCGGCTCGGGTCCGAACCCCTCGGTCCCCAAGCACGCCCTGACCGGCTACTGGCAGAACTTCAACAACGGCGCGACCGTCCAGAGGCTCTCCGACGTCTCCGCGCAGTACGACATCATCGCCGTCTCCTTCGCCGACGCCACGCCGACGCCCGGCGCCATCGCCTTCAACCTCGACTCGGCCGGACTCGGCGGCTACACCGTCCCCCAGTTCAAGGCCGACATCGCCGCGAAGAAGGCCGCCGGCAAGTCCGTCATCCTCTCCATCGGCGGCGAGAAGGGCACGATCTCGGTCAATGACTCCGCCTCCGCGACCAACCTGGCGAACTCCGCCTGGGCGCTGATGCAGGAGTACGGCTTCACCGGCGTCGACATCGACCTGGAGAACGGCCTCAACCCGACCTACATGACGCAGGCCATGCGCTCGCTGTCGCAGAAGGCCGGCCCCTCCCTGGTCATCACCATGGCCCCGCAGACCATCGACATGCAGTCCACCCAGGGCGGCTACTTCAGGACGGCCCTGAACATCAAGGACATCCTGACCGTCGTCAACATGCAGTACTACAACAGCGGCTCGATGAACGGCTGCGACGGCAAGGTCTACTCCCAGGGCTCGGTGGACTTCCTCACCGCCCTCGCCTGCATCCAGCTGGAGGGCGGCCTCGACCCCTCCCAGGTGGGGATCGGCGTACCTGCCTCTCCCAGCGGCGCCGGCAGCGGCTACGTCTCCCCGACCGTCGTGAACAACGCCCTGGACTGCCTGGCCCGGGGCACGAACTGCGGGTCCTTCAAGCCGTCGAAGACCTACCCGGGCCTGCGCGGTGCGATGACCTGGTCGACCAACTGGGACGCCAAGGCGGGTCACGCCTGGTCCAACGCGGTGGGTCCCAAGGTCCACGCCCTGCCGTAGGCGGTAGGTGTGGGGGTGGCCGATTCGGGTCGGTCGGCACATCCGGTTCTTGACCGGGACATGCCACGAGAGCACGCTGTGCGCGTCCGCACGGCTACCCCCACACTCCCCACCCAGGAGAACGCATGCGGCTCCACACCCGCCGGAGGGCCGCCGTCACGGCGGCCCTGCTGGCACTCGCGCTGGGCGCACCCGCCTACGGCATGAGTGCCACGGCTTCCCCACCGGCCGTCCCCTCCACCGCCACCCAGGACGAGGCCGTCGTCCAGTACCGGATCCACGGCCCCTCCACGGTCGCCGACCGCACGGCGCTGCTCAGCACGGGCGTGTCCATCGACGAGGTGGACGACCACACCGTCGTCGTCAGCGCCGACCCCATGCAGGCCAGGGAACTGCGCGCGCGGGGCTACACGCTCACCGCCCTCCCCGGACCGCCGGACCGCTCCCTGCCCGGGATCGCGGCGGGCACCATGGACTTCCCCTCGGCGGACTCCAGGTACCACAACTACGCCGAGGCGAGCGCGGAGATCGACCAGCGCATCGCCCAGTACCCCGGCATCATGAGCAAGCGGGTCATCGGGAAGTCGTACCAGGGCCGCGACCTCTTCGCGATCAAGATCAGTGACAACGTCGCCACCGACGAGGCCGAGCCCGAGGTCCTCTTCACCGCGCACCAGCACGCGCGCGAGCACCTGACCGTGGAGATGGCCCTGTACCTGCTCAAGGAGTTCGGCGCCAAGTACGGCACGGAGTCCCGGGTCACCAACGCGATCAACAGCCGCGAGATCTGGATCATCCCGGACCTCAACCCGGACGGCGGCGAGTACGACATCGCCACCGGCTCCTACCGCTCCTGGCGCAAGAACCGCCAACCCAACTCCGGTTCCTCCTACGTCGGCACCGACCAGAACCGGAACTGGAACTACAAGTGGGGCTGCTGCGGCGGCTCCAGCGGCAGCAAGAGCTCCGAGACCTACCGGGGCACGGCTCCCGAATCGACGCCCGAGGTCAAGGTCGTCTCGGACTTCGTCCGCAGCCGGGTGGTCGGCGGCAAGCAGCAGATCAAGGCCTCGATCGACTTCCACACCTACAGCCAGCTGGTGCTGTGGCCCTTCGGCTGGACCTACAACGACACCGCGCCGGGGCTGACCGCCGACGACCTCGCCGTGTTCAAGAAGATCGGCACCAGCATGGCGGCGAGCAACGGCTACACCCCGGAGCAGTCGAGCGACCTGTACATCACGGACGGGACGATCGACGACTGGCTGTGGGGCAGCCAGAGGATCTTCGCCTACACCTTCGAGATGTACCCGGCCAGCTCGTCCGGCGGCGGCTTCTACCCGCCCGACGAGGTGATCGACCGCGAGACCTCCCGCAACAAGGAGGCGGTGCTCCAGCTGCTGGAGAACGCGGACTGCATGTACCGCTCGATCGGCAAGGAAGCGCAGTACTGCGTCTAGCCGCGGGCCTGTCCGGGGGCGCCCCACCGCCAGGGGGGCGCCCGTCGGCGCGCTTCAGCCCAGGACGGCGAGGGCGTCGATCTCGATGAGCAGCCCGGCCGGCAGGCCGACGTACACGGTGGTCCGGGCGGCGGGGGCCTCCTTGAGGCCCTGCTCCTCGAAGTAGGCGTTGTAGATGCCGTTCATCTCGGCGAAGTGCCCGGTGTCCGTGAGGTAGACGCGGATCATCATCACGTCGTCCCAGCCCGCGCCGCCGGCCTCCAGGACGGAACGGACGTTCTCCAGCGTCTGGAGGGTCTGCTCGCGCAGCGTCGGCCCCGCGGGCGTGGGCGGCCGGCCCTCGACGTGCGGCAGGAAGCCGACCTGGCCGGCCACCTGGAGGATGTTCCCCTTGCGCACGCCGTGCGAGAACCTCGCGGGCGGCGCGGTGTGCGTGTCGGGCGTGATGGCGGTCTTCTCGGTCACGGGGTGCCGTCCTTCGGTGCGGAGGGGGAATCGGGTCCGGATGCGGAGCCGGAGTACTCCCGGCTGATGGTGTCGGCGGTGCGCAGCACCTGGGGCAGCAGTTCCAGCAGCCCCTCGGCGCTGACGACCACGTTCGGCGCGGAGACGGACAGCGCGGCGGCGACCCGCCCGTCCGGGCCGCGTACCGGAGCCCCCAGGCAGTTGATGGACTCCTCGTGCCCGCCGAGGTCGGTGGCCCAGCCCCGTTCCCGTACGAGGTCCAGCTCGCGCAGGAACGCGGCGGCGTCCGGGGTCGAGCGGGCGGTGTAGCGCGGGTACTCCACGCGGTGGGCCAGGGCCAGGCGCTCGGGTTCGGGGAGGTCCGCGAGCAGCAGCTTGGCGACGGCGGCGACCGTGAGGGGCACGGGCTTGCCGATGCGGGAGTACATGCGGACGGGGTAGCGGCTGTCGACCTTGTCGATGTACACCACCTCGTCGTCCTGGTGCAGGGCCAGGTGCACGGTGTGACCGGTGGCCCGGTTCAGCTCGACGAGGTGCGGGTGCGCGATCTCCCGGACGTCGAGGTTCTCGACGGCTTCGGCGGCGAGCGCGAAGAGCTGCGCGCCGAGGCGGTAGCGGCCGTCGGGCTGGCGGTAGACGAAGCCGTGCTCGTGCAGGGTGCGGAGCAGGCGCAGCGCGGTGCTCTTGTGCACGCCGAGCTCCTCGGCCACCGCGCCGAGCCCGGCGGGCCCGCGGGCGAGCAGCGGCAGGATGGTGAGCGCGCGTTCCACCGACTGGCTCATGCGGTCCCTACCCGGGGGCTCATGCGGTCCCTTCCCGGCCGAATTCCGTCCCGCCGGCGATCGCGGCGCGGGTCCGGGGCGGCGCCCCGGCGGCGGAGCACACGTTGACCCGCCGTCACCCGGGATGTTAGACAGCATGCAGCGACACACGCAACGGCAGTTGCAGCCGACGCAACACACGCGCATCCCCGGGAGGCACCCGCATGGCCAGCGACCCCGTCAAGGCACTCGCCGACGAACCGGTCGACCACCGGTTCAAGGGCCTCCCCCCGGACGCCCAGACGCAGGGCCTCACCGTCGGCGCCTTGGCCGCACAGCGCCGGGACCTGTACACCGGTGGTTTCACCACCCCGGTGCTGACCCTCGACGCGGACGCGCTGGAGCACAACCTCGCCGCCCTCGGCAGCTACGCAGCCCGCCACGACCTCGCCTTCGCACCCCACGGCAAGACGTGCATGGCCCCCCAGCTCTTCCGCCGCCAGCTGGACCACGGCGCCTGGGGCATCACCGCCGCCGTTCCCCACCAGGTGCGCGTCTACCGCGCCTTCGGCATCCGGCGGATCTTCCTCGCCAACGAGCTCGTCGATCCCGCCGCCCTGCGCTGGGTCGCCGGCGAGCTCGCCGCCGACCCCGACTTCCGCTTCGTCTGCTACGTCGACTCCGTGCGCGGCGTCGAGCTGATGGACCGCGCCCTGCGCGGCGCGCCCGCCCGTGTCGACGTCGTCGTCGAGCTCGGCGCCGGCGAGGGTGCCCGTACCGGGGTCCGCACCGACGACGACTGCCGCGCCGTGGCCGATGCCGTGGCCGGGGCCGCCGCCCTGCGCCTCGTCGGCATCGCCGGGTACGAGGCCGAGGTCCCCGAGGCCGATCCGGCCCGCGTCCACGCCTACCTGCGCCGGCTCACCGCCCTCGCGGTCGAGTTCGACAAGGCCGGGCGGTTCGCCGCGGACCTGGAGGAGATCGTCGTCAGCGCGGGCGGTTCCGCCTGGTTCGACGCCGTCGCCGATGTCTTCGCCGAGCTCCCCGAGCTGTCCCGGCCCACCCTGCGGCTGCTGCGCTCCGGCGCGTACGTCTCGCACGACCACGGCTGGTACACCCGCCTGACACCCTTCAACCGGCACCCCGAGGAGGGCGCCCTGCGCCCCGCGTTCCGCCTCTGGACGCAGGTCGTCTCGCGCCCCTCCCCCACCCAGGCCTTCGTCAACGCCGGCAAGCGCGACATCGCCTACGACCTGGGCCTGCCCGAGGCCGAGCTGGTCCGCGGTGCCGACGCCGACGGGACCGGGACCGGGACCGAGCGACCCGCCACCGGCATCCGCGTGGTCAAGCTCTCCGACCAGCACGCCTGGCTGGAGACCGACTCCGCGGACGACGTTCGGGTCGGCGACTGGGTGGCGCTCGGCATGTCCCACCCGTGCACGATCTTCGAGAAGTGGCCGCTGATCCCGGTCGTGGAGGCCGACGGCACGGTCACCGACTACGTCCGCACCTTCTTCTAGGCCGCCGGCGTGGACCTGGTCATCCGCGGGGCCCGCGTCGTCGACGGCACGGGCGGGCCCTCGTACACCGCCGACGTGGGCGTCCACGAGGGCCGGATCGCCGCCGTCGGTGCGCTGCCGGGCGGGCGGACCACCCTCGACGCGCACGGCCTCGCGCTGGCGCCGGGCTTCGTCGACATGCACGCCCACAGCGACCTCGCCCTGCTCCGCGACCCGGACCACGCCGCGAAGGCCGCCCAGGGCGTGACCCTCGAAGTCCTGGGCCAGGACGGACTGTCGTACGCGCCCGCCGACGAGCGCACCCAGGGCGAGGTACGGGCCGCCGTCGCGGGCTGGAACGGCTCCGGCGAGGACATCGACTTCGACTGGCGCACGGTCGGCGAGTACCTCGACCGGCTGGACCGGGCGCACGGCGGCCGGGGCATCGCCGTCAACGCCGCCTACCTGGTCCCGCAGGGCACGGTCCGCGCGTACGCCGTCGGCTGGGACGACCGCCCCGCCTCGCCCGCGGAGCTGGACCGGATGCGGCGGCTGGTCGCCGAGGGACTGGCCCAGGGCGCCGTCGGCATGTCGTCCGGCCTCACCTACACGCCCGGCATGTACGCCTCCGGGAGCGAACTGACCGAGCTCTGCCGGGTGGTGGCCCGGTACGGCGGCTACTACTGCCCCCACCACCGCTCGTACGGCCGGGGCGCGCTGGACGCCTACGCCGAGATGATCCGGCTGACCCGCGAAGCCGGCTGCGCGCTGCACCTCGCGCACGCCACCATGAACTTCGGCGAGAACGAGAACCGCGCCCCCGAGCTGCTGGCCCTGCTGGACACCGCGCTGGCGGACGGCGCCGACCTCACCCTCGACAGCTACCCGTACACCCCCGGCTGCACCACGCTGGCCGCGCTGCTGCCGAGTTGGGCGAACGAGGGCGGTCCGGAGGCGGTCCTGGCCCGGCTGCGCGACGACGCCGTGGCGGAGCGGATCCGGTACGCGCTGGAGGTGGAGGGTGCGGACGGCTGCCACGGGGTCCCCGTGGACTGGTCGACCATCGAGATCTCGGGCGTCGGCGATCCCGCGTTCGCCGGACACGTCGGCACCCGTGTGGACGGCTGGGACACCGTCCGGCGGCTGCTGCTCGGCGACCGGCTCGCGCCCACCGTCCTCCAGCACGTCGGGCACGAGGAGAACGTCCGCGCGATCATGCGCCATCGCGTCCACACGGGCGGTTCGGACGGCATCCTGCAGGGCGCGAAACCCCATCCGCGCGCCTACGGCACCTTCCCGCACTACCTCGGCCACTACGTACGCGAGCTGGGCGTGCTCTCCCTGGAGGAGTGCGTCGCGCACCTCGCGGGCCGTCCGGCGGCGCGCCTGCGGCTGCCCGACCGGGGGCTGGTGCGGGTCGGGCACCGCGCCGACCTGGTCCTCTTCGACCCGCTGACGGTCGCGGCCGGATCGACGTACGAGCATCCGCGCGCGCTGCCCACCGGGATCCCGCACGTGCTGATCGACGGACGCTTCGTCATACGGGACGGGCGCCGGACGGACGTGCTCGCCGGGCGCTCCGTACGCCGTACTCCCGTTCCTGTATGACATTTACGATGGTCGGCATGGTCGCCTTCGCCGTTCCCGCCCTGTTCTTCCTGGCCTTCTGCGTCAGCGCGCTAAAGGACCGCCGCCGCTTCCGCAACGCCGTGCTGTTCGGGCTGACCTTCACCACCCTGTCCTTCGCACTGCTGCTCCAGGTGGCCGAGCTGCCGCACTGGGCGGCCATGACCGTGGTCCTGCTCGTCTTCGCCGTCCCCACCCTGGGCATCCTGGCGCTGGGCGTGTTCCTCGTCGGCAACGGCGTGACGATGGTCCGCAAGGAGGGCGGCCGCCCGCCGAACCTGCTGTCGCTGGTCGCGGGGCTCGGCATCTTCGGCATGATCGCGCTGCTGCTCCTGGTGGGCCGGTTCGGCTCCACCGTCGCGAACGGCGTCACCGCCACCCTCACCCTGGTCGTCGCCTACGTCTCCTTCGTCTTCCTGTGCTTCCTCGGGTACGCCTACCTCTACGGCCGGATCAAGGTCCGCGGCGACGTCGACTACGTGGTGCTGCTGGGCTCGGGCCTGGTCGGCGGGGACCGGGTCCCGCCGCTGCTGGCCTCGCGGCTGCGCAAGGGGCAGCAGATCTACGAGGCGCAGCTGGCCCGGAGCGGCCGGCCGCCGGTGCTCCTCGCCTCGGGCGGCAAGGGCTCGGACGAGAGGGTGCCCGAGGCCCGGGCGATGGCGGACTGGCTGATCGAACGGGGCGTTCCGGCGGAGCACGTCCAACTGGAGGACCGGTCCCGCACGACGGAGGAGAACATGCTGTTCTCCCGGGAGCTGATGCTGGCGGACCACCCGGGCTACCGGTGCGTGGTGGTCACCAACAACTTCCACGCCTTCCGGGCCGCGATGATGGCCCGCAAGGCCGGGGTCGACGGACAGGTGCTGGGTTCGCCGACGGCGCGGTACTTCTGGCCGAGCGCCACCATCCGGGAGTTCGTCGCGGTGTTCTGGGAGCACCGGACCGTGAACCTCGGGATCTGCGGGCTGCTGGTGGCCCTCGGCGCGGTGGTCACGGCCCTGGCCTGAACCGGCGCCGGGGCCCGTACCGGCCCGTACCCGCGGCCGCGAGCTGCGGCCGGGCCGGGGGCCCGTACCCCGAGCCCCGTACCCGCGGCCGGTGCGCGGGGGGTGCCGCGACTCCCCCCTCGGCAGTCGCGGCACCCCGGCCGCTCCGTCCGGACCGCGGCCGTTACAGGCGCTGCCAGAGCGCCGGCACGTTCGGCGGCTCCCAGCCCGTCTGCGCCTGGTGGCCCTGGATGCAGCGGTAGCTCGCACCGCCGTAGGTGACGGTGGCGCCCGCCGCGTAGACGCTGCCCGCCTTCCAGGTGCCGCCCGGCTCGGGGTCACCGGGGCCGGGGCCGGGACCGCCGCCGGCGACCTTGAGGGTCAGGCCGTACGCCGACAGGATCGGGTTCAGCGGCTGGAAGAAGGTCGTCCCGCCGCTGGAGCAGTTGCCCGAGCCGCCGGAGGTGACGCCCTGGGCCTGGCTGCCGGAGATGTACGAGCCGCCCGAGTCACCGGGCTCGGCGCAGACCGTCGTACGGGTCACTCCGGAGATGGTGCCCTCGGGATAGGTGACGCTGGTGTTGTGCTGCTGGATCGTCCCGCAGTGCCAGCCGGTGGTCGATCCGGAGCGGCACACCGAGGCCCCGACCGGCTGCAGCACCGAGCCCGTGACCTGGACGTTCGCACCTCCACTGCCCTTGACGTACGGGGTGGAGGCCCACTGGGCGTTCGCCGCCACCCAGGCCATGTCGCTGCCGGGGAAGACCGAGGCCTGGAAGGAGCCCTGGGCGACCTGGTTGAAGCCGCTGGTGGTGGTTCCGGGGCGGCCGCAGTGGCCTGCGGTGGCGAAGCCCTGGGTGGTCCCCTTGGTGACCGGGAAACCCACGGAGCAGCGGCCGCTGCCGTTCATGTAGTACGCGTCGCCGCCGCGCAGGTCGTACAGCGGGCGCGGGGCCTCGGCCGTGCGGATCACCGTGACCAGGGCCGCGTCGGTACCGGTGGCGGCCAGGAGGCCCGCCGCCGCGCCCGGCTCGGTCTCCTCGACGACGAGGGTGTTGGAGCGCGGGTCCACGTACCGCACGGGCGTCGCCGGTCCCGCCGCCCGGTCCAGGGCGGCCTTCACGGTGTCCAGGTCGGCCAGGGCGTGCGGGACCACTGCCGGCCGGGCCCCGGCGGCCCGTATCGCGGCGATGTCGGCGGCCCGGGTGGTGGCCACGGTCAGGGTGGCGGCGTCGGCGCCGTCCACCCGGGCCCCGGCGAAGGCGTGGCCGAGCCGGGCCTGGAGGCGGGCGGCGGTGGCTCCCGCCTCGGCCTCGCGGGCGAGCCGGGTCCTGGCCTGCGCGGGGGTCAGCCCGAGGTCGCGCCGCATGGCGGTGAGCAGCTCGGCCGGGGCCTCGGCGGTGCGCAGGGTGATCGCCGCGGACGGGGCGGCGGGGTCGGAGTCGGCGAGGGCGCCGCCCGTCCCCGCGAGCAGCAGCCCGGCGGCGGCCAGGGCGGTACACGCCGCGCGGACGTGTCGCTTGAGCATGGGTGGTCTCCTCGGTTTCCGTGGGGGGTGGGGCGGGGTCTGCGGAAACCGTAGGAAGGCGAACCGGTCTGCGGGAGCTGCCGGTCGGCCCCTCCGCCGGTGATATGCCCGGGGCCGGGGCCCGGCCGAGGTGCGTTCATGGCCCGGTCGCCGGAGGATGGGGGCCAAGGGGGCAGAGGAGGAGGTACGCGATGGACAGTGAATCGGACCAGCAGCCCACCCGGTCGGACCGGCTCTTCACGGGCGGGGAGCGACCGTACGACCCCGAGGACCTCGTGATGGCGACCGGCCACGACCCGACTCCGGAGCGGGTCGAGAAGGCGCGCAAGCTGATCGAGAAGGAGGGCCCGCAGGTCATCGAGCGCTACCTGCCCTAGGGGCAGTGGCGGGCGATGGCGTGCGAGAACGCTGCTGTCGGCTCCGGCCGGGGTCGCACCCCGGGCCGGAGCACGGCCCTGCCGGGGCGTATACGAAGCTGGAAGGCACGTTTTGCCTCGGAAGGGACCGGACGGCCGACATGAACCAGGAGCCCACCCCGGCGCCGGTGGAGAACGAGGCGGCCAACGGCCTGAAGAACCTGAAGTACTCGGTCGCCATGGCCCGCACGAGCGCCCCGCACTCGGCGACCTCGCAGTTCTTCGTCAACACCGCGGACAACGCCTTCCTGGAGCACACCGCCCCGACGCCGGGCGGCTTCGGCTACGCCGTCTTCGGCGCCGTCACCGCGGGTCAGGACGTCGTGGACTCCATGGCCGGGGTCAAGACCGGCCGCGCGGGCGGGCACGCCGACGTTCCGGTCGTCCCGGTCGTCCCGGTCGTCATCGAGAAGGCCGAGCTGCTGGCCTGAGGCCGCGGCGCGCGGCCGGCCGACCGGGCCATCGCCTCCGCGTGCGCGGCCCGGGCCCGCGCCAGCACGTCGGCGGCCCGGGCCGCGGCTGGGGCCGCCGGATGCCAGCCCAGCAGGTGCCGCCAGACCAGCGGGGTCCCGGCGAGGGGCCGGGTGACCAGGCCCGGGGTGGCCGGGAAGGTGGCCCGGCACAGCCCGACGGCCCGCCCCACCTGCACCAGGTGCACACAGGAGGCGGTGTCGGTCTCGTAGACGCAGGCGGGCGTGAAACCGGCCCGTACGCAGGCGGCGGCGAAGCAGTCCCCGAAGCACCCGTCACCGGGCACGTCCGTCCACGCCTCGGCGGCCAGCTCGGCCAGCGCGATCTCGGCCCGCGGGGCCCGTGCCGGCGGATGGTCCTCGGCCAGCATCACGTGCACCGGATCGCGCGCCACCTCCGTCCAGGCGAGGCGGCCCGGCTCCGGGGGCGGGCTCTGCCCGCACACTCCGACGAGCGCGAAGTCCAGCCGCCCGTCGGCGACGCCCGCGGCGACCTCCCGCTCGGACCACGAGGTGTAGGTGGTGACCGGCGTCCCCGGTTCCCGCTGCGCGAGCCGGTCGACGAGCCCGCCGAGCAGCGGCCCGTGCGTCCCGCCGAGCCGGTACCCCGCCGCGCCCCGGCGGGCGAACCGCCGGGCGTCCTCCTGGAGTTCGTAGACGGCCGGCAGGACGACGCGCGCCCGCTCCAGCACCAGCTCTCCGAGCGCGGTGGCCCGTACGCCCTCCCGTCCGCGCACGAACAGCTCCCCGCCCAGCGCCCGCTCGACGCGCTTGAGCTGAGCGCTGAGCGCGGGCTGCGCGAGCCCCAGCGCGGTGGCGGCGCGGGTCAGGCTCCCGGCGCCGGCGACGGCCCTGACGATCTTGAGGTGCCTCAGCTCCAGATCCATACGACGAGCTTGGTCCAGACCTGCCGGCATGCGCTACGGGTCGGCCGCATCCAGAATCGATGAATGCTCGTTAGCCGCCCGGGGGCCACAACCCTAAGGACAGGTAAATGCACGCACTGGACGTCGACTGGGACCACCCCGTGGACCCGCGGCCCGGCCCGAGGCTCGACCACGTACGCGCCTACGTGAACAGCGCGGGCGCGGACGGGTACCTCTGGCACGGGGTCCCCACCCTCCTGCTCACCACGGTGGACCGGGTGAGCGGCCGCGCGGTCCGCACCCCGCTGATCTACACCGAGGACGGCGGCCGCTTCGTCGTCCTCGCCGCCGCCCACGGCGCCCCGGCCCACCCCGCCTGGTACCTGAACGTCACCTCCCACCCGGAGGTCCGCCTGCAGGTCGGGCCGGCCGTCCTCAAGGGCACGGCGCGTACGGCCACGGGGGCGGAGCGGGACACCTACTGGGAGGCCATGACGGCCCTGTGGCCCGCCTACGACGACTACCGGGCGGCGGCCGCGCCGCGCGAGATCCCGATGGTGATCATCGAGGCCTGACCGGGCGGCACACGCGTCCGGCCGCACGGGTCCCGGAGCCGGCAGAAACGGTTGTCCGGCGGGGGCGGCGGCGCGGCGCGGCGGGGCGCGGCAGCGCGGCGCCGCGCGGCGGCCCGCCGGTATGCCCCGCGC
>NZ_JBSGQV010000042.1:6361-59662 GCF_053606025.1 Streptomyces sp. NPDC055254 | reverse complement strand
ACCGGTTACCGCCGGCTCAACCACCGCTACGAGCGGAAACCAGGCAACTACCTGGCCTTTCTCGGACTGGCAGCCGCTCTCTGCTGCTACAAACGACTCCTCAAGCTGACCATGTAGGACACGGTCTTAGCCTGCTCGGCGACGGCCAGGAACACCCGCCGCGCCGTCTCGTCGGTGATGTTCTGGCTGTGTACGTACTTGATGGCGTGCTGGCTCACGTGCGCTTCCCTCCTTGTCAGTGTTCGACGATGCGGCCGGCGGTGTCCCGGCGGCGCCCGTGCAGGGTGTCGAGAAGGTCTCCGAGTACCGACATGCTCTTGGGCTCGGCCCGAGCGATCTGGTCGGTTACTGCCAGCGCCTGAAGCGTCGGGGCCAGCTGGTTGAGCAGCTCCAGTGCGTCGGGCAATGTCCGGGCGTAGAACTGCTGGGAGGCCACGCTTCCCTCGAGATCGAACAGGAAGCAAGGTTCCTGGGGCCGCATGGAGACGACGAGGATCAGCGGCACGTTGTATATCTCTCCAGCCCCGGTCCAGCGCTCGTAGTGGGCGGCCTTGACGGCGTCGTCGAAGCTCCCTCCCTCTACGTGCGTCAGCGGATCCGCGATGGTGCTCCAGTTCCCCGCGTGGAAGACCCAGCTGGACGGGGACTCCTCAGTGCTGTGCGACGTGCCGTCTGTCATGGCCCTGCCTCTCTGGTGCCCTGTTCTGGTGTGCGGATGGTGTTACGCCTGCCGGGCAGCGACCAGAGCCCGCCAGGCGGTTCGTACGGGTTCTTCGCCGTCGATCCACTGGGTGGTCGTGGCGGTGGGGAGCGGGAGGCCAGCCATGTAGTGGGCGATATCGGTGAAGTACGCGAAGTCGCCGCTCGCGGTGAGCACGCGCAGGCGGTCGATGGTGGTGGCCACGTGCTGCTCTTCGTCGCGGATTGCGTGGTGGAAGGCGCAGGCGAGCTCGATGAACCGGAGGAGGAAGGGCAGCCCGGCACTCTCGACCTCGTTGCGCAGGTCCTCGGCGCGGCCGGTGACGCCGTCGGCTCCCGCGTCCTTGATCAGGCCGACGACGTCGGCGAGGAGCCGGTTGGAGCGCTGGTCGAGTCCTTCGAGGAGCTGGTGGGCGTAGGCGAGTTCGTCCTCGGCGCGGTCGGGGTCGGCGAACGACACCGCGAGGGCGAGGCGAACCTGCGTCATGGCCCGCTCGCCGGCGGCTCCGCGCTGTTCGGCTTCGGCGCGGCCGGCCTCGAACGCGGCGACGGCCTGGTCGGTGTTGGCGTGGGACCAGTGGATGTCGCCCAGGACGCGGTGGTGGCGGCCCTTCCAGCCCAGGGAGGGGACAGCCGCGAAGGCGGTGGGGAAGTCTCCGGACAGCCTCGACAAGTTGGCCAGGCCCCGGCGGGCCTTGGGAGCCAGACGCCCGCCCCCGTCTGCGACCTGCTGCATCCCGGCGCGGGCGGCCTGGTTGTCGCTGAGGTCCTTGTACGCCTTGGCCCGGTAGTACAGGGCCAGCTCGGTGAGCTCCGCGGGCAGCAGACCGGTGTCGAGGATGTTGGTGAGTCGTTCGGCGGTGCGGGCGCGGTGTTCGTGCTGGCGGCGGGCGATCGCGGTGAGGAGCTCGGCCAGGGCGTAAGGACTGGTCGCTGGACCTGGCCGGCCAAAGCGGCTGGGCGATGCTGGCCCGGCGTCCCGAGCGGTGGGCGGAGCTCGCCGCGCACCCCACGCTCGGGCCGGCCGTCCAGCACCTACTGCTGGACCAGGCCGAGACCCAGGCCCTCGAGGACGCCCGGCTCCGCGCCGCCGGCGCCGACCCGGACGGCGAGGAGCTCCCCGACGACCCGGCTCCTGCCCTGAGCGAAGACCTGCTGCTCGCCTGCCTTCCGGCGCTGTGCCTGCCCGAGCTGGCCGAACTGCCCAACCCGCAGGTGACGGCCCGCAGGACCCTGCACCACATCGCCCACCGCGTCCACAAGAACCCTCGCCTGGAGGCCCTGGCCGCCGACCAGCTGCACGCGGCCACCGACGCCCTCGTGACCCACGGCCAACTGCTCAGCCCGCCCGAGAAGCAGGACGAGGACCGCGACTTCGACGGCCGCATCCTGCGCCTCGCCGAGGACCTGGCCCTCCTCAGCGCCAACCCCGACCATCTCGCCGGGGCCTGCGCCCAGCTCGCCTGCCTGGATCAGCCGGCCGTCGTCTCCCCCGCGCCGAGCCGGACCCTGATCCGCATCATCGCCAACGTCGACCCCGACCACGACCGCCCGGCCCGGCTCCTGGAACGACACTCCGAGCACCGCCGCGTCCAAGCCCTGACCGCCCTCGCCGCCAACCCGCACACCCCGCACGCCGCCGTCACCGACGTCCTGGACGGGCTGCACCCTGCGGAGCTGGCCTGGATCGCCGAGCGGGCCGGCGGCCCCGCCGCCGGTGAGATCCTCTCCCGCTCCGAGATCTACCGGGCCGTCATCAAGTCCCGTCACCACACCCCCGAGCACCTGCTCCAGATCCCGGCAGACGAGATCCTCTCCCGCAACGAACCCGAGATCGCGCTGAAGACCCTGCTCGACCGCTGCGGCCGAAACGCAGACCGGTGGGCGGCGCTGGCCGCCGCCATGACCTTCGAGTACGACGAAGAGAAGATCACCTTCGGAGAGCTCCTCGACTCCCTGGACTCCGTACCCGCCAGCACGCAGAAGTCCTGACGGACCGCTTCGGTGCAGGGGCGGCTCACCTGCCGCCGCCTTGTACCGGATGCGGTGGACCCGCGGCATCGGCGTCCGCGTCGCGATCCGCTGTCGATGCTCTCCGTACGACCGGTGGGAGTGGCGGTCGGTCAGCTGCCACGGCGACCAGGTGCAGCGGTTCGCCGCGTGACCTCCGGTTGTTGCGCTACGGTGCCTTCGGCTGGACGCGCACCGCCACCCGCCGCAGGCCGACGCCCACGCCGTCGTCCCGCGATCGGCCAAGGTCCTTTGGGGCCCGCGTTGCCCCGACACTGTTCCTCTTCGTCGCCGGGCAGCGTGGGCATGCCCGGCGAGTCCGGAGAAGACCGATGCCGCGTCACCAGAACACCGCCGCCCAGCGCGCCCGGCAGGCCCAGCGCGAGACCGGGGGCAAGTACACCGCCGAGCTCCGCAAGTCCACCCAGGCCGAAGGCCAGCCGGGGCCGTTCACCCTGGGGGAGCTGCTCACCGCGTGTGGGACCTCGCCCGACTGGACCGGCGAGCACCCGGTCGTCGACCCCGATTGGGCACCGGAGATGTTCGACTTCGCCCCGTTGGGCGGGCCGGTGCCGTACTCGACCGTCCTGCTGCTCCTCGGCTTGCTGGCGCCCGCCAGCAGGTCCACCGAGCTGGAGCTGGAGTCCCGTAACGGCTTCCACTCCCTGATCGTGGCCTGCGGCGGCCGCCGCTTCGAGATGGTCCTCTCCCAGGACGATTACGTCACCGAGCGGTGCCGCGTCTCGGGCTGCGAGTCCGGACCGGTCGCCGCGTACACGATCCCCTACTGCGCCCACCGGCACCTTGCCGAGCGTTCCGAGGACGAGCTCGTCGAGATGGCCCGGGCGTGGGGAAACGCCCAGCGCGAGGAGTTCAGTGCCGGTGACCCCGCCGCCGTGCCGCTGGGCAAGGAAGGCGACCAGCTGATCGAAGCCTCCATCGCCCAATGCGCCTTCATCCCGGTCAAGACCGCTCTGATCGAAGCGGCCTACGAGGAGCCCGAGATGGTCGACGTCGTGTACTTCGGCGAGCAGGCCATGAAGGTGCAGCACGCGATGGATACCGAGCACTTCCGGCTGGTACGGGTGGCCCAGGCCGCCCGCCGCCGCATCCAGAAGCTCGCCGGCGGGCACTGTGCCTGCGGTGCGACGCTCCAGATCGGAGCGGGCCCGAAGGTGCCGCCCCAGTTCTGCTCGGCCGCGTGCGCGGCCGCCGCAGGACGGCAGTAGCTGCACGTCGGGCCGGGGCCGGACCCCCTCAGAGACGGGGCTCTTGCTGCGCGTTGAGTTTCCTGGCCTCCTTGGAGCGCGCGGAGTGGGGCTCGCCAGGCGTGAGACACCAGGCGCCGGCTTCCTGACCGCATTGGGGGCAGGGCACGTCGTACGCCCGCCACACGGTCCGGACCACCCCGTGCTTCTTCTGCTGCTCCTGGAGTTCGTCGACGACGGGCCGCAGCCGATCGACGTGCGGTACTTGCCGTACGCGGCCAGCATGCGGCCCACCGTCGACCACGCACTGCTGGCCACGGTCCACCCCGCACAGGGGGCACGGCCCCGTCGTCCAGTACGCCCGGCCAACCTGCTCGTGCAGCGGCACACGTTCTTGCGGCCTGAACGGCTGGGCCGGCCGGGGCGGGAAGGGCAGGTACCGAAGGCGCGTACTCCACAGGCTGAGCTGAGCCTGCCGGTACTCCCCGAGCTTGCCCGCCCCGTTGGCCACCTGGAACAACTGCTCAACCTTGGACTTGAGGAGCCACGGGTCCTCATTCGCCGGAAGACGGCTGACGTCCTCGAGGAGCGTGTCCAGGCGCGCGAGCCTGGCCGCCTCGACCGCGGCCAGGTAGGCGGCGGCCTCGCGGACCGTGTGTTCCTCCTCCTCGGTCCGGCCGCCCCGGTGGGTGCCCGCCTTGATCTCCGCCAGGACCGCCTTGACGCTCCCGGTCTTCTGAGCAGCCACGGCCTGACTCAGACGGGCGAACAGCTCCCGACGGGCCTCCGTCTCCTTCTCCACCCAGGCCAGGGCGCTGCGCCGGGCTGCATCCAACCGGCGCCGAAGCTGCGGGCTCACGCCGGCCAACTCGGCAATCTCGCGGCACACCTCTTCCGCCAGGTCGGTGGACACGGTCCGGCGGGCGTACAGCACCCGGCGCATCAGTTCATGCGCCTGCACGTCCTGCGCCGACTCCTCCTGCTTCTTGCCCGGAGTCCACCGGGTGGAAGGGGGCGCGCTCCGGGCCTGGACGATCCGCTCGACCGCCGGGGTGGACAGGCCCCGGTCGGTGATCTCGCATTCGTCCAGGGCGAACCATTCGGTGGGCCGGGCGAACGCCTCGGTGCCGATCCGGACCCGGCGGGCGGTGCCTTCGCTCTCCAGGCGGATGCGGTGCACGTACCAGCGGTCGATCAGGGTGTCGGAGTCCACCGGGACGGAAACCCCGAGAATCGGTTCATGCTCGGCGTCCCAGTCCGGTGCCACCTCCTGATCCAGGTGCACGCGGAGTTTCCTGCGCGGGAGCTGGATGTCGACGACCGACCCGATCGGCACCCCGTCCGGCTGAACGAAGTCGAAGCCGGCCTGCGTACCGCGAGCGCGCAGCCAGGCGTCGGTCGCGGCCTTCACGTACAGGTGGTCGGCGCTGGCCACGCCGCGGGCGCTGCGGCCGCAGAGGTGAGGGTGCCCGTCGGGACCTGGGTAGTGCGCAAAGTGGCAGACCCGGTCGGTATACAGCTTGGTGGTCAGCTGCAGACCACAGCCTCCGAGCAACAGGCCGCACCAGAACGTGTCGTGCTCGTGCTGCCGGCGGAAGGCGTCCAGCTCGATCGCCTCCAGCGGGAGCATCAGAGGCTCTTCCGAGTCCGCGCCGCCCAGAACCGCCGTCTGTATCTGCCGTCTGTCACTCCGCACGACCCCCCGCCTTTCGTTCTAACTCAGCGTGCCACCACACCCACGGGGTCGGTCCGCAGCTGATCACACGGCTGACTTACCCTTCGCAGCTACCGGGCACTCACCCCCCTCTCTGGCGCTGCTGGGCACTGACGCCCTCAGCAACGCTGCCGCCTGGTCCTCCGGCCCTGCTGGACGTCGGAGGGCACGGTGGCAGCGAGCTCCTCCGGGTCAGGGAAGGCCCACTGGCTGAGCTCGCGCAGCACGGGCCTGTCGGGTGGTCGGCTGCGCAGTTTCCAGGGCTATCTCTGGCGTGCGTGGGACGCCCTGGTGGGCCGCAAGCGCCCGGCAATCGCTCGCGGCGCTGTGTCCCGGCGCTCACCGATGCTGCGGGCGGAGTCAGAGGTTGAGCATGGCCTCGTTGATCTGGTGGGGGCCGCCGATGGCCAGTGAGTCCAGCTCTCGGTCGGTTTCCAGAGCGGAGTCGTCGTACTCGGAGCACCGGGGCCCGGATTCGGCCTTTTCGAACTCCACCCAGATGCCCGGCCAGGCGGGGTGCCGGTTGGTTACCGCGAACCCACACATCTCACAGGCTGCTGCGGGTACACCGTGGCGACGCAGGATGTCGACTGCGTCGGCGTGTGCGGCAATTCTCGGGTCCGACCACTCTGCCGCCGCTTCGTGCAGGGCGTTGAAGCCGCGGGTCGCCTCGGCGTGTGCTTTCCAGGTGTCGAGCTCAGCGGCTGGAGTGCGGTAGCGGTAGCCGAAGCGGGGAAGCCGGGCGCCGGAAGGCGTGTCGGCGAAGTATTCGAGGACGTCTGCGCGGAGCTCGTCGGACAGGAGGGCGGGCAGTGCCTTGACTGCCTGTTGCAGGGCGTGTTCCTGGTCATCGCTGTTGAGGAGGCCGCTCCACAGGGCGTCGCGCGTCCCGTAGGGCACGTACACGACGGTCTCGATCACGGGATCACCGTTGTGCATGATCACCCGCATCTCGAGCTGCTCGTGCTCGTCGCAGTGAAGCTCTACCGTCTCGCCTTGCCGGGCTGCCTCCACGGCCTTGGTGACCGTCGGGTAGGCACGGTAGAACGTCTCCCAGTGGGGCAGGGAATCCGGGTCTTTCAGAAACTGGACGATCTCCTCGGGTACTCCTTCGTACGCCACCGCTTCGGACCTGCGGTCAGCTGCTGCACGCTGGCGCTGGACGCGCTTGTGTCGGCTGCTGGTGTTCTTCTTCGCCATGGGACCACCCTCTCGTATCGGACCTCGGTACTGACAGGTGTTGCGGCAACTCCGACAGCTGCCCGCCGGGCACTTGTGCCGGCCGGCCGTTCGGCGTGCGGTCTCTGGACTTTGGCCACGGTGTTCAGGCGGTGCGGTCGAGGAGCTCGGGTGCGGCTGCCGTGGCCTGGTGCGGGAGGCGGGTGAGTCCGGCCTTCTCGGCGCGGGCCCGGGCCAGGGCGCGGGCCTCGGCGGTTCCTCTGGACTCTTCCCGTTCCCTCTGCTCGCGAAGGCGTTCGGCCTCGGCCTGCGCCTGGGCGAACGCGGTCTCGGGCTCGCGGATCCTGGTGCGGATCTGTTCGCGCGCGGCCTGGGCGATGCGAGTGTCTGTGGGGTGGGTGTAGCGGTGGGCACGGTGCTGGGCGATGGCCTCGTGGTAGCCCGCGGGCTGCTGGTAGGGCTCTGTCCAGGTCAGGACCGGAGCCGGGGTCGGGGTGGCCGGGTGTGTGTCGGCCGAACGGGGGACGGCGGGGGCGGTGCCGGGCGGGAGGATCCGGATGGTGCGTACAGCCGTGGCGGAGCCCATGACCTGGTTGGCGTTGTCGATGAGCTGGTGGGTGCGGAGCCGGACAGCGGTGGCGTAGGGGGATGAGGCGGGCCGTACGGCGAGTTCACCAGTGTTCGGGTCGTAGCCGGCGAGGGCGACGTGGCCGGTGAGGTCGGTGACCACGGCCGGCCACTCGTCGACCAGGGATCCGCCAGCGGAGGGGAGTTCCCAGGCCCGGTCGGTGACGAGGTTGGTGAGGAGGGTTGCGAACCCGATCGGTTCACGGCCGTCCGGCTGCCGGGTGGTACGGGCACGGTGGGCTTTGCGGGAACCGCTGGGCCGCTCGCCTCGCTGACGGGCCGTGGCCCGGGCGGCGGCGAGGGCCTGGCGGGCGAGGTCCACACCTGATCCGGATGCCGGGGCCTGCGGGGTGTTGATCGCGTCGGTCATCGAGGGCTCCTTACCGGCGGTGCGCAGCGGCCATGGGGCGGGTGGGGCGGGGGATGTTGAAGGCGCGGTGGACGAGCTCGCTGCCGAAGATCAGCTCGGCGCTCGCGCGGCCGGAGCTGGTGATGATGGAGCGGACCAGGCTGCTCTGGCCGTTCGCGTACTCGGCCTTGGCCAGGGCCCGCATGTCCGCGACCTCCGACGCGCTCAGCCCCGAGCCGACGTTCCGGTCGACCACGGTGCCCGCGGTCTTGTCGTAGTCGGCGGGCAGGGCCCGGCGGGCGCTGAGGTAGGGCATCCACTCAGCATTGGCCGCCTGGCTGCGGGGGCCCTGGGGTACGGCCTCGAGCTCCTGGTGGCGGCGGGCGGCCGCGATACGGGAGTCACGCCAGTCGGAGACTAGCCCGGCCCGGGCCTCGGGGGTCCGTGCGATCTGCTCGGCGCCGCGCAGCAGTGTCGCGAGGAGACCGGAGGCGCGGTGGACGGTGTCGACCTCGCCGCGGGCGTGCAGCCATGCCTGGACCTCGGCAGCGTTCCAGCCGGCGTCGGCGACGTGCCGGACCACCCAGGCGATCCGGGGCGTGGAGGCCCGGCCCAGCCAGGGGATCTCACGGATCAGTTCAGCGGCCAGCTGGTAGCGGCGCCCCACGGTGTTGATCCCGCGACGAGCCTGCTTGCCGGACTTCTTCCTGGTGGGCGACTCGCTCTTCCCGCTGGCGATGTCTGTCGTCTCAGAGGGAAGCGAGGTAGTAGCCGCAGGAGAAGAACTACAACTACCCACCTGCATTGGGGTGCAACGGGCCTCATTGGGAACAGCCGCCTCAGCCACCCCGACGGGGCCGTTCCGAGCGGGCTTCGTGCCGACGGCCTTCCGGGGCTTCCGGGACGCCTTGCGCGCCAGCTTCGCCATCAGCTCCCGGCCGGCGTCCGCGACCCCGGTCATCGCGCGCGTGTACGTGGGCGCGTCCTGGTCACGCTGAACCGTCCTGATACCCAGCGCCTGGTCGAAAGCCGGCGGGACCATCAGCGCGAACTCCGACGCCTGGTTGCCCTCCTCCGCCACCCGGGTGCCCTTGACGATGTACGCGAGCAGCCCGGTCTCCCGAAGCATGCGCAGATGATCTTGCACAGCCCGCTTGGACAGGCTGGTGCGCCTCATCAGGTAGCCGATGCCCGGACGGCACGGCGACAGCTCGCTGAGCAGCTGCGCGATGAAGACGGTCGTCACGCCGAACGAGCGAGGTCCGTGCGACCGGTGCCGCCGCGGCTTGTAGAGACCGGACCCGGCGACCCAGTGGACCACCTGCATCCAGGAGTAGCCCTCGCCCGCGACCCGGCCCGCAGACGACGACAGCCACTGCGACGCCTCGGCCACGAACAGCTCGGGCATCACAGGGACCGTGCCGGTGTCGTCGACGGCACGGCGCGGAGCGGGGAGCATCACGGCGGCCGGCGCCGCCACGGCGCTCACCGGCCCGCCCGGACGGACGAGAAAGAGATCATCTCAGCAGCCTGGCGCAGGCAGCCTGTGGACAGAGCCTGCGAAGCGGCGAGACCCCTGACCCCTCCCGCCCGGCGGGTGACAATCTTGGAACCCGTCCCGCCACACGGGACGACGTCCTCGCGGACGCCGCCGTCGACGGAGTTGCCGACGGCCTCCGAGAGCGAGTGCACGAGCGGGGCGGCAGACGCCGCGACCACGCCCATCGAACCTGTCCCGAAGACGCCGCTCTTGTAGCTTCCTACCGGAAATCCCTCTTCCTGTACGAACCGGGAAAAGGGGTATGAAACGTACGTCGATCCCGTCACACGGGACGACCGCCGAACCTGAACCGGGGTGAAACGGACAGGGTCAGGCTGACAAGGGGACACCACGTCGTGCACTATGAGAAACGACCTGCTCTCCATATAGCTGGACGACCGCGCCCCTCGGGGCTGGCCCACCGGATGTGTGGATGTGACGGGTAAGCCCCCCTTCGTGAGAAGCGGGGCAGACACCGACCGGGTGGGGGGAGATTTCTCCGTCCCTCCCGGTCCTGCTGAACCGCGTGGCCCCTGTGGTGGGGGCGCCGCGGGTAACGCGGGTCGGTACTGATCTGGCTGTGGTGGCCGTGGTTAGTGGCCGGTGGTGCAGAGGCCCTGATAAGGGGCCGGGATTGAAATGAGCGGCTTGATAAGCCGCAGCTCAGGACCGGTAGCAGCCGGGACTTGAGCGGCCGACACGGGTGGTTATTCCGGTCGGTAGACGGGCCGCGCGAGGCCAGCGGGAGGTTAGTCCGCTTCTTGGCGCGCGCGGCCGATGGCCACTAGGTCATCCCGACCCCCCTTCGGAGGCCGGCGTCGGCATACCCTGATCCGCCTTCGCGGCCTCGGGAAAGCGTTCCGCAAGGCCCTTGAGGAGACGCAAGTAGTTCTCGCGTTGCGGGCGTCGAGGGCTGGTCTGGCCCAACTCCCAGCGTGTGACCGCGACCCGCTTCACACCCACGGCGTCCGCGACGTCCTGCTGCGTGAGGCCAGCCGCCAGGCGCAGCTTCGCGCACACGTGCGGAGGCGGCAGAACCTCGGGCAGGCCGTTCAGCAGGGCGTCGACCTGCTGTGAGCGGTCCGGGTCGGGCATAGTCAAGCCTTCCATGATCGTTGTAACCATGAAAGATACACGATCCGATCTCCGCTTGGGTGAAGCGGCGGCCGCGAACTGAGTTCCGCTAAGCGCCCGGTAGGGTCCGTGCTCGTGTCCCGCTTCGCATTCTTCGACCTGGACGGCACGCTGGCCGACCGACAGTCGGCGCTCAGCGACGCGTTGACGTGCCTGTCCCGCTCCCGCGCGCTCTCCCCAGGTGCTGAGCAGTGGCTGCGCATCGAGCTGGCCGACCGCGCGACCGTCAATGACTTCGCCCGGCTGCGGGACACCTTCGGGCTGGAGGCGTCGGCCGCGGACATGTGGCAGGAGTACGTCGACCTCATGTCGGCCGCCGTCACCTGCCGCCCCGAGATCCTCGAGGGCCTGGCCCGCCTGCGCGCGGCTGCCTGGACGATCGGCATCATCACGAACGGGGCCAGCGACATCCAGCGCGCCAAACTCGCCGCGACCGGTCTCGTGGACCTGGTTGACGGTGTCGCGGTCTCGGGCGACCTGGAGATCCGCAAGCCGGACCTGCGCCTCTTCGAACTCGCGGCTACCCGGTGCGGAGTGAACCTCGCGGACGGCGGCTGGATGATCGGCGACAACCCGGCCGGCGACATCGGCGGCGGCCACCAGGCCGGCCTGCGCACCATCTGGCTGCGCGGCCGCCCCTGGCCTGACGACCTGCCCGCCGCGCACCACGTCGTCGACGACGTCACCGACGCCATCACCATCCTGCTCAACGAGACGGAGTAGCACCGTGGACCAGCCGACCGTCGGCATCCTCCACCCCGGCAGCATGGGCGCCGCCGTCGCCGCCTGCGCCGAGACCAACGCGGCCGCGGTCCTGTGGTGCGAGACCGGGCGCAGCACCGCGTCCAAGGAGCGCGCCGCCCGGTTCGGGCTGAAGCCCGTGGCCACGATGGCCGAGCTGGTGGACCGCAGCGACATCGTCATCAGCCTCTGCCCGCCGGCCGCTGCCGAGGATCTGGCCCGAGACGTCGCCGGGCACCGCTTCGCCGGGGTGTACGTGGAGGCGAACGCCATCAACCCCGTGCGGACGCAGCGGATCGCCGCCCTGCTCGAACCGGACGCGACCGTCGTGGACGGCGGCGTCGTCGGCTCCCCGCCGGTCGGCGGCAAGACGCCGACCCTGTACCTGTCCGGGCCCGCTGACGCGACCGCCCACGTCGAGGCGCTGTTCGCGGACACCGCCGTCCAGACCTCGGTGCTGGGCACGGAGGTGGGGAAGGCATCCGCGCTGAAGCTGTCGTACGCCGCGTTCCAGAAGACCTCGCGGGTGCTGGTGGCGCTCGCGGTCGGGATGGCGCGCGAGCACGGCGTCGACCAGGAGCTCATCGAGGTCGCCTCGAAGCGCACCGAGTCGTACCTGTCCGAGCCGCAGTACGTCGCCAAGACCGCGGCCCGCGCGTGGCGCTGGGGCCCCGAGCTGGAGGAAGCCGCCGACGCGCTCGCGGCTGCCGGCCTTCCGCCGGAGATGCTGCGCGCGGCCGCGTCCACGCTGGCACGGTGGAACGAGGTCAAGGACGACAGCGAGCTCACGCTCACCGACGCCCTGGACCGACTCGCCCTGCCGTAGCCCGCGCTCATGCCGTCGCCGCTCCCGCCCGCTGCGTCAGCAGCTGGTCGATGAGCCACGCCGCGTCCTGCGGGGCCGCCGCAGTGGTGTCGACGGTCAGGTCCCAGGCCGTACCCGGGTGCGCGTCCAGGTCCTCGCGGGTCGCGTCCCACGCCGCCAGGCGCGCCGCGGTGTCGCTGTCGCCGCGCCCCTCCGACCGCTGCTCGGTCACCTCGCGCGGGCACCACAGCAGCACCAACGACCAATCGGCCGGGTAGCCGTCGACCAGCGCGCGGATGCCGTCGACCTGCCCTAGGTGCACTACGGGCACCCCGGCCGCGAACGCTGCGTCGACGCCGGGCCGGTCGATCACGTACGTGTTGCCGTACCGCGCGTTCGCGTAGACGACATCGCCCGCGGCCTCCAGCTCGTGCAGCTGCTCCGCTGTGCCCATCCGGTAGCCGGCGGCCTTGCCCGTCCCGACCTTGAGCCGCGCGAACTGCGCGTACTTCGAGTTCAGCTCGGTGAGTGCGGCGGTGACGGTGTCCTTGCCCGACGCCGGCGGGCCGTATAGGATTACGCCCTGCTTCGCGGTCATGCGTACATCGCCCCCAGCGCCTGACGAGCCTGATCCGCGAGGCTCACGGCGGTGCCCAGCCGGTTGTCCACTACCAGGTGCGGCACCGCAGGGCGCAGGTCCAGGTCGATGGTCGCCATGTACTCGTCCCAGCGCTGAAGTTTCCACGCATCCCGGGCAGCGCTGCGGAATCCGATGTACTCCTTCATCGATTCCTCGTCGCAGCTCACCCACACCGGGAAGACGTCGACCCCCATCGCCCCAGCCCGGTTGGTCAGGCGCTGCATCCAGGCGGGGTCGGTCATTTCCGCGATGAACGGCGCGGAGAGCACGGTGCTGATCCCGCATTTGATGTTGGCCATGGCTGACTGCATGAGGCAGTCGTACTCCACCGACCGGACACGCTCCCTGTAGAGGTCGGTGTGCCGGTCATTCGGGTCGCCGCCCAGCGCGCCCAGGAGGCGTTCCACCAGCGGCCGGGTGAGCGGGTCCTTGTCGAGCAGCGGCCAGCCGGTGAGCTGGACGAAAAACCTCGCCAGTTCCGTCTTGCCGCTCCCGGCGTATCCGCCGACCAGGATCAGGACCGGGCGGTGCGGGTCGCCGCCGGTGTGCCGCCGCTTCCAGGCGTCGATGATGCGCTGCTGGAGATTGAAGTGATCGGCTTCACCGCTGCCCGGCGCGATCCGATGAATCGCCCGCTCGACAGCCAGGACGTGCGCGCCGTTGAGTCGGTCATCCATCGGTGTGATCTTGAAGGACGTCTCCTCGCCCGGCAGGGCGGTGCGGAAACCCAAGTCGGGCTCGGTGGCACGGTAGAGGAGGCAGTAGGCGCGTCGGTAGTGCGGACCGGGGAAGACCTCGCCCTGCTCGTGTTGCCACAAGGTCTGCGGATTCGCGGCCGGGATCCCCTTCAGTTTGGCCCGCTCAGCGACTTCGCGGAGCCGCTCGCCGGCCTTCTCCAGGGTCAGACCGTGAGCCTCCCGCTGCTCGCGAAGCCGGTCCGGCCTCCACCCTGCTCGCTGCTTCCCCACCCTCTGCCCCTCCGTCATCGTCATGCCCGCGAGCCTAGGGCTCGGGCTCCAAATCCCATGTGTACGTGGATGTTGAAAACCCGTGAACGGGAGTGTGCACGAGCTTCGACAAGCCTCTGTGATGTTCCATCTCGGCCGCCGCCGGTGTGATTGCCCCCACACAACGACGCGGTTGGCGGGGGTGCAGACCAGTGGCTATCGACCACCACAGCGAGTCCGAACTAGTCCAGGGCATCCGCCCTTTCAGCGAGTTCCAGCAGCTCACGCGATGCGTTCGGCCCTGCCACCAGGACGAGCTCTCGGATGGCCGCGCGGGCGGCCTGGTGGGTCTGGATGATCTCGGGGGCGATGGTCTCAGCGCGCAGCAGGCAGTCGAGAGCCTCGCCGCCGTGGCGCCTCTGGGCGTGGGCACGACCCAGGTCCATCAGGAGCCGGCCCTGGCGTTCGGGCGAGAGCTCGGCGGCGTCGATGGTGAGGCCGATGTCCAGCGCCTCGCCAGCGTCGCCCAGATCCACGGCGGTGCTGACCGCCTGGATCTCGACGTTGACCGGGCCGAACTCCAGATTGAAGTCGTTGCGGTTCTCACCGAGCTGCGCGGCGATGACGCGGGCCTTGGCGATCTCCTCCTTGGCTTCGGTTCGCGCGCTGGCACGGGCCCGAACGAGCGCCAGGGCCAGATGGAGGGAGCCGAGGACAGACAAGGACTCTGGCGACTGGCTGCTCTGCTCTCCCAGAGCGGTGATCGCGGTCTGGGCAGCGTGTTCGGCCTGTCCGAGGCTGCGCAGACGGACGAACGCCTGCACCATGCGGAACACGCTGGCGCAGACGTGCAGAGGATTGCCGGACCGCTCGGCTGCGAGGACCGCGCGGTCGGCGGCTACCCAGGCGGCATCAGCCTCGTCCTGTCGCACGAACGCCGCGGACAGAGCCTGGTAGGCCCGGGACAGCAGCAGGTACAGCTCCGCCTGGTGCTCACCGGAATCGGTTCGGACCGTCCGCTCCAGTTCGGGGAGCAGCTGCACCGCAAGGGTGCTGACCTGCGCCAGGTGCCCGGCGTGGGTCAGGTCCCAGAGGTCATCGACGTCGCTCTGCAGAAGGTCCAGGGCTCGCGTCGGCCCGGAGTCGTCCGCGTCGGCCAGCAAGGTCTGAAGCGCCGGGTGGCCGGACAGCAGTCGGCGGGTCTCGTCCAGATCGTTGGAGAGCGACTGAGCGGTGGGTGCTTGTGATGGCCCGTCTGCCGGAGCGTTGGGACGCAGCTGCTGAACGGACACGCCAAGCTCGTCCGCGATCTGCTGGAGCAGGTCCATTCGCTGGACCGGCTGCACACCGCGTTCGACCTGGGAGAGCCAACTGCTGGTCTTCCCGAGAGCCGCCGCGAACTCGGCTTGCGTGCGGCCGCGGTCTTTCCGGAATCTCTGGACGCGCTGCCCGAAGGCGCGGTCTTGCGGATCGACGTCCTTGCCGCTCGGCTTCACGCCTGCTCCGTTCCGGGGTGCTTGCTCAGACCCTCCAGCTCGTTGAGGAACGTCACTTCGACGTTGCTCAGGAGGGCCTCCCGGGCTGCGAGGAAGTGCTGGGTGTGGGCCTGGTCCTCGTGTGCCTGGAACGCATCGCGGTCGGTGTACAGCTCGTAGAAGACCCGCACCAGGGGCTCGTCCACCGGAGTGTGCACCGCGTACACGAGCGTGCCGGCCTCGGTCCGGATGCCCTCGATAGCCAGGGCGACCAAGTCGTCGAACTGCCGGGCTGCCGAGGTGTCTCGGAGGGTGAACCGCACCACGAGTGCGTATCCGCTGGTCACGAAGTCTTCCTCTCCACGTCGCGTATGCATGCACACATTCTCACACCTAAAGCCAGGGTGCTAGGTCGCATTCATAGTGTTGACTCGCACTCACAGTGCTACTACTGTCCAAGGTGTTCCACCCCGCAAGGGATGGACCGCCAGAAGGCGCTTATTTGGCCTGCTCGAACGCACCTGACCCGCTTCTGCGCGGGCTCCTACCGAAGGGAGCACCACCCCATGAACGTCACCCGCCGCCCCTCCGCCAGCCTCGCCACCGAGCACTTCGACGCCGAGACGCTCGCCCTCTTGGCGGCGGTCGAGGTGCCGCTCCCTGCCTTCGCCAACATCGACCTGGACGCCGCCTTCGGCACGCCGCTCGAGATGTACGACCTGGTGACCGCGGACGAGCTGGCCCGATGGGACGCCGCAGCCGCGGTGACGAAGGACAAGACCAGGGCGCGCGACGAGGTCATCGCGGCGTCCGGAGCGCGCCGCGAGGCGGCGCGGGACATCCTCGCGGCCGACCCGTCGATCACCGAGCTGGTGGCGCGAGCGCCTGGTCGACGTGCTCCTCCCCTACGCCGCGCAGCTGCGCATTACGAGGCCGGCCGCCGCGGCGCCGCTGCCTCTCGCGGCCTGACCGTCCTCCGCACCACGCCGGGTCTTCGGACCCGGCTCCTTCACCCGGAACCGCCCCTGGCGGCGCCGGATGTGGGAGCCGAAAGCGGCCCCGACACCATCCGCCCGGACCTGAGCGCGAGAGCGAGAGGGAAAGGAAGCGGCCGGTCCTTGAGAACTTCATAGACAGCAGGTGCATGACCGGGTTGACGATCCATGAGGTCCCCGCCTCCTGCACAGGCTGTCGGCACCACCTCGCAGTGCATGCGCTGCCTGCTCGGCACCACCATGACCATTCCGGTCATCGGTTGTGGCGAGCCGAGAACGCATCGCACCTACAACAACCCTCCGACCAGGGAGTTCTCATGCGACGACCGGTATTACTGTCCCCGCTCCTGCTCAGTGAGTTCGATCCTGAGCGCCTCGCGCTCACTGGCGAGCGTCGTTCGCTCATCTGCCCCGACTGCGATCAGTGGCAGCCCATCCGCCGCGCCACGGTTCAGCCCCACCGGATTCGCCCCCTGCAGCCCCCACCCCGCACCCAGCCCCGTGTGACCGCAGGCCCGAAGCAGTACGTGCCCCGTTGCCCCGGGTCCGGAAGGAGGGTGACCGCCGACCTCACGGTCGAAGAGTGGCAGGCCCTACTTCCCGCAGTGTCCATTCCGAACGCGCCGGTCATCGACTCCCTCGACGCGATCTCGCCTGACGCCCGACGGGCCACCAGGGTCAAGCGGAGCCACTTTCAGCCGCCGACGCCTCTGCACCGGATGCGTCAGACCACTTCCCGCTGACCAGCGCGGACGATCGACCACGGCCCTGGCCGGCCCCGCAGACGGGGGCGGCCGGGTCCGTGGCTGCTCGTACGAACAGCCTGAACAGCACGACAGCCCCGGCGACTTGAGACCCTCCGGGGCTGTCCAGGACCTACGTGGAGGACCTGATGCAGCCCAGCATTGCACGGAACGACGGCGACTCCGACCCGATCATGGACGAGGCCCTGCGCCGCGTCCGCGAGGGGCGGTGACCGCCATGGACTGGCGCCACCAGGCTTCGTGCCGCGAAGAGGACCCCGACCTGTTCTTCCCCATCGGCAACACCGGCCCGGCACTCCTGCAGATCGAGGAAGCCAAGGCCGTCTGCCGCAATCGCTGCCCGGTCATGGAGCGCTGCCTCCGGTGGGCGCTGGAGTCCGGCGAGGACACCGGCGTGTGGGGCGGGCTGTCCGAGGACGAGCGCCGCGCGATGAAGCGCCGCGCCGCCCGCAACCGCCTCCAGGCGGGGAAGCGGGCGGCGGCATGACGGACGCCGACCAGCAGCGCCTGAAGGACTGGCGCCGCCGCACCGAAGAAGAGCACGACTTCGGCCGGCGCAGCCGCGGCTGACCGGCCCGCCCTGCAGGACGCCAACCCAACTTCCTTCCCGCCCCAAGCCGCTCTACCAGGTCGGCCGCCCGCACGACGGGCGGCCGGCCTTTCGCACGCCTCCAGCCCGGGAGAGTCTCGGGCCCGCACCCCCGCAGGAGAGCCCATGCGTACCAGCACCCAGTCCGACACCGCGACGGCCCTCACCGGCTCCTCCCGGATGCCGGACTCGCTGTGCAAGCACACCCCGAAGTGCCCGACGGCCGCCAGTTCGGACCGCGAGGCCGCGCAGGTCGTGGCGGCCCACCCGGAACAGGGCTGGTCGCTCCTCTGCAACGCCTTGGTGGTCTTCGACGACCTCGGGGAGCTGCTTCCCGACGGCCAGGTCGTCGCCCCGCACCGCCCCTTCGCGACGGCCTGACGGCTGCCCGATCCGCTCGCACCGGCCGCCCGACCCGGCGGCCGGGTCGGGCGGTGACGGGGAGCCGGACAGCCCGGACCACCCACCCGCCAGGAGTCACCATGCGCAACAGCGCCCAGAGCACCACCCCCGCGATCAAGTTCCAGCGGGGCCAGTTCGTCCTGTTCCGCGACCCGGAGATGTTCTGGACCGGGCAGACCGGCCACACCTTCGTGTGCAAGGTCGAGCGGGCCTGGATGGACGGCAAGTACGACCTGATCGCCCTGACCTCCGACCGCTACGTCCACTACGCCAGCGCGGAGTACATGCGGCTGCTGCCGTCCCTCGACGCGATGCGCGACATCGACACCGCCCCGCTGAACACCAACGGCGCGGCCGAGGACATGACCGCGGCCGCCATCGCCTGGCTCACCCAGCAGCACGCGACCGCCAACCAGCGGGCGGAGCTGCCCGCCCAGCGCGACTGACCGAACCCCCCCCTGAACCGCCGCCCCCACCCAGGGGCGGCATTCGACCCGGAAGGAGGCGGCGTGGCCGCCACACGAACCGCCCGCAAGAGGACCCCCGCCCGCAAGAAGCCGTCGACCCCCCGTCCGGCTTCGCAGCCCACCGCCTCCCCCACCACCCCCGACGCTTCCCCGGCCCCGGCCGAGACGACGGAGCCGGAGCCGGCGGTTGTCGACTTCGAGGCGCTGGCCCGCGTCGCCGACGCCCGGGACCGGGCCGCCGACGTCATGGACGCCGCGCGCGAGCAGGCCGCCGCCCTCCAGGCCGAAGCCGAGACGGCGGCCGCGCGCACCGTCGCCGACACGCACGAGCAGGTCGCCGTGCTGATGTCCGAGGCGCAGACCCGCGCCGCGGGCATCACCGCCGACGCCGACCAGGAGGCCACCGCCCACCGCACGGCGGCGAAGGACGACCTCCAGGCGGCGCGCGGCGAGGCCGACCGACTCCTGACGGAGGCCCGCGACCGCGCCGAAGCCCTGGTGGGCGAGGCCCGCGCGCAGGTCGCCGACCTCACCGAGCTGGCCGCCACCGACCGCGTGGCCACCGCCACGGCGGTCGCCGAGCTGCGGCGTCTGGCGGAGGCCGACCTCACCGAGATCGGCACCCTGGTCGACCAGCGCCGACTCGATGCCGGCCAGATCCTGGCCCGCGCCCAGGAGCAGGCCGACGAACTGGTGGCCGCGGCGCAGCGGGAGGTCGACCAGGCCCGCGAGCGGTTCGCCCAACTCGCGGCGACGGCGGCCGAACAGTACGACGGCCGCCGGGCGGAGGCGGAGGCGCTGTACGCGGACGCGGTCAAGGCCGCCGACGACCGGCGCCGCAAGGCCGACGACCGGGTCGCCGCCGCGCACACCGAGGCGGAGGCGGCCCGCACCGAGCTGCGGACGAAGCTGCGCGAGCTCACCGACCAGTTCGACACGGAGGCCGCCACCAAGCGCAAGGCCCTCGCCGACGAACTCGCCGGCCTCAAGACGGCGTGCGACAAGCAGCGCGAGCGCCTGCGCGACGAAGCCAAGACCGTCACCGCACAGCTGCGCGAGGCCGCCCAGAAGGAAGCGAGCCGCATCACCGCCGAGGCGGAGCGCAAGGCCAAAGGCATCACCGACCGGGCGAAGGCCGACGAGGCACGCGCCCGCCGGCTGCTGGACGAGGCCCGCGAGGCGAAGAAGGCCAGCTCCCGCTGGAACGGCTGGCAGCAGAACGTCAGCCGCAAGGCGTGGAAGACCGCGCCGTGGATCGCGCTCGCCGCCGGCGTCGGGCTCGCCGCCTCCGGCGAGTACGAGCTGGCCCGCATGGTCGGCATCCACCCCTACGTCGCCCCGCTGCTCCCGGTCAGCATCGACGTCTACTGCGTCACCGCGTTCCGGGCCAAGAAGGACATCCCCTACGCGCTGCTGCTGATGGCGTCGGCGAACGTCACCTACCACCTGTCCGAGCAGGCCCACCTCGTCCAGGACGGCCAGTCCGCACCGTGGCAGCTGACGACGTTCGTCGTGCTGATCTTCGTGGCCGTCATCTGGCGCGTCCACACGCTCATGCACGACGACAGTAAGGACACCGGAAACGGAACGCCCGCCCGTACAGGTACGCACCGGCGTACCGACGGAACAGACGCCGTGTCGTCCAGCCGTACAGAGGCCGCGAGCCACGACCTGTACGCCGCGCAGAACGCGGTTCAGCCGGATGGCACGGGCGCCGGATGGGACGGTACGGACCCAGTACGCCCCGCCTCGTCCCCGCCGCACGATGCCGGGGCCGAAGCGGCGGTGACCAGGGCGTACAGCGACCGTACATACGGCGTACACACCACCCCTGATGAGCCGTGGCGTACAGGTGCGGCGGCTCCGGGCCGTACAGGTACGGCCAGCGCGGCCGTACAGGGACGCACCGGAGCCATCAGCGTCCGCACCCAGCCCGGCGGCGACGGTGTTCCGCAGGCCCGTACAGGTACGGCCACCGCGTCCACTCCCGCAACCGGAACCAGCGGTACAGGCGGCGCGGACCGTACAGGTACGGCTGTACGGACGGACGAGGAACTCCTCGCGCTCGTACAGAACCTGCCCCGGGACGAGAACGGCTTCGTCACCCTCTACCAGGCCCGCACCAAGCTCTCCGTCAACAACAACCGCGCGGTACGCCTGCTCGCCCAGGCCGGCCTGCTGCGCCCCGAGGACGCGGACAAGCACCTGACCTGACCCCGCCGTCCGGCACACACCAGTGAGGGCCAGCCCGCGGGAATCGGGCTGGCCCTCGCTGCGACTGCCGGAAGCAGTCGACAGCCCACCCAGTACAGCAGGAGGAGATCCCGCCGTGAACAGCAACGACCCGAATCACGCACCCCTGCGCGATGTGGCGCAGAACCCGGAGGCAACCGCCCGGTACCTGGCCGACGTTCAGCGGGTCCTGCTGGACATCGGCAGGAACCTGGAGGCCCTGGCCCTGGAGACCCGCGTCCACTGCCGCGACACCCACGTCGAAGGCGACCGCTGGTTCGACGCCTGGGTGCGCGCCCAGCCCGTGGAGCGGGCCCTCAAGGACGTGCTCAAGCACGTCGAGGGCGTCACCAAGGGCCTGGAAAAGAGCGCATTCAAGCGCCGCGCCCACGACGAGGCGGTCGCGAATACCGCCAAGAAAAGGAAGGAAAAGGAGCTGGAAAAGAGGCGCAAGAACGCCCCGCCGCTCCAGGCCGCCCCGCAGAATCCGCCGCAGCAGGGTGCGCCCAGCCGGAATTCCGGCTATGGTGGCCCCACGTCGATTTACGACATGGGTGACAGGGAGTCGGCGTGACGCGCCCCCTCAGCAGGACGGAGCGCTCCATTCAGGGGCGGAACGGCTGGCTGAAGGATGAAGAGCGCAGGGCAATCGAAAGTCGCGGCGAGTTGGGCCGGATGGAATTCTGGCTCCGCGTGACTCGAACCCGAATCACCCAGGACGTCAGGGCCGGACGCGCCGACGTCGTCCGCGGTTTCACGAGTGTCTGCCGCCTCTTCAAGCTCGCGATCGACAAGCGGGCCGAGGGCGATCCGAGGCTGTGGAACCACCTCATGCAGTACGCGGACCAGGTGCTGGAGCAGCACGACCCGCGCCGCTGAACACCCACCAACGAAGGCCCCGCCGGACTCCGGCGGGGCCTTCGCCTCGCGTAATGCGTGCACACGTGCACGTGCACACGCGTGCACACGAGACCCCACCCGCTGTCAAGCCCCCTGGAGGGAGGTGCACCGTGTCCGACGTGGACGACCCGAACGGGATCCTGGTCCGTGGCCCCTGGAGCGGTGAACCCTCGTACGCCCCGCCGCCGATCCCGGACTTCGCCGATACCATTCCGGCGCCGGAAGACATTCCCGCCGCGCCGCCGGAGTCCTCGGAAGAAACCACGATGGAACTTCCGGCGATTCCGGCAGCGCCGGACCCGGCCACGGCATTGCGTTCGGACGGATTCGCCCCGCCGCAATACGCGGAAGAAGAAGGCGAATATGAGGAAGGCGAATACGTCCAGCCTCGTTCTCTCGCCGATCGTCTCGGTGACTGGTTGGAACTCCGCCTGGAAATGGCGCGGTGCAACCACGAAAGCGAAGCGCCTTTCCGTGAGGCTGAAATAGGGCGGAAGGCTGCGTTGCTGGAGGGCCGCACCGCGCAGGAAGTCGCGATGATGGAGCAGAACGGAAAGCTCCACACCGCGATGATGAAAGCGAAGGGCGACAAGGCGGCGGCACGCGGAAAGGCCGACGCCGACCGCATGAAGTCCCCCAGCTCCGGCCTGGGCGCGGACAAGGGCCGCTCGAAGGCCGGCGGCGGGTCCCCGCGCGGCGGGGGCGGCAGCGGTGGCGGCGGGTCCCGCAACAGCTCGGGAGCCAGAACGGGGCCCGGCTCGAAGGGGCCCGGGTCGCGCGGCTCGAACTCCCGCGGATCCGCTGGGCGTTCGGGGTCCGGGGCGGCCGGGAGCGGCAAGGGCGGCGCGAAGGGCCCTGACCGGTCCTCTGGCGGCCGTTCCGCCGGTTCGAGGCACGTCGGGTCCCGCGGGGGGTCGAAGGGCTCCCACAGCGGCTCTGGCGGCTCCGGCAGGAGCGGCAGCCACAAGGGCGACGGCGGCCGGGCCCAACACCACAGCCCGGCGTCCAACGCCCGTGCGGAGCGGGCCCGCGGCCGCGCTGATCGCGCCGCGACCCGGCAGGCCGGACGTCAGGAACGGCGCAGCGCCGGTCACACCGCTGGCGTCGCCGACCGGAGCAAGAACCGGGACCAGGCGCGCGCCAACCGGCAGCAGGAATGGCAGGACCGCCGGGCGAAAATGGCGGAGCGGGGGGCGGCACGGAAGGCGAAGCGGGAAGCCGCGGCGGCGGCCGACGCGGGCCGCACCACGTTGGGCAAGGCCGTCGGCGAGGAAGCCCAGCGCCGCTGGGACAAGCGCCGCGCCGACGCGACCGCCGACAAGGCCGGCACGGAGAAGGTGAACCTGACCAAGGACAAGACCAAGGACGACAAGACCAAGGACGACAAGGCGAAAGGCGCCGACGCCAAGGGCACCGGCACGGACGCCGACGACAAGACCAAGAAGGACCCCAAGGACGGCCCCGACGGCGCCTCTGGCGACGGAAAGGCCGACCCGGCGGGCGATGAGTCCGGCAAGGATTCCAAGGCCGGTGACGAGCCGTCTGGCGGCTCGAAGAAGCGCCGCCGGTTCCGCCGGTTCCGGCGCAGTTCAGACGGCTCGGGCCGGGCCCGGCGGCGGGGCCGCACCCGGGGTGCCGGTCGTCCTGGTCGTGAAGGCCGGCGCGGACGGCGGTCCTCGGAGGGCCGGTTCGGACCGCCGCCCACGCCGACGGTGGAGTGGCCCGATCACCCCAGCCGCCCGCCGCGCCCCGCCGGAGCCGACGCCGGGGACGACGTCGTCGACGCCGACATCGTCCCCGACGGTCCGGCCTCCGTGACGACCGGCGTCAAGGGCCTGCCGCCCGCGCCGGAACGACACACCGCACGTCCCGGCACCAGCCGACCCACCAGCACGGAAGGGAGCAGCGTGAGCAGCGCACAGGTCAGCAGGCCGTCCGCGCAGGGCAATTTGGCTGCCCAGCACCGGACGGACATCTCGTTCGACGAGTTCTTGGTGGAGATGGCGAACATCGCCATCAAGGCCGCGTCCGACGAGGAGCGCGCTGAGGCGTTGAGGGAGGCGCTCGGCCGGGTCGCCGACGCGTTGGCGGAGATGGCCGCCGACCTGGCCGATGACCACAACGTGTCGGCCGCCGTCACCGAACTGATCGCCGACCTCGCCGAGACGGCGGGCCGGATGAAGGGGCAGGCCCAGCGGTGCGCCGAGCAGTGCGGCATCGCCAAGGAGGCCGCCAAGCTCGCGGCCACCCAGGTCGCCCGCGTCTACGGCGAGGACATGGACGCCAAGGAAGACGCGGGCCTGACGTCCGTGTCGGCCGCCGCCCACCACGACTAGGAAAGGGGACACCCGCTGATGAGCGACCTCGCACCCCGCAGTACCGGCACGGCCGCGGCCCCGGCCGACGGCGACAACCGCTACAAGTCCGTCCAGAGCAAGCTGGACAAGCTCGGCAAGGCCATGGACGACGCCGGCCTCGAACTCGAGGCGCTGCGGCGCAGCATGAAGGCCAACGCCGCCCACACCCACGACGTCGCCGGCGACATCGAGAACGCCGACCTGGACGCCAAGTTCGTGGAAGTGACCAACCTCGTCTCGGTCGCGCTGGGCGGCGCCGCCGTGGAGGTCAAGCGGCTGTGCGACAGCGCGCAGGAGACCGCCGACCTCACCTGGGAGACCAAGCACACCCACTCCCGGCTGTACGGGGCGCTGGACGACATCCGCTCCAACCGGCCCGAGAAGACCCCCCGGCCGGGCTTCTTCAACCGCTGACCCCTCCCCTCCCCCACCCAGCCACGGGCGGCCCCGCACACCGCGGGGCCGCCCGTCCCCGTTCCCGAAGGAGAATCCAGTGTCCACGCCGCGCAGTGTCGTGCTCGAACGCCTCGCCTACACCCTCGCCGCGCCCATGCTGGCCGTGGCCCCCAACGTCTACCCCGACAACTCCGTCCACCAGGTCGTGCAGCTGGCCGGCGCGGCCGGGATCGGCGGCTGGATCCTGGCCGCCAAGAGCGACGCGCACGGCGCCGGGCGCAAGATCCTGCGCTGGTCCCCCCTGGTCCTGGCCGCCGCCATCGACGTCACCGCCAAGACCACCACCGGCTGGGGACCGTGGTGGATGGACGGGCTGCTCGCCGCCGGATGGGCGGCCGCCGGCTACCTGGTGATGCCGTTCTCCCGGCACGCCCGCAGCCGCCACCGCCCCGCCCTCGCCACCCCCGCCCCGCACCCGGCGCCCGAGATCGTCGCGGAAGAGGCTCCGCAGCTGGTCGACGACGGCGCCGACCTGCTCACCCGCGACGCGCGGATGATGTGGGAGCAGGCCGGAAGCCCGGCCCGCACCCACGTCGTCAAGGCCACCCGGCACCCCGGGATGCAGCACGACATGACGCTCCTGCTGCGCGCGTCGGAGCTGGGACGGCCCATCACCGGCCTGTCCGAGACCGCGGTCGCCGCACCGTTCGGCGTGCCCGCGAGCGACGTCGTCCTCGTGGACGTCGCGGTCCAGCCCGGCCGCCAGGGCGGGCCGGGCTGGCTGGAGGCCCGCATCACCCCCGACGCCAACCAGCGCCGCCGCACCAAGCCGACCCCCGAGGAGCGCTGGACGGACAAGGTCGGCGGACCCAAGGGCGGCGCCCCCGGCTCCGAACTGGTCCACCGCACCCGTGACGAGGAGCGCGGCGTCACCTTCTACCGAGCGAAGATGGCCGACGCCACCACCACCCCGCGCATCGACCTGGCCAAGGTCTGCCGCGGCCTGGGCCTGCCCGAAGACGACTCCTGCGTCTTCGTCCTCATCGACGGCACCGAGTTCCTCATCAGCGCCTTCGACAAGCCCCCGCTGTCCGCGATCTTCCCCGCCACCCGCGAACTGCTGACCCCGGACGCCAAAGGCATGTACGTGTGCGGGTACACCATCACCGGCCAACCGGTGAAGAACATGGTGTTCCAGCACGACAAGAACGCCGCCCGGCACGGGCTGATCCTGGGTGTGTCCCGGTCCGGGAAGACACAGTTCTTCGCGATCGACATGGCCGCGATGTCGCTCGCCGGCCAGGTCGTGTGGCTCTCCACCGTCCGCAAGGACGAGAAGACCACCGTCCTGGGCCGGTACATCGACCGGCAGGGCTCCAACGCCCTGTGGATGGCCCGCTCCCTGCGCGCGGCGAAGGCGCTATGCGAGATCCGCGCGGACATGCCCTGGCCGCACGACGGCCAGCCGCACGACTACAAGCCGGGCGACCCCCGCTGCCCCTACCGGCAGCTGAACGTCTTCGCGGACGAGTTCATGACCGCGGCCCAGGACGCGACCTTCGGCGACTTCATCCAGACCGACGGCGACGACCTCACCGTCACCGGCCTCAAGTACGGCATCGGCTTCAACCCCGCCGGGCAGTCACCGTTCGCACACAACGGGTTCTCCACCGAGATGAAGGACAACCTCCGCCAGAACAGCCGGCCGACCATCTTCAACATGGGCTCGCCCGGCGCCACCCGCAAGGCGGCGGAAGGCACGATGGAGAACGCCTACGACGTCCCGACCATCCCCGCCCGCTACGCCCAGCAGGAAGGCTCCGCGATCGAGCGGGCCATGAAGGGCGAGGCCGACCCGGAGAACGGCGTCTCCACCGGCGGCGTCGCCATCATGGTCATGGACAACGGTCGCGCCGTCCTCATGCGGTCGCTGTACGCGGACTTCGACACCGACCTCGCCGAGCTGTTCCCCGACGTCGTCAACCAGCTCACCAACCACGAGATCAGCGAGCTGACCAAGCGCGGCCTGTGGTTCGACTGGAACGAACCCGTACGCCCCGGCGAGTTCTGGCCCGAGCCCCACGACGACGGCGACGACGACGGCGGCTCCCGCCGTCGCGGCGGCGGTGGTGGCACGGGCGGAGGCGGCAAACGCGGGCCGAAGGCCGGCAGCAGCCGTTCCAAGCCCCAGATCGCCTCGCCCCGCCAGGCGCTGGAGGCCATCAAGAGCCTCAACAACGTCTGACCCGACCCCGACCCCGGTGGGGCCGGCCTGCCCGAGCACGGCCGGCCCCCACCCAATCCGATCCCATCAAGGAGGCCCCCGCCGTGGCCCTGTCCATCTCCGTCACCGTGCTGCTGTGCATCAACGTCGTTGTCCTGATCAAGGGCGGACACGTCCGTATCGGCTCCGCCCTCGTCTGCACGCTGTTCGGCTTCACTCTCGCCGCGACCGGCCTCGCCCCGGCCATCAACAGCGCCCTGGCCTCACTGGCCGGACTGGTCACCAGCTTCTGATCGCCGTACGTCGGCCAGTTCCGCCAAGGCCGCACCAGCGCGCGGGTATCTGCCGCATGCTCGTCTCGGGCCCCACCCACCACACAGGGGGAGACGAGGACATGGCACACCTGCACTACACCTGCTGGAGCTGCGACGAGGACTGCGTCGTGCACGGCGACGGGTGCGACTGCTGCGACCTCGTCGAAGTCCCCGACGAATGGGACTGCTGGAACTGCGGCGCGCTGAACTACACCCCCGACTAGCCCGCCCCTCCCCTCCCCCGCTGCACGACGCCGAAGGGCGCCGCCGAAGAACCACCCCGGCGGCGCCCTTCGGCGTACCCCGCCTGGAGCCCCGATGCCCACCACCGCCCCCTCCCCCGCCATAACCCACCCTGCCCCGACCACCCAAGCCACCGCGCCACCGGCGGAACTGTCCCTCGAGGAACGCATGGCGTTCATCAACGCGGCGATGACCGTCCGACTGGAAGGGGCGGCCGTCGCCTACGAGGTCAACACGGCCCACATCCCCACCGAGCCCGTCGACCTGGCCGACGTCCTCACCGTCCCGCTCACCCCGACCCTCCAGCCGCCCACGCCCTACCCGACCCCGGTCGCGGCCCTCCTCCAGCGCGCGCACCATCGGCTGCTCACCGGCGGCTGGTGCTCCGGCGCCCTGGTCGACGCGGAAGGCGCCCGCTGCCTGTACGGCGCGATCCACGCCGAAGCCCGTGGCGACCAGAGCCTCGAATCGCGGGGCCTGGAGGTCCTGATGGACGCGATCCGCCGCAAGTTCACCGACGTCGACTCCGTGCCGTCCTTCAACGACGCGCACAGCTCCGGCCGCGTGCCGATGCGGATGCTCGACCAGGCCGCCGACCTAGCCAACGCCCGCGGCCTCTGACCCCGCTCCGGACCACCTGCCTCCTACCCGAACCCCTCGCGGTCGGGTACGGGCCAGGCCGTCCGGCCTGCACACCACCACCCGTCACACGAACCCGATCAAGGGAGCGCCCCGTCATGCAGTCCGACGACAAGCCCGTCAACGGCCAGCACGTACCGAACAGCCCGAGCTTCCTCGACCTGCTCGACCAGGCGGCCCCGCAGCCGGCCAACGGCCCGGACAAGGACCCCAGCACCAACCTCGCCCAGCTGCGCGCCGCGTGGAATGCCTCCTGGGAGCAGGGCGGCTTCCTGCACGGACGGTGGGAGGAACTGCGCCAGGTCCCGCAGGCCGGCTGGCACGGTATGAGCAACTGGATCAAGGCCCTGATGATCCTCACCGGGATGTGCGCGGGCATCATCCTGCTCGACACCGCCGGGGACATCTTCGACGCCGCCCTCAACCGCCTGGCCGACGCCGTGCCCGCCACCCAGGTCGGCACCAGCGCCTCAAGCGAGTTCTGGGGCGTGGTCGACAACCCGATCCGCACCTACATCGCCCAGCACACCGCCGGCCTTCCGGTCAGCGGCGCCGCCATCTACACCTTCTGGCAGATCACGGGCCTGTTCGGCCTGATCGGCGGCTTCATCGGAGCCACCGGCGCCCGCCTCACATGGACCTGCTGGGGCGCCGCGACCGCCGCGGTCGTGTGGACCACGACCCCCGCCGACGGGCGCACCGTCGCCACTGCCATCGCCGTCCTCGCCTGGACCATCGCCTCCACCCTCGCCCTGCGCGGCCTGAGCCTGCGACCGGTCATCAACAACTTCCCCCCGCCCGCCCTGCACGCCCCGGCCTTCCAGCCCCAGATCGAGATCCGGCCCGAGATCCACATTCCTGCCCCCGCGCCCGACGACGACGCGCCCGACAACGTCCACCCGTTCCAGCGCTGACCCCCGGTCGCTCCGCCTGGTCCTCGCCCTCCCCGCAGCTGCGGGACCGGGCGAGGGCCGGACAGGCCGACCGGCCGCCACGCACCACCCCCGCCCAGCGAGAAGGAGATCCCGTTTTGGCGAAAGCCCCGACCGTCATAGGCGTGCTCACCGAGCCTCTGGCCCCGACCTGGTGGAAGGTCAACCGTCACAAGGTCTTCGGCATCAGCGGGCTACTGATCGGCTACCTGATCGGCACCCACCTGCACGGCGCCCCCCAGCAGCCGCAGACGCCCCTGCCCGGCCACACCACGCCCGCGCCGCCCACACGCACGGCCCACGGCCTCGCCGCATGACCCAGCCGCACCACCCGCCGCGCCCGCCGAGCAGCTGCATCGGTGTCTCGGCGACGATTCTCTGCCTCTCGATGTTCGTACGGCTGGTGCCCTGACGCTCCTCTTCGGGCTGCAGCACACCAAACTGCTCGAACTCACCGTGCGCGACGTCATAGACGACAACGCGATGGTGGCGCTCAACCTCGCAGGCCATCGTCTCCCGCTGCCGCCCGAAGTCGCCCGGTTGGTCCGTGCGCAACGCGACCAGTGCCAGGCACGCTGGCAGCTCGATCAGGCAGCCAGCACAACACCGTGGCTGTTCCCCGGCCAGGAGCCCGCCCGCCCTCTCGGAGCCACCTACCTCAATTTGAAACTCCGCCGACACGGCATCGCGCCTCGCGCCGGCCGCAACAATGCTCGTCTCGCACTGGCCACAGACCTGCCGGCGTCCGTCCTCGCCGACTTCACAGGCACCAGCATCAGCAACGCCACCCGCTGGACCGGATACGCCAGACGCGACTGGCTCGACTACATCGCGTCCCGCACAATCTGACCGCTCCCCCGGGCGGCGACCATGGTCCAGAGAGACCACCACGAGAGAGGGGCAGTCATAGCGCCTCGGCGCATTCGTCGACGAACGCGCAAAGCCGGCGAATGAGGCTCAGGAAGAAGGGGATGGGGTCCGAGTCGTCCTGCATGTGAGGTGCATCCTGGAGCCACTGCTGCCACAGGCCACCCGGTTCCCGGAAGCGGTCGGCTTGACCACCTCCAAGGTTCAGGTCGATGAACTGGAGAGCGCCCATGACGACGGTCTGGTCGTACGCGAGGTCAGGGCGGCAGAGGTAGCGATCAAGGTAGGCGGCGAGCAGATCAGCGTCGCGCGCCGTTCCGAAACTGGCCAGGGCCACGCTATAGGCCAGCCCAGCACAGCAGACCTCGCTAGCCAGCAGGAGTTCCCCGAGGCGCTCACGGAACTCGGTCCGGCGGGAGACAGCTACGAGCCAAGCAGCAGTTCTCCGCTCTCTCCAGCCGCCCTCAAGGAGAGTGACGATCTCATCTGTGGTGATGAGTCCCGCGTCTTCACAGAGATCTCGCATGAATCGGTCGCACTCAGGACTTTGCATGCGCAGCAAGCTGCCGCCGAGCTTGAGATAACGCCGCTCGGGCGTGACATACCGGCGAACCAGGGCCAGCAACTCGGCATCGTCACGAGGATCGCGTATCACACGGCCGATCTTGCCTTGCTGGTGCAAAACGAGGCCATCCCATTCTTGCGCTGCTCGTCCGCCGCCCTCACCGGGGCCAGCGCGACGGACTGGACGAACTTCGTCGAGCGCAACCGGACCGGCTACGTCAGCAGCCGGCGAAGTGATAGCTGAGAAGTCGGTTTCTCTCATGGGTGAGCCCCGGCATCATGGTCGTCGGTAAGTGGGTACGCGAGAGGGACGAGTGCGGCGGGTGTCTGGAGACGGGCAGGCTGATTTGACGGAGCTGTGGCAGCAGCATTGGCCCAGTTGCCCTCCGGTTGGGTACAAGCTCCGTGACCCGTATCGGGATGTCTGGGTACGTTTTCACAGCCTGCCGGAGTCGAAGCGGTATCCCGAGGACGAGAGCGAGTACACCGTCGTCCTGGAGCGTTACAACACCGTCCTTGATGAGTTGTTCGCTGGTGCGGACGTGTACGTCATCACTCCGACCTGGACGACTGAAGCCGAGGTTCCGTCAGTGAAACCCGGAACGGGGTATTGGCAGAGCTTGCTGGTGGAGGACGATCCCGACCCTGAGTTCCGCACGTACTGCCACCTCTTCGCCGCCCGCCGGCCCTGGCAGCGCGGCTGCGTCGACGACTTGCTCCGAGATACCGCCGAGGACAAGGTGGCCGGAATCCTCATCACCGATACCCGCATGCAGCGCATCCACCACCCCTACGACGGTGGCGCCGACGTCTTCCTCACCACATCCGACGAGCGGGACCAGATGCGCGATCGGCATGCCGACTGGCTTTCCAGTCATCCCTCGGGTCTCTGACCGGCTCGGATCGCCGCCCCGCTCAGAACGGTCTGCACCCCAAGTACCGGGTTGAGAGGCTCCACGAGTTCCCTGGTGGCGACGGCCACGAGGCGGGCGGGTGCATCACCCTCCAGCTTCTTGATCGGTATCGACGCTGTCATGGACTTCGTCACCGCCGGCCAGCTGTCCGTCGGCCTGCCGGCCATCGCCCAAGACCTGGGCGGCGGAACAGCCCTCGGTGTGCTCTTCGCCAGCTTCGGCGGAGGGTCCGTCATCGGAGCGTGGCTCGCTCCCCGGGTCCGGCCCGGGCGACTCGGGCCGGCAAGATCCGTGCTCATCCTCCACCTGCTCCAGGCACCCCTCCTGGCCGCTCTCCCAGTCAGCCCCCTACCGGTAGGCGCTGCCTGCCTCGTGGTCATGGGGTTCCTGAACGGCATTGCCGTCGTGATCTACATGTCCATCATTCAGCGGGCCACCCCGAGCGCCATGCTCGGCCGGGTCATGTCCCTTCTGGTGTTCGCGGGCCTCAGTCTCCAGCCCCTCGGCCAGCTGTCCACCGGCTGGAGCATCGAAGCCGGCTGGCTCACTGCCTCCTTCGCGATCGCGGCGGCAATCATGGCAATCACCTCTGTGGCCGCGCTGACGAGCCGGACCCTCCGCGATCTCTAGGATGGAGGCCAGGCCCGTCCGTTCTTCCCCTTCTGGCGCAGGTCAACGGCGGGGCAGGGGAACGATGCTCTTGGCATCGTCCCCCTGCCTTTGATCCGGGACCGCAGCGGACGTACTGAGCTGACGCCGAAGCCGCTGGACTTCGTCGTCTTTGGCCGCCAAAACCGATAGCAGGTGCCGTGGCGCTCCTTGAGCTGCGCAAGCTCCTGGTGGGTGCGGGCGAGTTTGCCGGTGATCCGCTGGTTGAGGTCACGCAGCCGTGCGATGCGGGCCTCGCGCGGGTCGGGCTGTCGGCCTGCCGCCCAGGCAGCTGCCCTTCGCTTCTCGAACTCGTCCTTGAGGTGGCCCCAGGTTCGGTAGAGGGATGCGCCGGAGACGCCCGCCTCACGGGCGAGCGTCTTGACGTCGCAGGCGCCACCGGGCGGGATCTGCCCAGCCAGCAGCCGGTCGATGGCCGCGCGGACGCGCCGTTCAATCTGGTCGCGCTGCTGGTGACTGAGTGCCATGTCATCCGGCCTTTCCGGCTGCCGTGTCGATCTCTTCGAGAACTCGCATCGGCCGCTCGTGTTCGGCTCGCAGCCGGTCCCTTTCCTGGGCCGGGATGCGCGGGCTGGCCAGCAGGACGGCGCCGTTGTCAGCCGAGGTCTGCCAGACATGGCGGTGAAGGTGGTGGTGGGTGGCTTGCGGGCAGCGGGAGCTGTCATACAGCCCGGTCAGCGGAGCTGCCGCGGACCGCGTGCCGGCGAGTTTGAGACACAAGGCTTTCGCCGGGTCCTCGAACCAGCAGTAGTTCGCCACGGACAGGTGCAACACCGATGCCTTCTTCTTCAACAGCAGTTCGATCTGCCGGTCGGTGACGACCTTCGCCGGGCTCGGCTCATGGTCGGCGAGCTCACTTTCGACGGAGCGTAATGCGGCCATGAGGGAGTCGGCTCCAGGGCCCGCAGGCAGCTGCCCCTGTTCGAACTGCCGGTACGCCTCGATGGTCCGCCTGACCTTGTCCTTCTCCTCCTCCTTCTTCCACTCGCGGTGGAAGACGGCCTGGGCGCCGCCTGGCCGGCCTGCGTACCCCTCGCTGGTCGCCACCTGCAGATGCTTGAAGTGAACCTTGGTGGCCAGCAGGCCATCGGGACGGGCGGCCATCTCGACAGACAGCGTCCGCCGCAAACGGCGGGGGTGCACCGGGTCGTCGGGAATTGCTTCCAGGCCCATGCGTCGCCCGGCGGGCGAGGCGACCCACTGCCGCAACCAGGTCATGGCCCCGCGCGCGTGGGTCAAGGCCCATGACCTGCGCGGTGATGACGGCCACCCGTGGCGCTTCGCGTCGTCCACGGCGATCACCGGGCCACGGCGAGACGGAGGCGGTCGGCACCGCGGTGGATGTTCTGCTGGACGGCCTGGCGGGTCTTGCCCAGGCGGCGGGCGATGCGGTCGTGCGAGAGGCCCAAGACCAAGGCCGCCAAGAAGAGCTCGGGTTGGTGGTAGCCGTGGCCACCGCCAACAACCCGCGCTGGGGCGAGTGCCGGCAGTGCTGGCACCACGCCTACGCCGGCCGCGAGGCCCACGCGCACCTCGGTCCGCGCGAGGACTGCCCCGCGTGCGTGGACCACACAGGAAGTCGTCGTCGAACAGCACCGGCATCCGCTCGGGGATCAACGGCTCGCCATCGAGCCCCCAGGACTGCCAGCCCTCGGCAGAGAAGAAGTGCACCAACATGCGTCGGCACGGTAGGTCCGCGACACGATCCTCATCAACCGCTACCCCCACGCCTGATCAACGGGAGTCGAGGAATGTGAGACACGCCAAGAAAGCAGCGACAAACTGGGTCCAGAACGACCACTGCGCCCGGGTCAAGGCCGCCACCGACGCCAAGCCGGTCCTGATGCCCGCCGCCGACCCGGACGCGGAACCCGTCGCGCACGGCACCCGCGATGGGATCAAGGCGTGCGCCTGGCACGTTTCTTCTGTTGGGCTGGCTGCGTAAGTGTGTGTCGGCGAATCGGTGTCCCAACTGGCCAGTGGCCCCCTCGGACTGGCGGATCGATGTGCGACAGATGTCGCATAGGGCCTCTCGGTAGCCCCCCGCAGGCCCCGGTGGCCGGGCCCGGAGAACTTGCTCGCGGAGGTGGGAAAGCTCCAGCAGGTGCGGCGGCTGGAGCTGTCGGCAGGCCTGTTCGTGGACGTGTCGGTGAAGCTGGTGGACGCGTTTCAGCGGCGGACAGCGTGAACGCTCTGCTCCAGGCGGGCACCCAGGGTGGCGGCGAAGTCCTCGGCGCGGGCCAGCTGGACGCGGAGCTTGTCGACCTGCTCGGTGGCGGCCTGCTCGTACTCCCGCACACGCTTCAGCAGGGTCTCGCGCTCGCCGGTGTCGAGGCCGGGGTCGTTGTCGAGGCGGTCGGTGGCCTCCAGCAGGTCGCGCATCTGGTCGAGGGTGAAGCCGAGCGGCTTCATGCGGCGGATGACCATGAGGCGGGCGACGTCGGTCTCGGTGTAGAGGCGGAAGCCGCCCTGGGAGCGGGCGGACGGGGTGACCAGGCCGGTCTCCTCGTAGTGCCGGATGGTGCGCAGGGACAGTTCCGTCCGCGCGGCGACTTCGCCGATCTGCATGTGCTTGTCGTCCACGCCGGTGGTCCTGGCCCTTCTCGTCGTGGCAGGCAGCGTTCAGCACTGCCCTACCGATCTCTACTCTAACGTTAGGGTAGAGTTGCTGATGGCGAGGGCGGCCTGCGCTGCCCCGCATGGCCGTGTCGGGGCCGATGGCGCCCCCGGCGGAGATCCGATTCTTGCAGGAGAGAGCGTGCGCGAGCCCATGACGCCGATCGCCGCCGCCTGCCCGCCGTGACGCTTCGCCTCCAGGCGTGAGCCCGGCCGCGCGCCCGCGCAGGCTCCGCTCCGCCTCCCTTCCACTTCCGGCCCGCTCCTGGCGGGCCGTCCGCGGAGTGCCGGTCCGGCCCCTCCGCGTTCTCCCGCCCGCCCCAACCTGCCCGTGGGGTGTGCCCGAGCACGACAGGTACCCGATCCCTTGTCTTCTGCTTCCCTGACGTCCCCGGCCGCGCGGCTGCGTGGCCTGCGCCCCGACTGGCTGAATAACCCGAAGGTCTGGCGCACCGAGGTGCTGGCCGGCCTGGTCGTCGCGCTCGCGCTGATCCCGGAGGCGATCTCGTTCTCGATCATCGCCGGGGTCGACCCGGCGGTCGGCCTGTTCGCCTCGTTCACCATGGCCGTGGTCATTTCAATCGTCGGCGGACGCCGGGCGATGATCTCCGCCGCCACCGGCGCCGTCGCCCTCGTGATCGCCCCGCTGAACCGGGAGCACGGCTTCGGTTACCTGGTCGCGGCGGTCATCCTGGCCGGCGTCATCCAGGTCGCGCTCGGCGCGCTGGGGGTGGCGAAGCTGATGAGGTTCGTGCCGCGCTCGGTGATGGTCGGCTTCGTCAACGCCCTCGCCATCCTGATCTTCATGGCTCAGGTCCCCGAAATGCACGACGTTCCGTGGGCCGTGTACCCGCTGATCATCGGCGGCCTCGCGCTGATGGTGTTCTTCCCGAAGGTCACCACGGTGATCCCGGCGCCGCTGGTCTCCATCGTCATCCTGACCGTCATCACCGTCGCCGCCGCGATCGCCGTGCCGACCGTCGGCGACAAGGGCGCCCTGCCGTCCTCGCTTCCGGTGCCCGGCCTGCCGGACGTGCCGTTCACGATGGACACCCTGACCACCATCGCCCCCTACGCCTTCGCGATGGCGCTGGTCGGCCTGATGGAGTCCCTGATGACGGCCAAGCTGGTCGACGAGATCACCGACACCCACTCCTCCAAGACCCGCGAATCGGTCGGACAGGGCATCGCCAACATCGTCACCGGCTTCTTCGGCGGCATGGGCGGCTGCGCCATGATCGGCCAGACGATGATCAACGTGAAGGTGTCCAGAGCCCGCACCCGCCTGTCGACCTTCCTGGCCGGCGTGTTCCTGATGGTGCTGTGCATCGTCTTCGGCCCGGTCGTCTCCGACATCCCCATGGCCGCCCTGGTCGCCGTCATGGTCATGGTGTCCTTCGCGACGTTCGACTGGCACTCCATCGCCCCCAAGACATTGAAGCGGATGCCGGCCGGTGAGATCGCCGTCATGGTCATCACCGTGATCTGCGTGGTCGCCACCGACAACCTCGCCATCGGCGTCGTCGTCGGCTCCGTCACCGCGATGGTCATCTTCGCCAAGCGCGTCGCCCACCTCGCCAACGTCACCCCGGTCACCGACCCCGACGGCAGCACGGTGGTGTACTCCGTGACCGGCGAGCTGTTCTTCGCCTCCTCCAACGACCTCGTCGGCCAGTTCAACTACGCCACCGACCCCGACAAGGTCGTCATCGACCTGTCCGCCGCCCACATCTGGGACGCCTCCTCGGTCGCCGCGCTCGACGCCATCGAGACCAAGTACGCCCAACGCGGCAAGACCGTCGAGATCATCGGCCTGAACGACCCCAGCGCTGACCTCCACGGCAAACTCACCGGCGAACTCACCAGCCACTGACGCTCGCCGCGTGCAACCCGAAGGACCCCGGCTGCCATCCGGGGTCCTTCGCCGTGTGCCAGCTGGAGGTGCACGGAGCCGAGAGCGACGGCAGCCGGAAATGCGTCGCCAACGGCCAGCAGACCCCTGATCCACATGGACAGGACCCCGGCTAGGCAGGTCAGCGATGCCGCTGAGGGCGGTTGTTGAGCTGGTTCATCAATTCGCGGTTGGTTGCCCGAGCGGCCACCAGGTCCTCGTCGCGTTCACCGAGCTGCGCTGCAAGATCGGCTACCTGTTGTTCGAGATGGGCGATCCTCTTCTGAAGGGCGTCGATGTCGGTGGGGGCTCCAAGCCCGGTGGCGCGCCAGGCGTCCTGGCCGAGCGCGTGGGACAGCCGTCGTTCGAGTTGGACAATGTGCTGGGCCTGGCGAGTGCTGCGGTCGGTGAGGTTGGAGAGGTCGGCCAGAAGCGACCGCCAGCTGACCATGGGGCCCGTGGAGCCCTCCTGCGGCTGCGCGGCACGCGCCAGGACAGCGGCGTGGAGATCGCTGTGTCGGTAGATCAGGCTGCGGTGCACGTTGGCCAGCCGTGCGACGGCGGAGACAGTGATCGTCAGGCCGTCGCGGGTCAGGTCGTCGAGGGCGGCCAGGACGCGGCGGCGTCTGCGGGCCGAGTCGTCGGCGCGCGCTTTCGCGAGCTGATCCGCTGGTAGCGGACGACGATTCACTGGTCACGTCCGATCCGGATGTCGCCCGCTGCGGGCCGTACGGTCGGCATCCCGAGCTGGACCGTGCGGGATTTGCGCAGGATCGCGGTGGCCCGGCGGATCTCCTCGCGGTCCTCCGCGGTGAGGGCGTCCAGGTTGTTCTCGACCCGGCGGATCAGGCTCCGCAGGCGGGTGATCTCCTCCTCGGAGGGGGTCGCCTCCGCGCGGGCCCAGTCGTCGAGCTCACCGGCGGCGGCCAGGCGTTCCCGGTCACGGAGCAGGGTGTCGAGGTAGGCCCGAAGGTCCGGCAGGTAGGACGGGTCGGTGCGGAAGTGGTCACAGCCCAGGCAGCGGAACCTGAACGGGCAGGCGTGCCCGCCGGCCTTGACGTTGCTGGGCTCGGCGCAGATCCCGAAGGGAACGGCGACCTGCCCAACGCGCATCCGGGCATGTTCGTGGTCCAGCAGCGCCTTGGCCTGGTCCCACAGCCGCCCTCCGTGCCGGTCGAACTGGAGGGTGACCAGACGGTCGACCGCTCGGCGGGTGCGTTTCTCCGTCACCCGGTAGTAGGTCTGCGTGGTGCCCAGAGTCTTGTGACCCATGAGCTCCCGCAGCACGTCCACCGGCGTTCCGGCGTCGGCGTGCCGCTGCGCGTAGCTGTGCCGGTAGCAATAGAGGGTGATCCGCGACTTGTCGAACTCCTCACCCACGACGGTCAGCAGGGCGGGCATGGTCCGCACCCATTCGCGGTGGAGCTGGCTGAGGAACATCGACCGGTAGGGGTTGGTGCCGTCCGGGTTGAAGTTCGGGTTCGGGAACAGGGCGAGCCGGCCGGTTGGGGTCTGCGGGAAGCGGGCGCGCACGCGGTCTCGCTGTTCGCGGATCAGCGCGGCGGTGGTGTCCGGGATCGGCAGCCGGCATCGGAGCCGGTTGTTCTTGAAGTCCGTGTAGACCAGGACGTGCTTGCCGTCCTCGTCGGTCTCCAGGCAGTCCCAGGGGAGCTTCTGCACTTCGTCCGGGCGGCGGCCGGTGTCGATGAGGATCTCGACCGCGATTCTGGCGTGTCGGCCCCCGGCGGGAACGCCGAGCCGGCCGTTGCGGCGGCTGGTCTCCAGCGAGTCGAGCCGCTCGCACAGCTTGGTCAGGATCTCGCGGGGCAGAGCCCTGCCGCCGCCCTCGACCTGGGGAGGGCTGGGGATGTCGCCCTTGCGGAAGGAGAAGTCGTCCGGCAGCCCGGCCAGCATCTGGGCCGGCCGGGTCAGGCCCATCTCGCGGATCTCCCGGAGGAAGCGGGCGCACCAGCGGCAGATCGTCACCCGCAGGTTCGCGCTGACCTGCCCGGTTCGCTCCAGGTAGGCCAGGCGTTGCTGGAACACCTCGATGTCGGAGCGCCGCAGCAGCTCGGGTACATGGCCGTGGTCCTCGCGGTTGATGTTCAGGCTGTCGGAGAGGCGTTCCAGGCAGACGACCATGCTCATGAGCGAGTTGGGGATGTTGCGGCCGTAGCGGCGGGGGATCGCGTCCATGACCCACGCCTTGGCCGCTCGCCGCAGCCACTCCTGGTGCAGGCCGGTGAAGTTCATGGTGCGGCCCCGTCCCAGCCCGAATACTTCCGCGTCCCAGACGTCCTTGAGCTGTTCCAGCTCCGGGGTGGCCAGCCCCACACGGATGTCGCAGGTCATGATCTTCCAGATCCCCGCCAGGCGGGTGTTCCGCTCGACCACCAGCCGGCTCAGGCTACTGACCTGCTGGGCGAGGGCGGTGTCGCACAGGAGCTTGAACGCGTTGTGCAGCAGGCGCACGTGCCGGTCCAGCCGTTGCTGGGTCCCGAAGAGGATTTCGGCAACGACCAGATCCGGCAGGCCCCGAAAGCTGATCAAGGTGCCGTCGCGCACCGAGGCCGTGGTGCGGCGCCACAAGTCGGCATCGATGCCCGGGTCCTTCCTGCGGGCTTCGTTCCAGCTCCACCGATGCCCCGAGCAGAACCCGCCCTGGTAGTCCTTGCTCTGCCGGTGGCAGGCCACCACGCCGCACGGCTCCAGCGCCGGCTTCGGCTTCACACGCGGATCGACGACGAACTCCTCGATCGATCCGATGCCGAGGCGGTACTTCTGCTCCATGTGACTGAGGCAGACGGGCGTGTCGTACGACCTCCACACCCGTGCGCAGCCGGGCACCGTGCAGGCCCCGTCCGTGCCCGTGAAGATCCGCACCGCAGTAGCCAGGAAATCCTCCAGCGGCTCGCCGCCGGCCAGCCACCGCTTTCGGCAGGTGGGACACAACGGAGCGCCGCCGGCGATGTGCGCGGGCGAGACGCAGTTCCGCACGACGCAGGACCGGTAGCCGATCAGAGGGTGATCGGGCGACGGCCGCGCGATCCGCAGTTCCTCGTCCCAGCCCAGCCCCGCCAGGAAATCCGGACGCACCAGCGAGAACAGCCGCTCGGCCTGCGCCGGATCCCGTCCGCTGTCCGCAGGCGGTGCCAGCGCGAGCTCCCCGTTCACCGACGCACCTCCTCGATGAGCGAACCCACGCGTTCGACCGCGGCCCGCAGTCGCTGCGGCGAGGGGTGGAGATAGACCTGGGTGCTGATCACCGAGGCGTGGCCCAGGAGCTGCTGCACCTCGTCAATGGCTCCGCCGGCCTCGACCACGTTGGTGGCGAAGGCGTGCCGCAGGGCGTGCGGATGGACGACCCGTTCCAGCCCGGCCCGCTCCGACAACCGCACGAGCAACTCGTTGACTGCGCCGGGCTTCATCGGCGCACCGACCGGTGGCCGGGCCAGGTTCACCAGCACCACGTCGCCCAGTACTGCCTCCGCACACCTCGCACGCTCGACCGCGTACTGATCGAACGCCTGCACCAGCAGGAAGTCCACCGGCACCGCCCGAGACCGCCGCGACTTTGCCCACGCACCCGAGCCGTTGTCCCGGCGCACCACGTGCAGGTGCGAACCCGGCACCGCGCACCCCAGATGCCGGGCATCGACGAGGAAGTGGATGTCCTCGCGACGCAGCCCCGCCGCTTCCCCGCGGCGTAGCCCGGCCCGTGCCATGAGCAGCACGATCAGCCGATCCCGTGCTGTCCGACAGGCCCGTAACAGAGCCAGCACCTCCTCGTCGCTGGCACGGTCAACCGGCTCGTCCGGCACCGCCGCCCGGTGCCGGGCCCTGGCGTAGTAGCCGGGCCTGACCGCCTCACCCCGAACCTCGACAGGAAGGCCACGATCATCAGCCACGTCGTAGAGCATGCCCAGCACCGCCGTCGGGGCGTTTCCCACGGCCACCTGGTGCTTGAGGAACTCCCGTACCGCGGCCAAGACCGTGTTCACCCGACGCGGGCCCCGCACCGGCCGGCATCCCGGACCGGCGACCACGGTGCCGCCGTCCAACCGAGCATGCCGAAGCCAGAGCATGAACGATCCGAGCCGGCCGGCGCACTCCCGCCAGTCCCGGCCGGAGTGAGCACACCAGGTCAGGAACAACTTCATCGCGCCCGCGTACGTCGCGGTTGTCGTTTCGGCCTGGTCCCGGCCGAAACGCACGTGCCGCAGGAACTCGTCCACCTCGGCGACCGGGACCAGCTCGTCCTCGTTCAGCACCGTCCAGTACCGGTCCCCCGAAGGCATCCGCACCAAAAAGGGCCGCAGCCGCAGCTGCCTGTTCTCCATCACGGCCGCATCTCAGCAACAACTGCGACGTCCGCGACACCGGTTCGGGAACTGTCGGGCACAGGTTCACCGCCCGGAGTGACACGACAGTGCACGACACCTACTGGAACCCAAGGGAACTGCCTGACCTACACCGCCACGCAGGCCGTCGTGGTCGGGGCCGGCGCCCGCGTCCTGGGCATCCGGCTGCACCCGGCGCCGCCGCGGCCGTGCTCGCCCTGTCGGGCATCAGCCACTACATCGCCGACCGCCGCGTCCCGGGCGGCGTCGACCCCGGGGAATTGCATCAGATGCACGAGGGGGAGGCGCCGTATTCCCTGGCGCTGGACGAAGTGGAGCTACGGTCTCCACCGTCAGGGTCCGTTTCGCTGGGTGGTCTGACCTGCCACAGATGCCGCCAGCTGTGCTGCAACGGCTGCTCGGTATCAGCCCTATGGCGGCCGAACGATGGTCTGCCGGCGCGGTCAGAATGGCCTACGCAGCCGAGGTGGCCCGTCGGTCGTGAGCTGCACGTCTCGGCCGCTATCAGGCTTCGATGCGAAGCCACGTGTCGCCAGCGCGAAGCCATAGAAGACCGTCGCGACCCTGACCGCAGCGCATGACCACCCGTCCGGGCACTCGAATCTTGCGCCGCTCGGTCACACTCCAGGTATCACCGTCCAACTCGGCTCGCACCACTTCGGTTGACCTCTGGTTGTGAACGCGCTTGGTCAGGACCGCTCGATGGTCGCGCACGGCGAAACCGTCCGGGTCACGTACGGGGCTGGGCCAACTGGTCACCTCACCGGTCGACGGGGTGATCCGCGTCAAGAACGTGCCTCCCCGCCGACTGCCGGAATACCAGATCAGCCAGACCTGTTCCCCCTCGGTGGCAGCGGTGCATCCCTCCAAAGGCACGTCAGGAAGGCGACCTCCCGGAGCCCAGGTCGCCCGACCATCGGCACTCCAGCCGGCAAGACCGGCTGCAGACTCCGGATGCCCTCCATAGATGCCTTCGTCTCCGTAAGCCGTCCAGATCGATCCCTCGCGATCGGTCACCAGAGCAGGGATGTCGTCGCCGATGCAGAAGGTGGCTTCTTGGTCACCACTTTCCAGAGAGAACACCACGGCGTTCGGGCTCCATGCTCCCGACTCCTCCTTGCCCGCTCGACCGCTTGCGATGAGAAGCCGGGCCTCCGGGAGAAGAGCGATGTGGCTCGGCCTGACCGGGACGTCCTTGATCAGTCGACGTTGAAGCGACCCGTCAGCCTGGCGAATCACGAGCACCGCATCGAAGGGGACCTGCGGGCCCCATCCCACCCAACCCTTCACGTAGCGGCTTCGGCGTAGGCACTGCCGATGGACGAGCAGAACAGCCAGCTCCCCCGCCGGGCCAACGGTCCACCACAGAGGGCGTCGTCCCGCCCAGAGGTCCGTTACGGACGGCTTCCAGACCCTCTGCACGTCGACCGTCGACATCACATCCCCCCTGCTTTCAGATGCAGCACCCGAACGTAAGTGCTGATGAGAGGAGTGTATTGATGCCAGAACCAGGAACCGCCCCCGCGTCGTCCGACTGCCCCGCGGTGGGCTCACAGACGCTATTCCGCACAGTCGAATATCCGAACCTGCCGATATTGGAGCGGCTCGCGACCGCGACCGGCAAGGAGAACTTCTTCCGCCTGGCCGATCACGGCCTCAACGGCGCGTACGCGCTGGACCTTCTCTGCACCAACGGCTCGGTGATGGTCAGGTCAAATCAGTGCGTGGGTCGATGATCCAGTGATTGGTGTCCAGAACTCGACCGGCGAACTCTAGGCTCTGTTCTTCGACGAACGTGAATCCGACAGCGCGGCAGATGCCATTGGAAGGCTGGTTGCTGGTTGCGGGGAAGGCGTGGATGAGTCCCCAGCGGCCGTCCTCCCTGGCCATCTCAAGCAGCGTCCGCACGGCTCGCTTGCCGTAGCCCTGGCCTTGGAAGGCGGGCAGGACCATCCAACCGATCTCGGAGATGCGATGGTCGTCGGCTTCGTGGGACCACAGCGACACAGTTCCGGCGACGGCCGAGGGGGCAGCCGCTTCGGGGATGATCATTTTGGTCCAGGCGGTGTCCTCGACAGCTCGGCGGACATCGCGCTGCACCTTCTCATCCATGCCTTCTCGCGGCAGTGGACCCCCGAGATCTTTCATCATGTCAGGATCGCATCGCATGCGGATGTAAGCGTCGACATCATCAAGCACCACATTGCGCAACAGCATTCTGTGCCTCCTGGTTGGCAGCGATTGTCCAATGTGATCACGCAGCCCGCGCTGCTGGGGTCTGTGCTCCCCTCACTCTCCTGTGAGCTGCGACTTCTGATGTGGGACGACGGGAAGCCCGAGCGAGACTGGGCCAAGAGCAGGGCCTCCGGCGTCAGGTCGGCAATGTCGATCCCGAAGACGGTCAACGGGACGATCACGTCGAAATCCTGGAGCTGACCGCCGACCGCCGTGAGCACCGCCTGGAGCAGCTGGTCCGGATGCTGCACACCCCGGTCACCCTGGACGACGGCCGCACCGTCGACATCGCCGCCTCGGTCGGCGCCGCGACCCCGGCCTCGGTCGGCTCCCGCGACCTGACCGTGCTGCAGAGGGCCGCCGAGGCCGCCCTCTACGACGGCGAACACTCCGGCCGGGCGGTCCTGGCGACCAGGCAGCACGTCACGGTGCCATCCATCAACGGGCGCCGGGCGGGCAGGCCGGGGACAGCCGTGTGGGGGCGAGCAGCGGGCGACTGGATCCGCGGCATCAGCATCCGGCAGCCGTACGCGGCCTGCATTCTCGCCGGTGCCAAGACCGTGGAGAACCGGCCCGGCAGGTGGCGGACCGGCTGGGTGCTGCTGCACACGAGCAAGACCGTCGACCGGCCCGCCCTGCGCGCCCCGCTGATCGGCCGCACGGTCCGCGACCGCCAGCTGGTCACCGGCGCGGTCGTCGGCATCGCCCGGATCACCGACTGCCACCAGGACCCCGAAGGAGCACCGCTCTGCTCGGACTGGGTCCTCCCCGGCGTCTGGCACCTGGTGCTCGCCGACGTCCAGGAGCTGCCCCTGCCCGTCCCCGCACGCGGGCAGGTCGTGCCCTGGAAGCCGACGCCGGACCTGCTGGAGCGCGTGTTCCAGCAGCTGCCCGACTTCCGGCCGTGCCCCTTACCCGAGGCAAGAAGCCGCCGTTCGAGCCGGGCCTGGTCCCGGCTCCCGGCGCTCTCCTCGAATGGCGTGACAGCCAGCACTTCGACCGCTGGCAGGACCGCCCCTGCGTGCTGTGCGACAAGCCCACGCCGCTGCGCTCCCACGCAGGGGAGCCCGTGCACAAGGCGTGCGCGGAGAACTGGGTCGCCGCGAACCCGGTTGAGGCCCGCCTCGGCCGGTTCGCCTCCGACACCCAGCCCAAGAGCAGCCAGCGCGCCACCCACGCCTGAACCCCTCCCCCCGGAGGCCCCCATGAGCAGCACCGACCGCAACGTCGACCACGCTCTCGCCTACCCTGAGCCGCCCGCCTCCCCGCTCTGGCACCGCCACGGCGCCGTGCAGGCCCGGCCCCTCACCGACGCGGAGAAGAAGCGCAACCGCGAGCTACTGGTGCTCGCGCAGTACACCCCCCGACCCCGCTCCCCTCGCCCCACCGAGACCCTGGCGGAGGCCAGCTTCCTGCGGGACATGATGCTCGACCGGTACGGCGACTACGCCGTCATATTCGACGCTGACCGCGACCAGGTCCCCGTCTTCACCGCACACGGGACATGGGTCGGCCTGGCGGACAACCCCGACGCCATCACCACGCTCATCGACATCCACGAGCGCGTGAACGGCGGCGACGCCTGATGGCCGCCATCACCGCGCAGGCCCGCACCGTCCTGGAGCGGTTCCCCGCCGGAGGCCCCCACGGCTCCTGGCCGGCCGAGGAGTACGCCGCCGCCCAACGCGCCCAAGGCACGCAGGCGCAGGTCGTGATGGACCTGCCCACCGACCAGGTCCTCGTGGTCACCGAGACCACCACCCAGTAACACCACCCCGGAGCTCCGCGCCCTGCCCTTCCCGGCTGGGCGCGTAGCTCCGCACGCCAACCCTCTTTCACCACCGAGCAGCAGACTGCCTTGCGACCGATCCGTCTGACCTCGTTCGGCTACCTGCACCTGCCCACCGGCCCGGACGGCTCCCCCGTCCCGCCCGCCGCCGGCCGGATCGAAGACGTCCGCGACCGGCTCCGCGATCCGGCCGCCGCCCGCGACATCCTCGACCTCGACGGCTTCCACCCCCGCGTCCGGGAAGTCGTCCCGAAACCCCCGGCGCCCGCGAGCTGCTTGCCAACCTCGCTAACTACGCCGACCTCCCCGCCGGCCCCAGCCACATCGCCATCGGCTGTGCAGGCGGCACCGCGTCCATGCCGCCACTCGCTTCGCCGGCCGAGTCCGGCGCACCAAGCGGCCCGCCAACGCCATGCTCGCCAACCCCGACTTGCAGATCTTTCTCGGCAAGGGCATGACCTGCGTCCTGGATCCGAAGCGGGCGGCCTGCCGCCTCCGCAGCGAGGAGGACGGCGCCCGCCGCACCCCCGACCTCGATGATTGCCGCCCGAACTGCGTCAATATCGCGCGGACCGATCGCGACATCGAACACGTCTTCGTTCAGATCGAGCGGCTACGGCCGCTCGTCGACGACCCGCTGGCCCCCGCCTTCCGACACGCCCGCGAACAGTACGAGCTCGACCGCCTGGAACACATCGTCACCGCCCACGACCACGCCGGAGAACCCCACGATGGCCACTGACCGCGACGCCGAGCGCAACGCCATCACAGCAGCGATGCAGCGGCTGCGCGAAGGCCATCCAACCCGGTCCACTGGGGCGCTCACCACGCTGCAACTCGCCGTCGAGGCAGGCGTCAAGCGCTGGTCCTCACCCACAAGCACGTTGACCTGAAAGAAGAATTCGCCGCCGAAAGACCGAGGCGAATGGCATCCCGTCGGCCTTCCAGCACCTGCACGCCCGCGCCGTCGACGCCGGAGCCGCGTCCCACGCACTGCGGGAGGACACCGACCAGCTCCGCGAGCACGTCGCCGTCTATGCCCAGGTCATCCACGAACTCCGCACCGAGCTGGACCGGCGCACCGACAACACCACCCAGCGCAGCCCCGTCCGGAGCCTTCCCACCAGCACCACCTGAAGCGATAGGCGACCGGGGCGTTGACCGTTTCCCAAGTTGGTTGGTACGCGGGAGCGGCAGCTGAGCCGTTGTCGGCCTGCACGAAAGGTTTCAGTGTTCGCGAAGGTTCACCGTCACCTTCTGTTCTTGTCTGGGATGTCCGCTGTACCCACCGTGCCCTTTGCGGCTTCGGTGGGTCGGTAGCTGGTGGGAAGGTCGCGCTGGGTTCGCATCGGGCTGAAGGCGAGGATCAGCCAACAGGGGGCGAGGAGACCCGTCATGATCCACATGGCGGTTCGAGGACCTAGGGCGTCGCCCAGGAAGCCACCGAGCAGGGAGCCGAGCGGAATGGTGCTGTGGTTGAGCATCATGCTGGTGGCCACCACCCTCCCCAGGAGATGGGGAGGGCAGTACATCTGGCGGAAGCTGCCCAGGATGACGTTGCAGGAGACGATGCCGACACCGATCACGAAGGCGCCGGACGCGAAGAACAGCAAGCCCGCCCCGCCAGACGTCAGCGGCATGAGCAGCGCCCACGGCCCGGTGAGCATCTGGATCACCAGCATTCCGCGAGCGGTGCCGAACCGGCGCCCGATGGACTGGGCGAGCATCGCGCCCAGGATGCCCCCGAGGCTGCCTGCTATCAGAACCAGCCCAACCGTTCCCGGGGTGATTTCGATGGTGCGGACCAGGAAGACGACCTGCACCGCCTGGTAACCCATCAGAGCCAGGTTGACGATGGCCCCGTAGAACACCATCGGGCGTAGGTAGCGGTCTTGCAGGACGAATCGCAGCCCCTCGGCGACTTGGCTGCGCAGGTTTTCGTGCCGTCCGTCCTTCTCGGGCGGTGTCTCCTGCGCGTGGATCGAACGGAGGCACCACGCCGAGACGAGGAATGTGAGCGCGTCCACGAGCAGCCCGGCCACCGCGCCGAAGGCATGGGCGATCAGACCGGCCAGTCCGGGGCCGGCCACACTGGTCCCGGCTTCGCTCACCTGGAGTTTGGAGTTGCCCTCCAACAGATCCCGCTCGGCCAGGACGGTGGGCAGGTAGACATGGTTGGCGGTGTTGAAGAACACCGCGGCCGTGCCTCCGGCCAGCGCGACGATCAGCAGGTGGGTGAAGGTCAGGGCGTCGAGCCAGGCAAGGGCCGGCACGCTCGCGTACAGACCCGCCGACACCAGGTTGCAGGCGAGCATCACGGGGCGCCGGCGCACCCGGTCCAGCCATGCGCCCGCCGGCAGACCAACCACCAACCAGGGCAGCCAGACCGCCGCGGACAGCAGACCCACCGCAGTGGCATTCGTGTCCAGCACTACGACGGCGATCAGCGGAAGTGCCACGGAGGTCACGCTGTTGCCGAGCGTGCGCGCTGTCTCTCCGAACCACAGCAATCGGAAGTCGCGCTGCCGCAACACCCCGCCGTACTCCATCTTTTCCATGCAGACAATCCTGCGTGACTACGGGTGGATGACCGCAGCCGGGTACTTGATCTCCAGTGCGGTCCTACAGCCGTGATCGATTGACGTTGGAAGCAACAGCTCGCAATCGGCGAGAGAACTGGCGGCCGGCACCGTGCCAGCGGTCTTCCGAATTCCTGGCCCAAGCACTCCGCGCTCGCGGCCGTGAGGTCGTAGTCGAGCACCTGCACGTTCATCTGCCGCGCGTCCTCAAGACGCCCGCCGGCCCTCGCACCGCCACCATCGAGCAGGAGACCGCCCGATGATCCGACGCTTCCGCCGCTGCGGCCACGCCCCCGGCGCACTCACCCCCGAGGACCAGGCCGCCGTCGGCCAGTTCCGCGCGATGCTCACCGCCGTACGCGACCCGCAGCCCTGGACCCGGCCACGGCCAGGACGTCGCCGTACGCGTGGGCCCGTTCATCGAGCGCGCGCACACCCGGCCCGGCGACGACCACGGCACCGAGACGATCGCCGTCGCCCTGGTCCACCCCGACACCCCGCACGCCGCGGCCTAGGTCCTGTCCGATGGGTCGTCCACGCGGTCTGAGAGGATCGGATAGACAGATTGAGTAGGGGGTGCCGGTTGCCGAGCGCGCTGTGGCTGCCATATGACGTGAGTTCTCTCGCGCGCCTGGGTGTGGGCGGTGAGGCGGTGTCTGGGCTGGTCGAGCGAGGGTTGCCAGCCGACTGCAATCGCATGTTCGTGCGGGACTCGGGTCGGGAGCTGGATGTCCGCGAGCTTCCGCCGGGTCGGGCTGCGTTCCTCGGTGCGTTCGAGGACGGCGTCAACACGTACTGGCTGCTGATCGACAGCGGTGAAGTGTGGATGGCCCGCGGCTATGAAGGCGATGGGGATCAGCAGTACGGGCTGGTCAGCTCTTCGGTGGCTGGTCTGCAGAACGTCCTGGAGGTGTGGGAGGCGTTCGCTTGCTCGGGAAAGAGCGATGCGGACGACGACTACGAGGACTACGTCGAAGACGTGCTTGAGCGGGCCCGGCGGAGCGATCCGAGGGTGTTCGAGGACGACGAAGCCTGGTGGTCACGCGTTTTCGAGGAAGTCGAGCTCGGCGTCTTGGTCCCGGAAGAGGTATAGCCGCGAACGCGATGGTCACGGGCGGAGCCACAGTCGGATCGCCGCGATCGTGACTGTCCCGTGGAAGACGTAGGCCCGCTTGTCGTAGCGGGTGGCGACCGCGCGGAACGTCTTGAGTCGGTTGATGGTGCGCTCGACCTCATTGCGGCGCCGGTAGACCGTTGTGTCGAAGCCGGTGGGTCGGCCGCCCTTGCTGCCCCGTCGTTGGCGGTTGGCCCGCTGGTCCCTGGGTTCAGGGATCGTGTGCTTGATCTGTCGGCGCCGCAGGTATCGGCGGTTTCGGCGAGAGGAATACGCTTTGTCTCCCCCGACGTGGTCTGGTCGGGTGCGTGGGCGTCCGCCGCCCGGCCTTGGGACTTTGACCTGTTCGAGCACAGGTATGAACTGCGGGGCGTCACCCCACTGTCCGGGCGTGATGACGAAGGCCAACGGGCGACGACCACCCTCGCTGGCCAGGTGGATTTTGCAGTTCAGCCCGCCCCTGGAGCGGCCCAGGCCTTCGTCGGAACGGTGTCTGGCCGGGCGACTGCGGCGGCCCGGAATTCGTGGCGCGCGGGTGAGGGCGCCGGCTGCGTGCTGGTGTGCTCGGCAGGACGTCGAGTCGACGCTCACCATGCTCCAGTCCATTCGGCCCTCTGCATCAGCGTCGGCTTGGACGGCCCGCAGGATCTTCTCCCACGTCTCGTCCGCCGACCATCTGCGATGACGATCGTGAACCGTCTTCCACTTGCCGAACTGCGGCGGCAGATCCCGCCAGGGCAGGCCGATCCGCTGCCGGAACAGAATCCCATTGATCACTCGGCGGTGGCACTGCCAACGCCCGCCCCGACCACGGTTACGCGGAAGATGCCGCTCCAGCCGCATCCACTCGTCATCTGAAAGATCACCTCGCCCCACACCGACCGCAACGATCCAGCGCAAGGCGAGTCACAGGACCCATCGGACACGGCCTAATACTCCAGCAGCGGATCGTGTCCTGAGCTGGCTGTTGTCGTTGTCAGGGCATGGTGGGGATTGTTGAGGCCCAGGGGTGGGCTGCGGAGTTGGATGTGGTGTTCGCTCGGGTTGCGGGCCGGTTCGGCCGGGCGGATCTGCGGTGGCGGATGCGATTACCTGCGGGGGCTGCTGGCTCCGGTGGCCCGGAAGAACGGCTGGCAGCTGGCCGAGTACGCAGGTCACCGCACACCGGACGGGTTCCAGAGGCTTCTGAACTCCAGCGTGTGGGACGCGGACGCACTGCGTGACGACGTCCGGGAGTACGTCGTCGGCAAGCTCGGGCCGGGTGGTGTGCTGGTCATCGACGACACCGGATTCATCAAGAAGGGCACCACCTCGGCCGGGGTGGGCCGGCAGTACACCGGTACCTCGGGGAAGATCGACAACTGTCAGATCGGGGTGTTCGCCGCCTATGCCACCAGCCGTGGGCGGGCCCTTGTGGACCGGGAGTTGTATCTGCCCAAGGCCTGGACCGGCGACCTGGAACGCTGCCGGGCCGCCAAGATTCCTGACGAGCGGGAGTTCGCGACCAAGGGCGAGCTCGCGAAGGCGATGGTTACCCGCTGTCTGGCCGCGGGCTTGCCCGCTACGTGGGTGACGGCGGACGAGGCCTATGGCCAGGAATGGAAGTTCCGGCGCCTGCTCGAGGAACTCGGGGTGGGCTATGTGGTGGCGGTTCCGAAGTCGCAGCAGGTCAAGAGCCTGGCCGGGTTCTGGCGGATCGACGAGCTCATAGCCCAGGCGCCGGAGGATGCCTGGCAGCGGCTCTCCTGCGGTGACGGGGTGAAGGGCCCGCGCATCTACGACTGGGCCAGCGCGCGACTGCCGTCGATCAGCTTCTTCGACGGTGACGAGCCCACCCACCACCGCTGGATCCTGGCCCGCCGCAGCCTGAAGCGCCCTGACGAGATCGCCTACTACTTCGCCTACGCGCCCGTGGCCTGCACGGTCACGGACCTGGCGAGGGTGGCCGGGATGCGATGGGCCATCGAGGAATGCTTCCAGGCCGCGAAGAACGAGTGCGGCCTGGACCAGTACGAGGTCCGCCGCTATATCGGCTGGTACCGGCACATCACCCTGGCCATGCTCGCCCACGCCTTCCTCGCCGGCCTCGCCGCCGACGAGATGGTAAAGGGGGCAGCAGAAACGACCCCACCTGCAGCGTCGTCGCTCTCACCGTGGCAGAGATCCGACGACTCATGGAACATCTCCTGCCCCACCACCGAACCCGCCGACCTCGCCCACAAGATCACGCACTGAACTGGTCCCACTGGCGCCGACGCCACCAGGCCACTGCCCAACGCAGCCACTACCTGAGAAGAACCAGCTCAGGACACGATCCGCTGCTGGAGTACTAAGCCCACCGCTACGCCAGCAAGGGCTGGCTGCGCTGCGAGACGGCCGCGATCCTCGGTGCCTGGCAGCCGGCCTACGCGATCCTCACCCACACCGCGGCGGGCCTCGACCTCCCCGACGACGTTGGCATGACCCCCGCGCACTACGGCGTCCACGTCGAAGCACGTAAGCCCGACGGCACCGGCTACACCCTGCTCCGCCTCGGCCCCTACACCCAGACCTGGCTCGCCTCCCGCGACGCCGACCGTCTCAACACAGAATTGAGGGGCAGGGTGGCCACCGTCCTCCCCGGGTTCACGATCACTGCGACGAGTGCGCCCTTCGATGTGAGCAGCCACGAGAGCTACAGCAACCCGTACGACAACGACGCCACCGCACACTTGGCCGCCGCGGTCGCCGGGCGCGGCCTCCCACTCGGCATCGACCTCAGCGCCTGAGCACACGAAGCGGCCCCCGCCGTCCGGACCTCGATCCGGGTGGTGGGGACCGCATTTGCGTTTCTGGAGCGGTCAGCTCCTGGTTGGTTTTACGGCCGTAAAACTCGCTGTGCGGGGACTGCTCGATCGATGCGGCTGCCAGCTCGTGGGCGGACCTGGTGGTCCGGCTCCTTCCGTCTTTCGAATTTTGTCGAAGCACGAAAGAAGCCCTTGGTCCGACGTATGTCGGGGCAAGGGCTCCTTTGCGTGCAGGGCGGCTGCGCCGGAGTGTCAGGCGGAACCCGGCTGGCTAACTAACCGACTCCCACCGGCTACATCTCCTTGAGTAGCAGGTCGGCCACCTGAGCTCGGAAAGACGGATCGGTGGCTGCGGCGAGGTCTCCTATGAATGCCTCCGCCGTGCCCAGCAGCTCGACGTAGCGGGCGATGGCCTTGCGCCGCTGAGTCTCTCCGAGCTTCTCGAAGATGATGTCCATGCTGGCCACGCCATCGTCCCACGGCATCTTCACGACAGGCTTCGGGAAGTCCTGTACGTCGACGTTCACCGGCTCTGCGCGAGGGTCAGGTACGTCCGGCAGGTTCTGCAGGACGTTGCCCGGATCGCTGCTTCCCAGAGCCTGCTCAGGATCGGGTGGGCCTCCGTTGTCCGAGGCGGTCCGGTTTACCGCGGTAAACCGAGACGAGTCGGTGCCCGTCGTAGCCGCAGCTGCATCCGACCGGGGGGCCGACGGCGTGGTCTGGTTTACCGCGGTAAACCGATCGGCTGCTTCCGGTGACGGCTGGGGCGACGGCTGCGTGATGGGCCTCTCTGCGGCTTCACGAGCCCGGGGGGTGCGCGGAGCCCGCTCGGCTGCTGCTCGGCGCTGGACCTCGCGCTCCCACGCCTCTTCCTGTTCGGCATGAGGCAACCCGGCGATATCACGAGCCACACGGACAGGCATCTCGCCCTGGGAGACAATGGCCTGGAGGGCAGGGGTGAGCTTCAGGAGCTTGCGCTGCTGACTCACCCACCCCTTGGTCTTCCCGTAGTGGCTGGCGACCTGATCAGCTCCCCCGAGCTGCGCGACCATCGTCTCGATACCGATGGCTCGCTCGATCGGGTCCAGGTCCTCACGATCAACGTTCTCGGACAACACCGCGTCTAGGAAATCGGCCCGGGACTTCGCGACGTCCTCGTTGTGTACGACGTTGAGCGTCGTCAGTCCGGCAGCCAGGGAGCCGCGGAAGCGGCGCTCACCGTTGGCGATGACGTACGGCAGTATCCCGACACTCTCCGCTTCCTCAGGCCAAAGCTTCAGGTAGGCGGCACGCGAGACCACGACGGCCGGCTGCAGCTGACGCTTCTTGAGCTTGAGACCGAACTCCCTGAGCTCTTCCTCACTGCCGAAGTTGCGGCGGGGATTGAAGCGGGTGGGCACCATCTGCGACAGCGGCAACGTCAGCAGGAGCGGATCGCTCCGACCGGGAACGTCGTCGACCTTCTGGCCGGCGAGTGACGCGAGACTGGTGCGGCGTCCGGCGGCCATCAGGCGCGACCTCCATAACCCATCTCCAGAGCGAGGCGGAAGAAGTCCTCGCGTGCTTCCATGGCGACCCGGTTCTTGGCGTACTGGGTGACGACCTTGCCCTCCACCGAGGCCCGGGTGTGGACCTTGTACCGCCTTATCACCGTCTCGGTCCGCGGCCACCCCTGCGCGTCGATGTACTCCTGGGTGTCCACGAGGTCGGCCGTTCCGTCGCGCGGGTCCCAGTTGTTGATCACTACCTTGTACGGCAGACCCGTGGGCTCGATGACCTTGGCGATCGTGCGCGCGGTGGGGTCGAACGCGAGCCCCTCGGGCGGCATCGGCACGATCACGTCGTGCGCGTACTTCAAGGCTTCCAGGAGAAGGTTCTCGTCCTGGAGGCTGCCCGGGGTGTCGATGAAGACGTGCTGCAGTCCGTCCTTGCTGTTCTTGAGGACGTCGGCGACCACCGCACCGAGGTTGAGAGTGGTGGTGGTCTTCCCCACCCCGCCCTTCTGATTGGCAATCACGTGGACCCTGGCCCCGGTCTCCTGGAGGATCCGCAGGTTCTCGGGCGACTCGTGTTCCTGCGAGAAGTCGAAGGGCAGGTCCGTGATGCGGTTGGCCCACCACACGGTTGAGGCCTGGGGGTCGATGGATACGACGTACACGCTTGCTGGCATTTGATGCTCGCTCCGTTTGCTTCCCGATGGTTCCGGTACTTCGGGCTGGACGGAATGATGCCAGATCTCGACTATCCGGGTTGCGTCGGCGCAAGCAGGGATGGAGGCTAGTGTCGCTTTTGTCGTGCCCCCGGGGTGTTTAGCGGGTAAAACACCGCGGGCGGCCCGAGGGGGGGGAGGGGGGGGTTCACCAACGCCCCCGGTGTTGGGGGGGACCGCACGCG
>NZ_JBSGQV010000042.1:0-6351 GCF_053606025.1 Streptomyces sp. NPDC055254 | reverse complement strand
ATGGTGCCTAAGCACTGTGTGCCGGGGGTGCGCGGGGTCAGGCGGGGAGTGTCGTTGGTGAGCTTTTGGCGCCCCGGCTGTTTGTTACCGCGGTAAACCACGGCGGGACGACCGTTGCTCAGCATCGGGAGCTTCGACAACCGCCCTCGGTGTGCTGGCTCAGCCAAGGCTCACCGATCTCACCGAATCTTGACCGGTGTAGCGGCAGGCCAGCGATCATTGGCCTCCAGCCCATACGGTCATCAGATGACATGGCTGCCCCTCTTCGGGACTCTTCTGGGTGCCGTCATTGCACTCAGCTCAGCTCTCCTTGTCGAGCGACGCCGAGAACGCCGCGAGGACCGAACCGAGCGCCGCAAGGCGAAGCAGGAGGTATATGCGCGCTACCTAGCTGCTCATGCCGACACCCGTACGCAACTGCGGGTGCTGTCCGTTGAGTCCGGCTTGACCGATGAAGAACGCGGACACCGGGCATACACCGCATACGCCGCCTGCTACGCCTCGCGATACGAGCTTGCGGTGTTGGCTCCGCAGTCAGTGCTGGCACCAGCGAGGGAGTTCGATAGACGCGCCCGGCATCTGCGAGACCTCGTCATTGAAGGCACGAACATCCAGGCTCAGGGCGGGGAACGCATGCAGGAGTACCTCGACGCCATGAAGCTCGTACACACGGCAATGCGAACCGATCTGGGCGCGGATGAGAACAGCTGAGGAACGCCACTCTGTGCCGTGCCAGAGTCGCCATCCGGTCAAAGCTCGGTGAGCACGTGAGTTTTCGCAGACGCTGAGGACGACGCACGCACTGATCCGAAGGCCGCGTCGTCCGGGCGGCTCCCTGAACCTGAGCGAAACCGGACGCCCTCCAGGCTCTGCGCGACGCGGCGTCGGCCCGCGGGTGGCAGCCGGGGGAGCGGCGGCCGGTGGAGGCCGACGGTGGATCCGGCTGGCGGCGGTTGTTCTGTGAGCCAGGGAAGTCGGGCCCCGCGGGCCGTGGGGGCCGACTTCCGCCCCCGCTTGAGACTCCCAGCAGAATCCTGGTGCGATGTATTCGGGTTGCCAGCAGTGCCGTCGACGCCCCAGGTCGGGCCCATGCCTGAGCCACGGGCCCGACCGACCCGGGGTGGGCATCAGCGGCGGCTGCCGGCGGCCTCCTTGAGTCCGAGGTCGAGATTGGTGGAGTTGAGGACATCGGGGGGCTCGACCAGCGGGGGCTCTACTGTCCGTGAGCGGAAGGGGATCACCTGTGCATCGTGTTCCTCCTCCGCGTCGTCGTTGTCCTGAGCGTCACCGGCGTCGTTGTCGGTTGGGTCCGTCGTCCACCATGCGCCCTGTCGGTAGGCGGGCTGTTGGGCTGTGGTGGTGTGTTCGTCTTGGCGGGGGAGCGGCGCGTCCTGCCTGCCGGTTTCCCAGCTGGGTGGGCTGGCCGCCAGCAGCAGTGACAGCAGAAGGCCAGCGGACCGGCTGGAGAGAATCCGGGCCGCCTGGATGAGCCTGTGGCGCTGTGCGACGGGCAGGGCCAGCGCCACGCAGCCGACCTCGCCGTCGATAACGAGCGGGACGGCCACGCAGACCTGGCCGTCGGAGTACTCCAGGATGTCGAACTGGGCGGCGTGCGGGCCGTGGCCGTCCAGGTTGTTAAAGAGCTTCGCGCCATCGGTGATCGTGCGCTGGGTGAGCGCGATCGGTCGGTGCCTTGAGAGGTGGTCCATTCGCTGGTCGAAGTCGAGCTGGGCGAGCAGACTCTTGCCGACGGCGGTGGCGTGTGCCGCGTCGGTGAAGGCCACCCTCTCCTCGACGCCTGGGGCGTTCGGCCCGTCCGACCACTTGAGGATCGACACTTCCCCGTGGCTGTAGGTGCTGATGTAGACGGCCGCGCCGATGGCGTCCCGGAGCCCGGCGAGCACCTGGTCGACGACCGCCCCCGGCTGACCGGGTTCGGGCACGGTGATCAGCCGCAGCGCGGGCCCGGGCACGTACCCGCCGTCGCGGGTGAGGAGGGTCAGGTGCTGCTGGCACAGCCACATCAGCAGGCGTTGCATCACCTGGTGCGGGAGGCTGGTAGCCCGGGCCAAGTGGCGTTCGCTGACCGGCCGGCCCGCTCCCGCGATGATCTGGAGGACCTCAAGGACCCGCTGCGCGGACTGCCAGCGCTGAAGGGGCCGACTCGGGGGTGGTACCCGCTGTGCCAGGTGCGTCAGGGATGTCTGCCGCAGTGGAGCGGCTGACCACGCCAAGCTGCGCCCCAGTGCTGCCAGCGATTGCGGTTCCGATGGTGGCGCGGCGCCCGGGTCGATGCCCGTCGGCCGGCCCGCCGGAGCGGTGCTCGTATGCCGGGGCTGTGGGATCCGACCGGCGAACGAGTCCCGCCTGCGGACCGCTGCCAGGAGGGTCCGCACGTCGGCAACGAACTCGCTGTCCTGCTCCGGGGCGACGCCTTCCCGGTCGGCGAGGCCGATGTCGGCGAGATCCCACCCGGCCTGCCGCAGGAGTGTACGGGCGTCCTCATGCCCCCACCGGGCCGCGCTCACCACAGCGGTGACGGCCCGGGAGGCCGCGTCCGGCCCGGACTGCCGCCACAAAGTCACGGCTAGACGGAACGCCGCGCCAGGGTGGCTGTCCTCGCACGCACGCCGCAGCCAGTTCCGTGCCCGGTCCAGCTCGCCCATGCGCAGCGCCTTCGACCCGAGCCTGTAGCACGAGTTTGCGTGAAGGCGCCGCTCAAGCTCCTCACCCCGCGACGCCCGCCGAGGGCCCCAGTCGCCCTCGGGCCGGTCCCAGAAGTCGGCTCCCCTCAGCCCGGACAGCAGGGCGGCGAACGCGGAAGGCTCCGCCGGCCTGCCGGTGCTGCCCCGTTCGCTGTCATTGACGTTCACATCACTCACCTGTGTCCTCTTCCCGGCGCCGGGTCTTCCTGTGCCGATCGCGGATGTAGAGCTGGAGCTGCTCGTCTTCCCTCAGCTCGGCTGCTGCCTTGGTCATCAAGGTCTGAATGCGAGCCGGCTCCCGGTTCATGCGGTCCGCGATGGCCTGGTCGTCCATGCCAAGGCTCCGCATCTCCGCGACGTCCCTGCGCTGTGTCTTCTTCATCCGCCTGACGGCAGGTATGACGAGTTCCTCCAGAGGGTCCAGGGGAGTGTGCGGTGCGATGCCCGCGTAGTCGCCGTGCAGATCCGAGGTCCGGCTGGGCCGCGCGATGAAGGTGCGCTCGCACTCCTCGAGCCCAGCGTCGTCGGTGGGGCGAGCCAGCTCGTCGTAGGCGTCGTTCGCGACGTTGTTCGCGGTCTCCTTCATGTACGGCAGCGGGTTGCGGTGCTGCTTGTCTGGGTCCCGCCACCACATGGCGTACGTCCGCACGAGCGCTTCGTGCGCCATGTCATTGACCCAGGACCGCAGCAACGGGTGCCGGTTCCACAGCGACGCGGCGGTGATACGGATCCACTCCGCCGCGTGCCTCTCGAAGAGCGTGCGCGCAGCCTCCTGCCACGGCTGCTCGCCCTCGTCCGGGGTATCTACCACGGGCCACGCCCCTGCTCACTGGTATCGAAGAGGAGGGCGGCCGCCGGCATCGTCCAGACGGTCATCCGGCCACCATCCGGCGGTTCGTATCGCAGGATGACGAACTGCCCGCAGTCACACGCCCTACCGAGACCACGCTCGGCCTGAGGTCGAAGAGACCCTTCGCGTCCCACTCGCCCGCGCAGAGTCTTCGTCCAGGCCCGGCACAAGGCGATCACCAGAGGGGTCACGCCGGCCACGGCCGAGATGACCCCGGCCACGTCCAGGGCTGTCAATTCACGCTCCACATGTTCGTTCCGAGAGCAACGCATCCGCGTCACGCCTCTCTTACGGCCTGGAGGGCCTGAACTTTCCTCACGAACGAAAGTGATCGAAACCGGCGAACACCTATCGATGACTGTTTGGTCCCGACCGGCCTGGTTGCGCTATCGGCTATGGCCCGGCTTCGACGGTCAGGCTCGGAGGTCATGGACCGGTGAGGATGTCGTGGGTGCCGATGCGGCGCCAGACGATGTGCTGCTCGCCGGGGCGGCGCTCGGGCCCGTACTCCCAGGTTGCGCGTCCTGCAGGGCCGGAGCCCATGGACCAGGTGAGTTCGTAGATGCCGGAGGCGCGCTGGACGCGCTTGACGCGGAGGCGGGCGCGGAAGCGTCCGGTGCGCAGGTCGTCGACGAAGGCCGACACGGTCTGGCGGAAGCGGTGGCGCTGCTCGGGGGTGAGGCGGTCCAGGTCGGCGGTGAAGCGGGGCAGGGCCTCGTACGGGGGCACGTGATCTCCTCCAGGAAGCACGAAGCCCCCGGCCGGTGGCCGGGGGCGGGGGTGGCTGTTCGTGTCGAAGGGCGTCGGTGACGTGGTCTGCTCAGCGGTGTCGGTTGGTTGGGGCTGTCGTGCGCTGGTGTGCGTTCGATGACGCTCGATTGGGTTGGAGTGGGATTCCGGGGTGGGCGGGGCTCTGGTGGCCGGGGCGCAGTATTCGCACGGTCCGTGTCAGGTCTCGTAGCGGTCGCGCATCGCGTCCCAGAACTGCTGGGGCCGGGTGGCCTCGCAGCCGTCACACCGGTACCCCGCGAACCAGACGCGGGCCGGGCCGTCTTGTTGGGCTGACTCGTGGGAGCGGCCGAACTCGGGGCGGAGCGGCCGGAGGCACAGCGGGCAAGAGTCTGCGTAGATCACTTCGTCGGTCATGCGGCGGACTGTGCACACGCGCACGGGCTACTGTCTCGGGCTGCCGGGGCGTCCCGCCTGGCGGGCGCCGGAGGCAAGGAGTTGGTGATGGCTTCCCGCCCGGCGGGACGGGGGTCTGATCGCTCCTTCTCGCAGGTCACGGGCGAGGTTCCATGGCCCGGTGATCAGCAGAGCGAAGATCAGTCCAGGTGACGGGGTGCGCTATCTCTTCCGGGGTGTGATGGTCGGCGACGGCCAGGCGACCGGCGGAGAGGCCGCTGCGCGCTGCCCAGGACGAGGCCGGGGTCCCGCCCGGTGTGTGGAAGGGCCGGGGTCTGGCTGCGGTTGGCCTCACGGTCGGGGATGTGGTGACCGAGCGGCAGGCCGAACTCCTCCTAGGGGAGGGCCGGCACCCGGGCGCCGACCGGATCGAGCGCGAGGCCCTGGAGGCGGGCGACACCCCGGCGAAGGCGCGGCGGGCAACGGTACTGGGCCGCCCGATCGAGCACAACCAGTCGCCCGAGACCGAGATGGCGAAGGAGCGGACGCCCTGGCTGGCGATGGACTTGGTGTTCCGGGCTCCGTCGACGGTGCACGTCGCGTGGGCGCTCGGGGACGACGAGACCCGGCTGGTGCTGGAGCTGTGCCAGGACATCGCCCGGGACAAGACGCTGGAGTGGCTCGAGGACGCGGTCGCACAGATCCGCTGGAAGGCCGGCGGTAAGCAGCGCAAGCCGATCCGGGACGGGCTGATCGTCGCGGTGTTCCGGCACTACGAGTCCCGCGCCGTCGATTCGCGTCCCCTGCTCCACGACCACGCGGTCGTCTCGATCCGCGCCCGGCGTCCGGACGCAGCGGGGACGTGGGGCAACCTGTCGGCTGACTCGATGCTCGCCAACATCGTCGCGGCCGACACCCTCTACACCCTCCACTTCATGGAAGAGGTCACCGCCCGGCTCGGGTGGGCGTGGGAGCCGCGCGAAGTGACGCCCGGCCGCCGCCCGGTCATGGAGATCGCCGGGATCGACCAGCGGCTCATCGGCTGGCAGTCCACCCGCCGCCAGTAGATCGAGGACGCCCTCCCCGTCCTGGTGGCCGAGTACGAGGCACGGCACGGGCACGCCCCGGGGGAGCGGGCCGCCTACGCGCTCACCTGCCAGGCCGCCGACCAGACCCGTTCACCGAAGCGCACAGAACTGCGGTCGCTGGCCGAGCTGCGCGCCGCCTGGCGGGACTCGGCGGCCCGAGCGTACGGAGCCGACGTCGTCGCACGGCTGGCGGAGCGCGCCCGAGCAGCGGCCGCGGCGATATGGGCGCGGGTGCGCCCGGTCGTCGACGTCGCCCTGGCCGCCGCCGAGACCATGGCCGTGGTGTACGTGATGCGCGGCGCGTTCGCACACCGCCACCTCCTCGCCGAGGCCCGCCGACACCTCTCCTACGCCCTGCGCGGCCGACCCCACCAGCGCGGTCTGGACGAACAGATCGTCCAGGCGGCCATCGACGCCTACACCCGCCCGGTCGGCCGGGGCCGGATGATGACCGCCGACCTTCGCGCCCTGTACCCGCGCGACACCGAGGACTAGGCAGTGTCTGATGGCTCTTGCCCGGATGGTGGATCTGTTGCCGTTCCGGGCAGGAGGCCGTCATGGTGCGTCGGCATGAACTGACGAA
>NZ_JBSGQV010000041.1:0-61769 GCF_053606025.1 Streptomyces sp. NPDC055254 | reverse complement strand
GGACGGGGACGCCGTGGAGGAGTCGGTCGCCGCCACCGTGAACGCGGTGAGCGTCGACGGCACCCGCGCGCTGGGGCCCTGGCGCCTGGTCCGGGACCCCGCCGCGTCCCCCGCTGGCTGGACCACCGCCGAGGTGCTGCCGCCCGGAGTCTGGAAGGTCGGTGTCGACGTGGGGTTCCCGGCCCTCGGGCACGGCGAGCTCGACGTCGCGGTGCCCGTGGTGGACCCGGCCCCGACGCGGGCCGCCCCGCCCGGCACCGGCCCGGCGACGGTTCCCCCGGTGGCCGGGCCGTCGGCGGCCGGGCCTTCGTCCCCCGTCGCGTCCGCACCTGCGTCGCCGTCGTCGCCGCTCGCCACCTCCCCGCAGGACGGGGACCCCACCACCGGATCCTCCGGCCAGGCCGTCTGGTGGACGACCGCCGGAGTCGCGGTCACCGCTCTGGCCGGCGCGGCCGCCGGTGTGCTGATCCGGCGCAGACGGATACGGCGCGGCGGGTGCCGCTGACGGTGACGCGTACGGCGGGGCGGGAACCCGGGCGCCGCCCGGCGCGTCCTACGGGGCACGTCATCCTCCCGGCTGCGGGACGGGTGGCGGTACGGTCCGAGGCGAACGGGTGGGACGTGGTGGAGCGGGCGAGCGGTGGTGCGTGGTGGGGCGCGCGGGGGCGCGCGACCGCAGCGCTCGCCGTGCTGACGGCGGCGCTGCTGGCCTTCCACGCCGCCGTACCCAACTCCGTGGGCCGCCTGGGCAGTCTGCTGGAGGCCTTCCTCCCGTGGCTCGGCCTCGCCGTCGTCCCCCTGCTGGTCCTGGCACTGGTACGCCGCTCGGCCGTCGCGCTCGTGGCCGTACTCCTGCCCGCGACGGTCTGGGCGTACCTGTTCGGGGCGATGCTGCTCCCCGCGGACCCCGGCGCGCCGGACCTGGTGGTGGTCCAGCACAACGTCAGCGACGAGAACGCCGATCCCGGCGGCACCGCGCGCGCCCTGATCGCGCAAGCGCCGGACCTCGTCGCCCTGGAGGAGCTCACGCCGGCCGCGCTGCCGGTCTACGAGGCGGCCCTGTCCGGCCGCTACCCGCACCACGTGGTCGAGGGCACGGTCGGGCTCTGGTCGAAGCACCCGCTGGCGGACGCCCGGCCCACGGACATCCGGCCGCGCGGATTCGACGACGGCTGGAACCGTGGCCTCCGGGCCACCGCGCGCACGCCGCGGGGCGAGATCGCCGTGTACGTGGCCCACCTGCCCTCCGTGCGCATCGGCCCCGGCGGCTTCGGCTCCGGCCCGCGGGACGAGAGCGCGCGGCTGCTGGGTGCGGCCCTCGCCGCCGAGCCGCTGGACCGGGTGATCCTGCTGGGCGACCTGAACAGCACGGTCGACGACCGCGGGCTGGCGCCGGTCGTGTCGCGGACGAACGCGCCCCGAGGGGGGTTCGCCTTCACCTGGCCGGCGTCGTTCCCGCTGTCCCGGATCGACCACGTCATGGCCCGGTCGGCCGCCGTCTCCGGCGTCCGGACCCTGCCCGCCACCGGAAGCGACCACCTGCCGGTGCTGGCCCGCGTCACCCTCGACCCGGCCTGAGGCACGCCGGCGGACCCCTCCCCGGTGCGCGTCGACCGGAAACAGCCCGGCGCGGCGGGACGGGATCTCGCACAATGCGGGCATGCGGATACGAACGGCGCGGACGGACGAACTGCCCCTCCTCCAGGACATCGAGCGGGCGGCCGGGCGGTGCTTCCGCGACATCGGCATGGCGGAGGTCGCCGAGGACGAACCCCTCCCGCTCGACGAGCTGGCGCGCTACGTGCGGTCCGGTCTGGCCTGGGTCGCGGCCGATGCCGCCGACCGACCGGTCGCGTACCTGATCGCCGACCGCGTGGACGGCAATCTGCACGTCGAGCAGGTGTCGGTGGATCCCGGCAGTGCCCGCCGGGGCGTCGGCCGGGCCCTGCTGGACCTTCTCGCCGACCACGCGGTGCGCGAGGGCGTACCCGCGCTGACCCTGACCACGTTCACCGACGTGCCGTGGAACGCGCCGTACTACGCGGTGCGCTGCGGCTTCCGGACCCTGGACGCGGACGAGCTGACGCCGGGGCTGCTGGAGATCCGCGCGGCCGAGACCGCGCACGGCCTGGACCGCTGGCCCCGGGTCTGCATGCGCCGGGACCTGTGACCCCGCCCGCCCCGACCCCGGCGGGAGGCGTCCCGTCCGGCCGTGAGCGAGCCGCGCGCGCGTCACCCCCTCGGCTGCTCCTCCGCCGCCCCGTCCACCGGAGTGAGCGCCGCGCGCCGGCCCCGGACCCGGCGCTCAGGGCCGGACCCGGGGCCGGATGCGGGCCGCCAGGACCGCCACGTCGTCCTCGGCATGGCGCGCGTCGAGACCCGCGACCACCGCGTCCGCCACCTCCCCCACTCCCCCGCCGGCCGGGATCCGCAGCGCCGTCAACCGGGCCAGCGAGGTGTCGATGTCCTCCCCCCGCCGCTCGACGAGCCCGTCGGTGTACAGCACCAGGGTCTCGTCGGCCGTCAGCGGATGGGCCGCGGACTCGTACCCGCCCAACCCGGTACCCAGCGGCGGCCCGACCGGCACGTCCAGCAACCGGCCCGTCCCGTCCGCCGCGAACACCGCCGGCGGCAGATGGCCCGCGTTCGCGTACAGCGCCGTGCCGCGCGCCGGATCCACCCGCACCAGCAGGCAGGTCGCCGGGCGCCGTGCCTCGTCCCCCGCCACCAGGGCGTCGAGCTGGCGCAGCACCCGGTGCGGGGCGAGTTCGGTCGCGGCGACCTCGCGCAACGTGGAGCGGTACGCGTTCATGTCCACGGCGGCGTCCAGCCCGTGCCCCATGACATCACCGACGACGAGCAGCGTCCGACCGAAGTGCAGCCGTACGGACTCGAACCAGTCGCCCCCCACCAAGGCGCGGGGCCCGACCGGCAGGTACCGGCCCTCCACCAGGAGGTTCGGGTGCGGGCGCCCCGGATCCGCCACGAGTGCCCGCTGGAGGTCGAGCGCGACCTTCTCGGTGGCCGCCAGCCGCCGGCCGTGGTGGACGTGTACGGCCGCGATCCGCGCCGCGAAGTGCACCGCCGCCGCCTCTCCGTCGGTGAACCCGGCCCCGGACCGCACCGCCAGCACCGTCCCGTACGAGGTTCCGTGCCGGGCGAGCGCCACGGACAGGGCGTGCACCCGGGCGCCGCCCGGTCGTGGCGTCCAGCCGTTGAGCGGGTGTCCCTCGTCCACGGCGCGCACGTCCGGCCGCTCACCCGGACCGGGCCCCTCCAGCAGGGCCGCCGCTCCGGCGACGGCCACCCGTTCCGTACGGCCCTCGACCGCGAGGTCCACGGCCGCCGCGTCGCACAGGGTACGGAACAGGAAGGAGGCCAGTTCCCGGCACGTCGTGCGCTCGTCGTCGGTCGTGCCGATCGCGTCGACGGCTTCGGCCAGGGCGCGCGGGTGCGGGCCTTCCTGATCCGGCAAGGTGCCTCCACGACGGCCGGGCGGCCCCCGTACGGGCCACCGTCACCCCATTCCACCAGCCCCGGCGCGGCGAGCGGGGCACCGCGCCGGTCGGTGCATTCCATCGGCCATCCGCGCCGCTCACCCCCGGGGGGTCAGCCGCTCCCACAGGAAGGTGTGGACGAGCGCCTGGTTGAAGGCGGACTGCTGGTGGTCGGTCGCACCGGAGTGACCGCCCCCGATGTGCTCGTGGAAGAGCACGGGGTGCCCGAGTTCGCGCAGCCGGGCGGCCATCTTGCGGGCGTGGCCGGGATGCACGCGGTCGTCCCGGGTCGAGGTGAGCAGCAGCATCGGAGGGTACGCCGGCCCGCCCGCCCGCACCTGGTGGTAGGGCGAGAGCCGCTCCAGATGGGGCCGGTCGGCCGGGTTCTCGGGATCCCCGTACTCAGCGGTCCAGCTCGCTCCGGCCAGCAGCGTGTGGAACCGGAGCATGTCCATGAGCGGCACGTGCGCGACGACCGCCCCGAACAGCTCCGGCTCCCGGGTGATCATCGCGCCCATCAGGAGACCGCCGTTGCTGCCGCCCTCGATACCGAGCTGCGCGTGCGTGGTGATGTCCCGCGCGACGAGGTCCCGGGCAACGGCCGCGAAGTCCTCGTACGCACGGGCCCGGTCGGCGCCGAGGGCCGCCCGGTGCCAGCGCGGCCCGTACTCCCCGCCGCCCCGGATGCCCGCGACCACGTACGTACCGCCGCGCGCCAGCCAGGTCCGCCCCGTCACCGCGCTGTAGTACGGGACCTGCGAGATCTCGAAACCGCCGTAGCCGTAGAGGAGCGCGGGGCCGGGACCCGACGGCTCCTCGGGACCGACGACGAAGTACGGCACGCGCGTACCGTCGGCGGAGGTCGCGAAGTACTGGCGCACCGCGAGTCCGGTGGTGTCGAACAGCGCCGGGCTCTGTTTGACGGCCTCGACGTCCCCGCCCGCCGTGCCGACCGACAGGGTGGCCGGCTGGAGGAACCCGGAGACGTCGATCCAGTACTCGTCGCTCTCGTCCGGATCCGTGTCGACGACCGAGGCCGTCGACAGGGGCGGCAGCCCGGCGAGCGGCTCCCGCCGCCAGCCGTCCGGACCCGGGGTGAGCAGCTCCATCCGCGAGGACACATCGGCCCGGACGCTCAGGATGAGATGGTTTTGGGTCCAGCTGTAACCGGCGAGCGCCGTGTGCTCGTCCGGAGCGAAGAGCACGGCGGCCGGCTCCCGCTCCCCCGCCAGGTAGCCCTCGAAGTCGAAGGCGAGCAGCGTGCCCGCCCCGTGCCCCAACCACGGCGACTTGGTGGTCACCAGCAACCACGCGCACCGGACGGAGACCGACGCGTCATCGGGCACATCGATCTTCAATGGCTCCGCGGGGTCCTCCCGCAGGAGGAACAGCTCGCCGTTCCAGAAGTCCATGTGCCGGCTCACGAAGTCCCGCTCGAAACCGGGCGTGCGGTCGCGCCAGGCGCCGACGGACAGGTCCGTGGCCTCGCCCCGGTAGACCGGCTCCGCCTCCTCCAGCGGGGAGCCCCGGCGCCAGCGGCGCGCCTCCAGGGGGTAGCCCGACCCGGACATCGACCCGGGGCCGAAGTCGGTGCCGATCCACACCCGGTCGCGATCGATCCACCCGATCTCGGTCTTCGCCTCGGGAACGGTGAACCCGCCCTCGACGAACGCCAGCTCCTCCAGGTCGAACTCGCGCACCACGCAGGCGTCCGCCCCGTCCCGCGAGAGCAGGACCAGGGCGTGCCGGTGCTCGGGCGCCAGCACCCGGCTGCCGGCCCACGCCCACTTCTCCCCCTCGGCCTCGGCCAGTGCGTCCAGGTCCAGGAGCACCTCCCACTCCGGCCGGTCCTCGCGGTACTCCTCCAGCGTGGTCCGCCGCCACACGCCGCGCACGTGATCGGCGTCCTGCCAGAAGTCGTAGAGGTGGCGGCCGCGTCGCACGACGTACGGAATCCGGCCGTCGTGGTCGAGCACCTCGCGCACCTCGCGTTCCACCATCTTGAAGCCGGGAGCTCCGGTCAGGGCGGCGACGGTCTCCGCGTTCCGCTCCCGGACCCAGCTCAGGGCGTCCTCGCCGGTCACGTCTTCCAGCCATCGGTACGGGTCGTCGTCATAGCTCATCCGCCGATTGTGCGGGCAGCGGCACCCGTCCGCGTACCACCGGACCCGGCGCGGGCGGCGCGGCGGACGGAGCGGGTGGCGCGGCGAACGGAGCGGCCCCGGCGCGGGCGCGCGTCAGACGGCCATCCTCTCGTCCGTTTCGAACAGCCGCTCCTCGGTGCGGGAGAGGATCAGCTGGACCGCGTGCGAGCCGCCGCCCCGCCCCACCTTCCACAGGGCCCGGCCCCGCTGGCCCGCGCCCCAGGAGCCGATCAGGTCGCACTCGGCGTCGGTCAGCCCGATCACCTCGCGGGTGATCTGCAGCGGCCGCGTGTCCTGGGCGAGCTGGATGCGGGTCTCGCAGGAGGAGATGAGGTCCCGGGCGATGTTCACGGCCTCCGAACCGGATGCGCCCACGCTCTCGAAGTCGGACAGCCGGTGCGTGGCCAGCAGTTGGATGGTTCCGGTGGCCCGGGACAGCCGCAGGTCGGCATCGATCTTCTTCACCATCGCGGAGCCGCCCGAGCGCATCTGCCGCCACAGTTCGTCCCGTACGACGATCCACGGCCGATGGCCCGGCCGGTCGATGGCCGACTGCGCCCAGGTCGACACGCAGGACAGCACCATCGCCACCGTCTCGTCCCCGTACTGCTGGAGCGCGGAAATGTCCACCGACTGGATGGGCGCGTCCCAGTCCAGGCCGATGGAGGTCGGCCCGTCGAAGAGCCCGCCCAGGTGGCCGGTGACCATCGCGCCGAGCGCGGAGCGCAAGGAGGCCATCTGCTCGCGGGCGCCCTGGACCTCGCCGTCGCGGACCCGCAGTTCCCCGGCCATGCGGACGCTCGGGTCGCGCAGCGCTTCGTAGACGAGCGGCAGGGTCGGGACGGCGAGGCGCGTCGTCCCGTACAGCTCGCCGGTCACCTCGCGCACGGAGACGTCGAGGGCCTCCTCCTCGCGCGGGTCGAGGGGGCGGCGCAGCTGGAGTTCGAGGAGGGCCTTGAGGAGGGTCAGGCGGCGGCGGTGGATCTCGGTGAGACGGGAGGTGAGCTCGGCCCCGTCGCGTACGGATTCCAGGCCGGCGCCCAGCGGTCCGGCGTCGAGCGGGTTGAGGCGGCCCGGCAGTCCCGGGCCCAGGCGGACCGGTTCGACGCCGAGGTGGCGGCACAGGGCCTGGTACTCGCCCTTCACGTCACCGGCGATCAGGGTGCGGTGGCCGAACGCCATCAGCCGGAAGCAGAGCGCCTTGACGTGCGCGGACTTCCCCGATCCCGGAATGCCGGTGACCATCACGTTGGGGTTGGTGCACAGGCCCTCTCCGACCCACACCGCCGGGTGGGCGCTGAACGCCTGCGTGGTGAGCGTGTTGCGCCCGATGTACGCCCCCACCGGCGGGAGCGAGGCCGCGTGCAGGAAGGGGTAGGCGCCGGCGGCGTTCGCCGTGTCGGCCCGTACCACCTCGCTGCGCGGCAGGGAGGCGGCGCGGCCCGCGTACGGCTGGGCCCAGCCGCGCCGCGGTGCCACCCGCATCACGGTGTCCGGGTCCTCCAGCAGCCGCGCGCGGCGCATGTCGCGGGCCGAGGGCCGGCGGGGCGCGGGGACGGCGCCGCCGGTGATCCCGGCGGCCTCGCCCAGGGAGAGGGCGGTGAGTTCGGTGTCGGCGGCGCTGCGGCGCGCGGAGAACGGGCGCACGTCAGAACCCCGCCCGGCGGTCGGGAAGTCCCTGCCCCAGCGGGAGGGCGCCGGCGGCGAAGCCGGTGTCCTGCGCGCCCCACATCCGGCGCACCTCCAGGCCGCAGGCCGCCGCGTCCGCCTGGAGTTCGGCGCAGGCGGTCTCCAGTTCCTCCGGGTCGGTGACGGTCACCGTCAGCACGGCGGTCATCCGCACCACTCCCTGGCCCGAGGCGCGGGCCGTGTCGTGGGCCCGGGCCACCGCCTCCTCGCGGCGCTCGTCCTCGCTCTCGTCCTGGCCGGTGCGGGACCGCAGATGGCGGGCGGAACTCCGCTTGGCCTTGTCCCGGGCCAGTTCCTGGCGGGCCCGGCGCGGCCCGACCGGCTCGTAGAGCAGGCTCATGCTGCGCCGGGCGTTCTCGCGGGGGCGCAGCAGCGGCTGCAGCACGGTGGCGTACACGTACGACTGGGGCCAGGTCCGCACCTGGTACGTCACGCTCCAGGCGCCGTCGTGCCGGTACGTGCCCCAGGCGCTCTCGGCGGCGGCGGGCCCGGCCAGATCGGGGTCCAGGCCGGGCGGCGTGCCCGCCCACCCGGGGGTGTGGGCCGCCGCGGCGCGGGCGGCGAGCATGTGCTGGGCGTCGGGGTCGTAGGCGGTGCGCACCGTGTGGGCGAGGGAGCGCGGCGGGAGCCACTCCACCACGTGCAGGCCGGCGGTCGACAAGGTGTGCTGCATGGCGTGCAGTTCGCGTACGAGGACGGCGGCCGCACCGATCTGCCCGCCACCGGCGCCCTTGACGGCGAGCCGGGCCCGGGCGGCGGAGAGGACCACGGTCAGGTAGGTCTCGCGGGTGGCGGTGGTGGGGCCGGCGCCGTCCATCAGCTCACCGAGCGCGGTGACGGCGGCGCCGGGCGCGTCGGGGGTGATGTGGCGGGCGGTCCAGGAGGCGAGGGCGGCCCCGTCGTCGGGCAGGCACCGCTGGTGCACGGAGATCCGGGTGAGGGCGGAGTCCTCCGTGCAGTAGGCCCGCAGGAACGCCGCCCAGGCGGAGACGCGGGCCGCCTGCTGGGCCGTGTCGACGAGGGCGAGCCCGGGGAAGGTGACGCGGGCGACGGCCGCGTACGTCGCGGCGACGGGGTCGTGGACGATGCCGAGGGCGCCGCCGAGGCCGTCGGGCGCGTCGAGGATCCGCAGGCGGGCGAGCACGCCCGGCAGGTCCATCGGCTGGCGGCCGGTGTCGGCGGCGCGGGGTGCGAAGGCGCCGGAGAGGAAGAGGTTGCGTCGGGTGGCCACGGAGATCTGGTGCCTTACTGCGAGAGCGATCCATTCGTCGGCGCTGAGCCCCGTGACCCGGCCGAAGGCGAGGGCGAGCAGGGCGACGGCCAGCGGTACGCAGACCAGCGCCGACCGCCAGCTGGCGAGGCTGACGGGTACGAGCGCGACCAGGCTGGCGGCGGCGACCATCGCGAAACCGGGCCCGGACAGGCGCCCCATGAACCCGGTCCGCTCGGACTGCCAGCCGCCGTAGGAGGCGGGCTGCGTCATGTCACTCCTCCTCGGGGTACGCCGTCCGTCGGGGCGGGGCGCGGATGCGGTACGGGCGGCCGGGGGCGCGGCCCGCGGTCGGGCCGCTCGCCGGGAGCGGCCGGGGAGCCGAGCTGCGGCGCGAGGTCGGGTGCGAGGTCGGGTGCGGCTGCCGGTACGGGCGCGGGCGCGAGGCGGCGGGCCGGGTTCGGCGTCCCCGCTGCGTGCGGGGCGTTCCCTCCGGGTGCCGCGAACGACCGGACGGGGGCCGGCCGCGCTGCGAACCGGCCGCTCGCCCGACCTCCGCCGTCGCCCTTCCCGGCCGGGTCCGGGCCCGCTGCGGCGGGCTCGGCCTCCTGCTCCAGCGCCCGGGTGTAGGCGCTGCCGCCGCCGACCGATCCGGCTCCGGCGAGCTCGGGCCGGTACCCGCCGGCCGGGGAGAACAGCCCGGTCACGCGGAAGGAACCGAAGCCGGAGCCGGAGCCGTTGGCCGCCGCGGCCGTGGTGAACGTCAGGAACCGGGTCAGCACCGGCCAGCAGAAGCAGGACAGGAGGAACGTGACCAACCCGACGAGCACGTTCTGCATGCCGACCCCGTCCTCGGACATCGCGGCGATACCGAGGAAGAAGCAGGTCACGATGGCGGGCTTCATGAGGATCAGCGCGATGAGCGCGTTGCGGGCCCTGGGCCACCAGTCGGCTGTCGCGTCGGACAGCTGCCCGGCGAGGACGATCGGCATGGCGGCGACCAGCAGCATGATGCCGGCCTGCCGGAGGAGGATCTCCACCCACAGCGCCCCGATGGCCACGATGGAAACGATCCCGACCACGATGACCACCCCGACCGCGGGGGCCGTGAACCCCTCCCCGCTGACCAGCACCCCGCCGCCGTCCCCCGCACCCCCCTCGGCGACCAGCCCGCCGAACAAGGACCCGAGCCGGGCCTCCATCGCCTCGGCGGCGGACTTGCCCCCACCGGCGCGCGCGGGGGCGCCGATGGCTTCGTTGACGATCCAGTCGGAGACCGCGTCGGACCACTTCAGCGCGGTCTGCGTGGCGATCGTGTACACGGAGGAGATGACGGCCCACTTGGCGAGCCCGACGAACGCGGTTGCGAGGGGCTCGCCGCGATGACTGACGGAGGCCTTGCCGAACTGCAGCAGCATGAGGAACACGGCGACGGTGACGGACAGCGTCACCATGACGGCGGTGACCTCCTCGACGCCGCTCTTCTCCAGGTCGACGGTGGACACCCGGTTGAACAACCGCGCGAACTCCCCGAGCAACCACACGACCCCCCGCCCGACGTACTGGGCGGCCTCTTCCAACGCATCGGCAGCCAACCGCGACAACTTGCCGCCGAGCCATCCCGGGCCGGTCGTACCCCGCAGCGGATATTCGTTCTCGCCGTGAAATCGGCAGACGAAAAATGAACGGCCATTCGCCATGCAATCAGTTACGTACTTGTTAGCCTTCCCGAAATACGTCGCATCCTCCCGGCTATGGGAAGCGCGCCAAGCTTCGAGGAGCCGTTGTTCCTCTTTACTCTGGGCGATGCAACCGTCTGCCGCAGCGCTGGACGGCTGCTGGCAGGTACCGGACTCGGGTACCTCACCGCGGCTGGGCAGGCGGCAAATAGTATCGTTGTCGATCTTACTGTAGAGACAGTAATTCTTCGTCTGAGTGTCGATACCGATCGTCTCGCCAGCCCACTTGGAAGGGACTGGCTCAGGCGGTCCGATGGCGCTGTGATATTCGGGCCTATCCGCTGCCGTTGCTGACGTACCTGCGAACAATGACCATAGGGCGGCCAGTAGCACCGCAGCGATAACCCTACTCCGCATGCCGGACCTGAACCCAGCCGTCGTCCCATGCGATGGGACTCTCGGCAACGTAGGCGACCGGGAAGGTTCTGAGGCCGTCGTACTGGTCAGTCAACTTCCACGTACCGTCCGCTTCACGGGCCAGGACAAGATCGTCAGCCTCACCCCGCAAAGGATGCTTGTCCGGCCCACCGTCCGGGCCCGTTGCATACCTGTCGTACGACATCCAGATTTGGACCACGCTGCCCGGCTCGCGCCCCGGCGCCGGAATCGACGCAGCTCGCACAGCATGGACAGCCGTCGTCAACGTGAGGCCTGGAGGCACTCCGCCGGACGGCGGCAACCCTAATCCCTCACGCAGCTTTCGAATCTCTGAAATCTGCTCGTCCACGTACCCGACTGCGCCTGGAGACGTGACGGCTTCGAGCTGCTGCCGAGCCTTGTAGTCGTCGAGCCATGCGTACTCCTCCCAGAAGTAAACCGCCCTTGGGATCGGTCCAATATCCGACGTAAAGGTGGACACCCCGTCCTTCTGGCCGGTCGGGGCCGGGAGGGTGATCTTCTTCGCCTTTTCCGGCGTCATCGGCTCGCCGTCCGGGACCGGCGCCGACGTCCCGCCGCCCGTCGGGACGACCACCGGCGGTCGGTCGTCGCTTCCCGCGCCGCCGAAGAGCGTCGCCCCGGCGAAGCCGAGGCCGACGCAGACGACCGCACCGGACAGCGCGGCAGCGACCAGTACGAGCCGGGCCCGGCGGGCGGCCGGCTCTCCCGTGCCCCTCACTTGGAGAGGTTGTAGACGCTCAGCACCAGCGAGGACGTCACACCGATTCCCCCCGCGCCGATGAGGCTCCACAGCACACCCTGCTTGCCCCGCGCGGCCAGCACCGCCCGCTCCGTGTTGTGGCCCACGGCCACCAGGGCCCAGCCGCTCAGCCCGCCCAGCACCGCGAGTGCGAGGCCGGCGCCCGCCGTCCAGCCCAGGATGGCCGTGACCGGTTCCTGCACCTCGATCGGCAGCGTCGGCTTGTACTTGGGCACCGCCGGACCGTCGGCGAAGACGTGCAGTGCGTACATCAACTGGCTCATGGCGGTACCTCGTCACTTGGCGGTCGGAATCGGAGAAGTCGAGCGGGGTCGAAGTCGCGGGGCAGGCATCGGACTCGGCGCAGACACAGGTACAGGCGCCGGCGCCGGCACCGGCGCGTCCGGGAGTTCGTCGCCCCACGCGGAGTGCGCCGCCTCCAGGACGGCCTCCGCGACGCGGGCGGCGGCCTGCCGCGTCCGGGGCCGGGGACGGCCCGGGCCGCGCAGGCCGTGGGCGCGGATATCGGCGTCGTGCGGCAGCTCCAGCACGTCGTACGCCCGGTCGGCGAGCATCGTCGCGGCGGCCCGTACGACGGCCGGCGCGCGCCCGCCGTCCAGCCCGACGAGCACCACCACGGTCCGCCGCAGCGGCATCCCCTCGGCGGTCATCGCCATCACGGCTTGCTGGAGGACCTGCACTCCGTCAGCGGTCGCGGCCGCGCACAACACCGGCACCGAGTACGGCAGTTCGCACCATCCGCGGGTGGCGCCCGGGAGCCCTGCGCACCGGGAGGCGAGTACGTCGTACCCCACCGGGTGCGCGGTGTCGCCGACCACGACCTGCCAGCCTCCGGCGGCGGCCAGCTGGTACCAGGCGGCCGGCTCCGTCGGGAGGGCGAGGGGCGGGGCGTTCCACTCCCGGCCGTCCGTGAGCACGTCGAACCCGCCCCGCCGGACGGCGGCCGAGCGGATCGCGTCCCGCGTGTGCGGCCTGTCGCAGGGCAGCGCCGCGAGACCGCCGTCCCCCGACCCGCCCCGCACCGTCCGTACCGCTCGCGCCGCCCGCATCGGCTGTACCGCCCGCGCCGCGCCACCCGCCCGCGCCGCGCCACCCGCCCGCACCCCGTCCCCCGCCCGCGCCGCGTCCGCCGACTGCGCCGACTGCGCCCATCCCGGCCACGGCGAGGTCAGCCGTGCTCCGAGGTCGAGTACGACGGTGTCCGCCACGGTGGCCAGTTCCTCGGCGATCAGGCGGGCGAGGCCGGACCGCCCGCTGCCGCCCGTGGCGGCCATGACCGGTACGACGATCCGTGCCCCCGCCGGTAAGGCCGCGGGAGCGTCATCCGTACTGCTGCGCACCCGCCCCGCCCTTCACCGGCCGTGCCCTCGCACCACAGGCCCGCACCCGGACGGCGGAACCGCATGATGAACGGCGTCCGACCGGGGTGGGTTACGCCGTTCACGCGATAGGGGACACGACCTCCGTAGCCGGTCCCGACGCCGTGACGCCCTCCCCCGCCTCGGCGTTGGCATCGCTGACCGGTACGGCGACACGGGCGGCGGGGGCAACGGGTGGGAATGCGGCGGTGGATGGCGCTGATGACGATCGGCCTACTGGCCACGCCCGTGGCGCTCGGGCTCGGAGCCGTGCTGCTCGTCGCGGCGCTCGGCGACGACAGGCGCGACGTGGTGCTTCCCGCCGCCGGCGCCATGCGCGTCGGCGGCCGGGACGGAGTGCCCGCCGCGTACGCGGAGCTGATCATCGCCGCGGCCGGTACGTGCGACCGGATCCTGCCCCCCTCGGTCCTCGCGGCCCAACTGCACCAGGAGAGCGGCTTCGTCCCGACCCGCACCTCACCGGCAGGAGCGCGCGGCATCGCCCAGTTCATGCCGGACACCTGGCGCACCTGGGGCCGTGACAGCGACGCCGACGGGATCGAGGACATCTGGAACCCGCGGGACGCGATCCCTGCCCAGGCCGCCCTGATGTGCCACCTCCTCGGCCTCGCGCACGGCCGGCCGGACTGGAGCGGTTCCCCGGTGGAGATGGCCCTGGCGGGGTACAACGCCGGTTGGGGGCGCGTCGTACAGTTCCGCGGGGTGCCGCCGGTGTCCTTCGCGCGCGGGGAGACGTACCACTACGTACGCCGGATCACGGAGCGCTCCGCCCTGTACGCGGCCGCCCCGCCGCCGGAGGGGGACGCCCTCCTGCCGGCCGGATTCTCCCCGGGCCGAGCCGCTCCGGCGCAGGTGCGCACGGCGGTGACCTGGGCGCTCGCGCAGCGCGGAGGCGACTACCGGTTGGGCGGCGACTGCACGGACGCCCTCGGGCCCGAACCGGCCCGCTGGTGCGACTGCTCCTCCCTGGTCCAACAGGCGTACGCGGCCGCCGGCATCCCGCTGGCCCGCACCACGTACGACCAGGTGAAGCTGCCGCGCCGGATCGCCCTCGACGATCCAAAACCCGGCGACCTGGTCTTCACCGCCGGTTCCGACGGGTCCGAGGCCCGGCCGGGGCACGTGGGGATGTACCTCGGCGACGGCCTCCTCATCGAGGCCCCGCGTACCGGTGTGCGCACGCGGGTGGTCCCGTACGCGACCTGGCGGCATTCCACGCGGCACGCCACCCGGGTCACCGCTGTCCGCCGGGTCGTCGCATGGTGACGGGAGAGGCCCACGTGACCGGACCCGTCCACTACCTTCCCTGGGGGACGGTGACCGACCGGTTCTGGGCCGGCGGGGGCGGGAGGGGGACACGGGCGGACGCCGATGCGGGTGCGAGTACGGGTGCCGGTGCCGGTGCAGATGCCCGTTCCGACGCTGGTGCCGGTACCGGTGCCGCTACCGGCGTCGCGGTACTGGCGGCGGTCATGGCCCTGGCGGCGGCCGGGGACCTCGACCAGGCGTCGTCCCGGGCGCGGCGCCGGGAGGAGGAGGTGCGGGGCGCTTTCGGGGACCGCCACCCCGAGCTGGTCGACATCGGCGAGGTCCGCGGCTACCTCGCGCATCTGGCGGCCGATCACGGCACGGCCGTGCGCCGCTACCTGGACGTCCTGCGGTTGCGGGCGGAGCTGCACGGGCCGGACCACCCGGACACCGCCCTCGCGGTCCGCCGTACGTACAGCCTCTGGCGTGCGGTCCCCGCCGCCGACGCGCTGGCGGTCGGCCCCGAGCTGCTGACCACGGTCATCTCCTTGCAGGGCCCCGCTTCCGTCGCGGGCCATCATGTCGCGAACCGTCTGCTGGCCCTGTCCCGGGCGGCCTCGGCCGTTCCCCCGCCGACCTGACCCCCGTACCGACCTGCCCCCCGTACCGACCTGACCCCCGTACCGACCTGACGCCCGTCGACCTGACCCCCGTACCGAACGGGTCCTCGTACCGTCCGGGGGCGACGACCCGGCGGCGCAAGCGATTTCCGCGCTGCGCGACCTCTACCGGCCACTTTCGGCCAACCTCCGTACGGAGTCGGCCTCGGACGCGCGACCGGACGCCGACACGCGCCGCCCGCGCGTCCGGGCCGCGCGGCGCTGCCAGTTCGGCCAGATCCGGCTGCTCCATCCCCCGGGTTGCGCTCTACTCGCTTCCTCCGTACCCCCTTCCGCCGTCGGCGCGCAGGGACACGTACGAGCTCTGGCCTGCTGCCCGTCACAGAGGAGCCCGGCTTGATCACCACACCCGACGCACCCGACGCACCCGACACACCCGACGCGGCGGACGCACCGGACGTGTCCGACTCCGAGCGACTCCTCTTCGGCGGGGAGCTGGCCTACGACATCGGCTGGGGGCGCCACGAGGGCGCCTGGTTGAAGCTCGGCCTGTGGACCATGGCACGGGGTATGCCGCACCTGGTCGGGACCGGGGTGCGGCTCGCACACCTCGCCGACGCCCGTTCGCTGCGCGTGGTCGTCGGCTCCGAGATCGCCCGCGGTATCGCCCAGGCCGTCGGGCTGGTCGCGGTCAATGGTGTCCTCGGGCACGTACTGGCCGGGGGCACGACGAACGAGCGCCTGGCCCGGGCGGTCCCCGCGCTGCTGGTGGTCGCCGTCGCGGCGCTGTTCGGTTCGCTGCTGCGGTCCGCCTCGACGGCGGCGACGGGCGCGCTGGAGCCGAAGGTGCAACGGGTGGCGACGGAGCGGTATCTGGCGCTGGTGCACCGGGTGGAGCTGGCGGCGATCGAGGACGACGAGTTCCACCGGCTGCTGGACGCCGCCCGCTACGGTGCCGACTCCGCGCGCCGGATGATCCGTTACTGCACGGACACCCTGAACTCGGCGATCTCCCTGGTCGCGGCGGCGGGAGTGCTGACCGTCCTCCATCCGGTGCTGCTGCCGCTCCTGGTCTTGATGACCCTGCCGAGCGCCTGGAGTTCACTGACGATCTCCAAGCAGCGCTACATCTCCTTCCACACGTTCGTGCAGCACGCGCGCGCCGGGCATCTGCTCGGTCAGCTGCTGACGCAGCAGGAGGCCGCGGCGGAGGTTCGGGTCCACGAGGTCGGTCCGTTCCTCCTCGGGCACTTCCGGCAGATGGCCGAGACCAGTGAGCGCGAGCAGACCCGACTCGCCCGCAGGGCCGCCCGGATCGGACTGGTCGCGGACGGCGCCGGCGGTGTCGCCACGCTCCTCGCCTACGGGGCGCTCGGGCTGCTGCTGTGGAGCGGGACGATGGACCTGGCCGTCGCCGGCACGGCAGTGCTCGCGATCCGTACGGGCGCGTCGAGCCTGGACTCCCTGGTCCTGCAGATCACCGAACTCCACCAGGAATCCCTGTTCGTCGCCGATTACGAACGGCTCTGCGCCGAGGCCGAGGCCCGCGCCATCCCCGCGACCGGGGAGGCGCTGCCGGAACACCTGCGCGAGGTCCGCTTCGAGAACGTCACCTTCACCTATCCGGGCAGTACGGGCGAGAGTCCGGAGCCGACGTTGCGCGATGTGTCCCTGTCCTTCCCGGTGGGGAAGATCGTCGCCCTGGTCGGAGAGAACGGCTCCGGAAAGTCGACCCTGATCAAGCTGCTGGCGGGCCTGTACCTGCCCGACGCGGGCGGTGGCACGATCCGGTGGGAGGGCGCCGACGGCGGCGTCGACGCCGTCACGGCCGATCGCGGGCAGATCTTCGCGCGGGTCGCGCTGATGTCCCAGTCCTTCTACCGATGGCCGTTCACGTTCCGCGTCAACGTCGGCATCGGCCGTCCCACCCCGCCCATCGACGACCGTGCGGTGCGGGAGGCGTCCGCGTACTCCGGCGCCGACCGCGTACTCGCGGAGTTGCCGCGCGGTCTCGGGACGCTCCTGGCGCGCGGGTACCGGGGCGGGCACCAGATCTCCGGAGGTCAGTGGCAAAAGATCGGGATCAGCCGTGCGAAGTACAAGGACGCGGAAATCCTGGTGGTCGACGAGCCCACGAGCGCCCTGGACGCGGTTGCGGAGCAGAAGGTCTTCGACCAGATCCGTGCGCTCGCCGCGACCGGGCAGACCGTCGTCCTGATCACGCACCGGCTCCACTCCGTCCGGCACGCCGATCTCATCCACGTCCTGCGGGAGGGCCGGCTGGCCGAGTCCGGCACCTTCGCCGAGCTGATGGACGAGAGCGCCGGCGCCGGGGTGTTCCGCGAGGCCTACCTGGTGCAGGCCGCCGCGTTCGCGGACAGTATCCCGGCACAGCGCGACCCGGCGCCGGACCCCAGGACCGCGACCTGAGCACCTCACCTCCGCCCACGCCTGTGCCTGCCCCTCCGCCATACGCCTACCGCCCACCCTCCGCCGCCCCTCTCCGAGGAGTACCGCTGATGTCCCCGACCTCCCCCGAACCGCAGGGTGCGTCCGCGCTCCTGGTCAACTCGCTCGGCCAGTACCTGCTGCACCTGCGCGACGCCAACAAGCCGCACATCTGGGACCCGGGTACGTGGTCCATCCCGGGCGGGGGCCTGGAGGACGGGGAGACCTCGCTCCGGGCGGTCGAACGCGAACTCCTCGAAGAGACCGGCCTGTCCGTCCCCCTGGAACCGCTCACCGTCGTGGACGCACACGGCCCGGACGGGACCAGGAGCCGGATCCGCGTGTTCCTCGGCACCTGGGACGGGGACGCCGACACGCTCCCGTGCCCCGAGGGCATCATGTTCCGCTGGTTCGACGCCGCCACCACGGCGTACCTGACCATGTGCCCGTGGGTGGCCCAGGTCATCGACGTGCACCGGAGGAGCGCTGCCACGGTCGCCGCCGGCGCGCCCGCGCCGCGCCCCCGCGGGGACGGCAGGGGCCACCCCAACATCATCGGCGTGCACCTCTACCTCCAGCGCGAGGACGGCCGGATCCTGCTCGGGCTGCGCCATCCCGACGTCGCGTTCGCGGGCCGGTCCTACCACTTCCTCGCGGGCCACTGCGAGTGGGAGGGCGCGCGGGCTTCGCTGATCCGGGAGGCGCGGGAGGAGGCCGGCCTGGTCATCCGGGCCGAGGACGTCGAGCTCGTCCACACCGTCCACGTCCTCCACGAGCGCGGCCGCGGCCTGCCCCGACTCCAGCTCGTGTTCCGCGCCCGCGCCTGGTCGGGCGTCCCTGAGGTACGGGAACCGGACAAGTGCCTGGAGTGGGCATGGTTCGCCCCGGATCGGCTCCCCGAGCCGATCGTCCCGTACGCCCGCACGGCGATCGAGGCCATCGGCCGCGGCCAGGCCTACTCGGAGCTCGGCTGGCCTTGACCTCCGCCCCACCCGGCCCACCTCATCCATGGTGCCTCCGATGCGGTGGTCGAACGCGATCCCGGCGAACAGCGAACAGCTACCGGTGGTCCCGTCATCACCCATCTCGTTGCGCTACCGGCCCCCGCAGACAAGTGCCACCGCCAGGCGTGGCCGCAGCGAACCGCCCTGCGGATGCGACGCCGTCGCGCTGAGCCCTGGGGTGGATCGGTCTGCCGGCTACCAAGGGAGTGCCGCGCAAATGGTCTTGCCGCCTTCCGGCGCCGGGTTGACGCGGATGTGGGTGGCGAGTCGCTTGATCATGAACCATCCCCACCCTCCGGTCCCGTCCGTGCCGGGGGTCCGCGGCAGGGGAGGTTCCGGGCTGTGGTCGGTGACACAGACGTCGATGGAGCCGTCGAGCAGTTCCAGGTGCAGCGCGCAGGGGCCGCCGGTGTGCCGGATCGCGTTGGCGACGAGCTCGGCCACCACCAGGAGCACGTTGTCCGTGCTCTCGTTCGTGGCGGGGGCCCGTAGGTGGGTGGCCCGGGCCAGAAAGGCACGGGTGGCGTCACGTGCTGCCGCGACTGGTCGATTCATGCGCGACAGAGGCTGATCGAGAACGACTGCGCTCACCTGTTCCTCCTTCCGTCCTGCGGGCTTGTATGTCGCGCATGCCCCGCTACGCGAGCGGAAACCGGGACAAGGCGTGCCACTTGAGGCCGGGGAGCAGCCGTGGGCCTCGTGTTCCTGATCCACGTCAGCGCTGCGGGGGAGCACGGCGGGGCCGGATCTGCCGCGGGGCCTGGCCGAACGCCGCCGCGGGCTGGTCCACGCGCCTTCCGAGGCTGCCCACCTGCTGGATGGTCGGCCGCGACTGCCCTCACCTCAGCCCGCCGGGGCGCGCGGCGGCGGGCGGGTCCGCCGTGCGGCGGGGGGACGGGTGTCGCAGACTCCTGTATGAGGGCCGGTGCATGCGGCGCGGGCCGTGGTGAGGGTGTTCGGCGTGCTTGAGGTCCCGTTTTGGCTGTGGGCGGTGTTCGCCGCGACGGTGGTGGTGTCGCTGGCGGTGGATCTGCTGGCCCACCGCACCGCTCACATCATCGGCTTCAAGGAGGCGGCCGCTTGGAGCTGCCTGTGGGTGGGCCTCGCGCTGGCCTTCGGCGGGACCGTCTTCCTCGTGCTCGGCACGACCGCGGGGACGGAGTACACGACCGCGTGGCTGCTGGAGAAGAGCCTGTCGGTCGACAACCTGTTCGTCTTCGCCGTGATCTTCGCCTACTTCAAGGTGCCGCGCGCCTATCAGCACAGGGTGCTGTTCTTCGGCGTCATCGGGGCCCTCGTCTTCCGCGGGATCTTCCTGTCCCTGGGCGTTGCGGTCGTCAGCCGCTTCACGGCCGTCCTCTTCGGCTTCGCCGCCGTTCTCTTCTACAGCACCTACAAGCTGCTCAAGGACGAGCAGGACAGCTTCGACCCCGGCAAGAGCTTCGCCGTCCGGATGCTCCGCAAGGTGATCCCGGTGCGCGACGAGTACGCGGGCGCGAAGTTCTTCGTGAGAGAGGCCGGCAAGCGCGTGGCGACCCCACTCCTGGCCGTGGTGGCCGCCATCGAGGCGGCGGACCTGATCTTCGCCGTGGACAGCGTTCCCGCCGTCCTCGCGGTCAGCGACGACGCCTTCGTCGTCTACACGAGCAACGCCTTCGCCATCCTCGGCCTTCGGGCCCTCTACTTCTTGCTCGCCGGACTGCTGGACCGCTTCCACTACCTGAACAGGGGTCTGGCGATCATCCTCGCCTTCATCGGCGTCAAGCTCATCCTCCAGGCGTCCCACAAGTTGATCAGTGCCGACATCCCCGAGATCCCCTCTCCCGTGAGTCTGGCCGTCATCGTCGTGGTGCTGGCCTGTTCCGTCGTCCTGAGCATCCGCCGCCCCGCCCCCGTCCCCGACGGGAGCGGGGACGACGACGACCCGCCCCGGTCGACGGACTGACCTCCACCGGCCTGGGGAAAATGCCGCAATTCGGACACCGGAAACCCTTCCCCTCCGTCGACCGGACGGCCTATCTTTAAAAAATGAGCAAAGTCGAGCATGAGACCAGTTCCCGCCGGCAGGCGCTCACGTGCCCGGCCTGCAAGCGTCCCGTGACGATGACCACCGCCAGGGGCCGGCACAAGACCCTCGGAGTCTTCGTGCCGGTGTGGGTCCCGGGCCCCTGCCACAACCCGGACTGCACCGCCTACCTGCAGGCCCCCCGGACGACGTAGCGCGCCGCCGGCGCGTCGCGCAGCCGCCGGGCCCGCCGGAGCAGGGGGCCCGCCGGAACAGCGTGACGAGGCGTTCCCCGCGGCTCCGGGCGAGACCGGGGCGTTCAGCTCCGCGGGTCGCCGGCGTCGCGAGACGGGGCCGGGGCCGGCTCCGGGGACCGTACGTCCACGGGAGGTTCCGGGTCGGTGTCCAAGAGCTCCGGCTCCAGGCCCTGAGTCACGCCGGTCCGGCGCCGTCCGACGTCCGCGCGCCACGCCTCGAAGACGAGCGCCGTCGCGGTGACCACGGCGAGACCGAGCAGCCAGCCCCCCACGACGTCGCTCACCCAGTGCACGCCGAGCGCGACGCGGGTGTAGCCGACGCCCACCACGGACACCAGGGCGAGCGCCCAGGCGACGGGCCGCCAGGGGCGGGGGACGAGGGGCAGCAGGACCAGCAGCAGCACGGCGCACGAGGTGGTGGCCGTCATCGCGTGGCCGGACGGGAAGGAGAAGCCGGGTGCGTCGGCGACCGGATCGGGCAGGTGCGGCCGGGCTCGCTCCACGATGATCTTGACCAATCCTCCGGTCAGCCCGCCGGCCACCGCCGTGACGGACGCCCAGGCCGCCAGCCGCCAGGCGCGGCGGACCAGGAGCCAGATCACGAGCAGGGCCACCAGCAGGCGCATCGTCACGGGGTCCCACACGACGCCGGTGAGGACGTCCAGGACGCGCACCCAGGCGGGATGGTCGAGAGCGGTCTCGTGCAGCCGCTCGGCCGTCATCCGGTCGAGGCGGTACAGCGGGGGCCACTGGGATTCCACCAGGACCAGGGCGAGGGCGAAGGGCACGGACACCGCGGCCGTCACGAGGGCGGTCAGGAGCAGTCTCGTGCCGAAGGCGGTGTCGGGTCCCGCGTGCCGTGACAACAGGCCTCGGACGGTACGGCGTCGGGGAGGGTCGGTGCGTCCCGTCACGGTCGTACGGCTCCCTTCGTTGCGGTGTGCGGTGTGTGCTGTCCGGTGTGAGGGGGTGAGGGGCTGAGGGCCGGCGAGCCCGCGGAGGGGATCAGACCCCGGGGTCGGCGGTGACCGGGTCGCTCACCCCCGCGCGGACGGCTTCCAGTTGCGCGGCGAACGCGAGGCCGAGGAAGAGGGCCATCGAGGTGAGGTACGACCAAAGCAGGAGCGACACGATCGCGCTGAGCGGTCCGTAGACGCTGGTGAAGGAGCTGCTGGCGCCCACGTACAGGCTCAGTGCCCAGGTGGCCAGGTTCCACAGGACCAGGTGCACGACGGCTCCGAAGGCCAGCCAGGTGTAGCCGGGTTGGCGCCGGCGCGGCGAGAGGCGGAAGATCGCGCTGGTGGCCAGTACGGCGAGCAGGAACCCGACGGGCCAGCGCAGGATCTCCCAGGCCTGGACGGTGGAGGGAGCGAGCTGGTAGACCTCCGCGATCGCATGGGTCAGGTGGGACCCCAGTACGGTCACGATGAAGCTGAGGCCCAGGGGGAAGCCGGCCAGGACCACCATGAGCATGCCGCGCGTGTACTTGCGGAGGAAAGGCCGGTCGCGTTCGTTGCCGTAGATGCGGTTGGCGCCCCGTTCGACCTGGCACAGCGCGGTCGTCACGTTGACCAGCGAGAACAGCAGGCCGAGCCACAGCGCGGCCTGGCCTCCGTTGCCCGCGTGCCGACGGCTCTCGCGCAGCGCCTCGTCCACGACGGCCTGGCCCGGGCCACTGGTGAGGCGGCGGAGGGTGAGCTCGGCGACGCGTCCGATGTCGTCGGCGTGCAGGACGCCGGACAGGCCGACGGCCGCGATCGCCAGCGGGACGATGGACAGAACGGTCTGCAGGGCGAGGGCGCGGGCGTTGCTGAACCCGTCGGCGTACCGGAAGCGTACGAAGGAGTCGCGGGCCAGGCTCCACCTTCCGTAGCGGCGCAGCGCCCTCCATGCCTCGTCGCCGGACAGCTCGTCGCCCAGGACGTCATGTCTTTGCGGTACCCGTCGTGCGGTGCCCACCGTTCTCTTCCTCTCCTCGTGCGGATCCCGCGGTGTGCGGCGCGGCCGGTCGCGGCTTCCCGTCCGGCCGGCCGGACGGCTGTACGGCGCTTCGCGCGCCCGTACCGGGGCCGGTGCCGGCGGGAGCGCCGGGCGCCCGGGGCAGGTACATCCGCAAGGCCCTCGGTTCCACCTCGGCCGTCAACCGGACCCCGTCGGCCAGGACGTCGCCGTCGACCTCGCGCGGCTGGGGAGAGGCGCAGCGGATGTCGACGCGGGTGGCGCTGAAGTACTCCAGCGCGCCTCCCGCCTCGCGCAGTCCGTCCGCCGCCCGGGGTGCGGTGGCGGGTTCCGGGCGCTCCGTACGAGCGTCCCGCGGCGGCGGGGTGCCGCCGCGCGGAATGCGGGAGATCAGGTGGCCGGCCGCCGTGAGCCAGCCGAAGGGGCCGCGGGGGTCGAACAGCACCACTTCCAGTCGTCCGCTGTCCGGCCGCGCCCGCGGCAGGAGGGGCAGGCCGCCCTGGAGGGCGCCGACGTTGCCGATGACGACCATGCGGGCGCGGCGCCGGTGGCGGCGCCCGCCGTCGACCCGGATCGACAGCCGCATGCCCGGGTCGTTGAGGTGCCGCACGGCCGACAGTACGTACGCGGCCCAGCCCAGCCGGGACTTGAGCCGGGGTGAGGCGTCCCGGACCATCGCGGCGTCGAATCCGATGCCGACCATGACGGCGAACCGGGTGGGGACGAGGGCGTCGCCGCGCACCCGGCCCACATCGAGCGCGAAGCAGTCCCCGGCCAGGGCCTGCGCCAGCGCGTCGGCCGGATCGAGCGGGAGGCCCAGGTTGCGCGCGAGGAGGTTGCCGGTGCCGCAGGGGCCGACCGCCATCGGGATACCGGTACCCGCCAGGACGTCCGCCACGGCGCGCAGGGTGCCGTCGCCTCCGCAGACCACCACGAGGGCGGGGCCGTGCGCCGCGATCTCCTCGGTCAGGGGGCCGCAGGGCCGGTCGGCCGTGGTGGGGATCCACCGCTGGTTCCCGTCGTCGTGTCCGTGGGCCGCCAGTACGGCGCGGATCCGGTCGGCGAGGTCGTCGGGGCAGGCGTGCGGGTGGCGGACCACGACGACCGTCCGGCCCGCGCGGGCCGGGCCGGGATTCCTGGGCGCGGGGATGCGGGGAGACGGGGAGGGGGAGGGGGAGGTTGTCACGGCGTCGGCGCCGCCACGCGGCGCGCACGCGGTCCCGGCGTCCCCGGCGTCCTGTGCACCCCCGGCACCCCCGGCACCCCCGGCACCCCCGTCGCCCACGGCAGCCCGGGTGTTCTCCGTGTCCCCGGCGTCCCGGACCTCCCGCCCGGACAGCACGACGAAGCCCATGATCAGCAGCGTGGCCGCGCCGTTGAGCAGGCCGCCCGCCACATCGGTGGGGTGGTGCATGCCCCGGTACATGCGCGACACCCCGACGGCCAGTGGGACGAGCAGCGGCACCGCTGCCAGGGCGTACCGCCACGGACCGCGCCCCCGTGTCCTCACCAGCGCGATGACGGCCAGTCCCGCGTACAGAGCCACGGACGCTCCGACGTGCCCGGAGGGGAAGCTGGACGTCGGTGGCGCGCCGTCCAGGCGGGGAACGTCGGGGCGGGGCCGCTGCACGAGCACCGTGACCAGCAGGAACACGGCCGACTGCGCGGCGACCGAGGCGGCGAGGAAGAGGGCCTCGGCCCGCCCGGCGACCCGGGGCGCCACGAGCAGCGCCACGACGCAGACCAGCGTCACACCGATGATCCCCTCCGTGCTGGCCAGCGCGGAGAACCAGTCCGTCACGGTCGTGGCGGGGGCGGCGCGCTCCTGCGCGAGGTGCCGGTTGGCACGGTCCTCTTCCGACACCGGCCAGTGGTCGGCTGCCGGGCCGGTGATCAGCAGGCCCAGGCCCGCCACGAGGGCCACTTGGACCGGCAGGAGCAGCAAGGGCCAGGTCCTGCGCGCGGCCGGGCCGATTCTTGGCTTCATTGCGGTCTTGTTGCCCCGGTGGGCCGGATGATGCGCCGTGCGCCACCGCGGCCGCTGACCTGGGGAGTTGGCGTGACATCTGTTTGGATCCGGGATTCCTGACCAGACGAGGAGAGGTGCGGGGTCCGTCCCTCCAGGGGGTGATGGACCGCGTCGGGTGAGGGGAAGGGCCGGCCGAGCGCCGGCCCTTCCCCGGCCGCGGCCCATGGACGAGTGAGGGAGGGGTCCCGTATGGCGACATCGGGAGGGCGTCGGACCGGTGCGGGCAAGGGCGCCGCGTCCGTGGGGCGTGACGTCGTGCTGGCGGTCGGGCTCATAGGGATCTGCGTCGGCGGACTGGCCGTCTTCGTCAGGACGGCCGCGGGGGCGCAGGGCGGCGTACCGGTGATGCCGGTCGTCACGATGGTCGTCCTGCTGGCCGGGGTGGTACTGGCCCGCTGGAGCGTGGCACCCGGCCGGCGCCGCTCCCCCGCGTACCCGCCGGTCCTGTCGCCGCAGGGCCTGCCGGCCGCGCCGCAGCCGGTCGACCTGCCCGAGGTGGGGCCCGACGCCCTGGACCACGGGGCGGTGGACGCCGACGGATTCGAGCACGCGGTCGCCGCGTTGTGCGCGCGGGACGGCTGCCCTCAGGTGGAAGTCGTGGGCGGGGCCGGGGACTTGGGGGCCGACGTGATCGCCACGACGGCGGACGGTCTGCGCGTCGTCGTCCAGTGCAAGCACTACGGCGAGGGCAACCGGGTCGGCTCGCAGGACCTCCAGCGCTTCGGCGGCACCTGTTTCGCCGTCCACGAGGCCGACGTCGCGGTCGTGGTGACCACCAGCGCCTTCACCGCTCCGGCCGAGGAGTACGCCGCCGCCTGCGACATCGTCTGCGTCGACGGGGAGAGCCTGGCCGCGTGGACCGAGTCGAGGACGCCGCCGCCCTGGGAGACGGCCGCCGTACGGACACAGGTGCCGGCGGAGGTCCAGGCGTAGGCCGAGCGGCCTCCACCGGGTTCATGCGCCCCGCCCACCGGATCCGCCGCTGCGCGCGGTCGTCCTCCCGGAGGGTCCCGCGCCCACGGCCGCCGACCGCGCGTGGGCCCAAAGGCGGTTCAGGTCTGCCGCGTCCAGCGCTGCGACGCGTCCCGGAGCAGGTGTTCGTCACCAGGCCCCCGGCCATGCCGAGGTCGAGGCAGCCGCCGCCGTAGTCGGCACGCAGGGTCCCGCCGGAGCCCGTACGCCACAGCCGGCCGGCGTCCTGGGCGCAGTCGCCCACGAAGACGGCCTGGCCCGGCCCGTTGGAGTACAGGCATCCGCCGGACTGCTCGTTGACGAGCTTGAAGCTGCCGTTCGCCGCGCTCCGTAACCATCAATGTGCAGGGGAGCAGGCCGACTTCACCCGTTCGGAACGCGGAGGTCGTCACATCGGGCGGCGGCCCCGCGTACCGGAGGACGCCTTGCCGTCGCCCGCGCCCTCCTGCGGGCCTGCGCCGGCCCGGGCGTCGCGCAGCGCCGTGTGCACGGACCAGACCACGGAGACGAGCGGGACCGCGACCACCGCGCCGACCACCCCCGCGGCGATGGCTCCCGCGACCACCGCGATCGCGACCACCAGGGGGTGCAGCCGTACCGCCCGGCTCATCACCAGCGGATGCAGCAGGTGGCCCTCGATCTGGCCGATGACCACGATCAGCCCGACCACCACGGCCGCCACGAGGGGGCCCTTCGCGGCCAGCGCGACCACCGCCGCGATCGCCAGCGCGACCGGCGATCCGACGAGGGGGACGAACGCCGCGAAGAACTCCAGCAGCGCGAGCGGCAGGGCGAGCGGGACGCCGAGGAAGAACAGCGCGAGGCCGACGAGGAGCGAGTTCACCGCCGCGACGACGACGATGCCGTGGGTGTACCCGGTGAACGTGCGCCAGGCCGCGCCGCCCGCGAGGGTCACCTGCTCGCGCCGGCCTTCGGGCAGCTGCGCGCAGAACCAGGACCACTGCCGGTCGCCGCCGTGCAGGAAGAGGACGGAGGAGAACACCGCCAGGGCGAGCACGGTGAGCACCTGCACCAGGTGCCCGGCCCCGCTGACGGCCTCGCTCAGCACGGTGGACCGGTGGCTCGACAGGAAGGCGCCAATGCGGGACTGGACATCGGCGAGGGCGTGCGGGTTCAACAGGAACGGCGGGCCCTCCAGCCATGTCTCGATGCTGGTGAGGCCCGCGCGGAACTCCTTCACCAGGGTGGTGCTCTCGCCCGCCACGGCCGCGCCCACCAGCGCGAGCACGCCGAGCAGCAGCAGCGCGCTGCCGACCAGGGAGACGGCGACGGCGAGGGGCCGGGGCACGATACGGGCCAGGCGCCGGGTCGGCGGTGACAGCAGCGCCGTGACGACCAGGCCGAGGAAGAGCGCCACGGCGATCTCGTGGAACCTGCCCAGCAGGGCGAAGACGGCGTAGACGGCGGCGCCGACGACCAACAGGCGCCAGGCGTAGGACGCGGCCGTACGCAGGAACGGTGACACCGGTGGCATGTCCCATGGATGCCACGGCGGGGCTCCGCTGCCACGCGTGGGGCCCCGGATTGGGCCGTCCGGGCACGGCGGACGGTCTGCGGACCGGGACGTGCCGCCACGGCCGCCGCCGAGATCACTCGGGGTGGCCGGCGTCGTCCGTCCGGTCGGCCTGACTGGAGAACTTGTTCAGGAAGACGTCGTACCAGCCGTCCGGCCGCCGGGTGAGGGTGGCGCCGTCCTGCCAGGTCCCGTTGTCGTCCCACCAGCGGCTGCCGTACGGGTCGCCCTGGTTCTGGTGGATGTTGTGCATGCCGAGGCCCTGGTCGAACGGCTCCCCGAAGATCAGCACGGGACGCCCGGGGACGAGCACGGCTTCGAGAGCCCGCGCCGCGTCGAGGTTGGATCCCGAGTTCCACGGCCGGGGCGGGCGCAGCCGGTCCCGCAGGGCCCGCATCCAGGCGGGGGGTCGACGGACGAAGAGGCAGCCCGGCCGGTCCACCAGCGCGGGGTGCCGGAGGTAGTCGAGCGCGCCCGAACCCGACGCCATGGACAGGTCGTGGTAGCCGGGGGCCAGGGCGGGGACCGGTTCGAGCACCGAGGGGGCCAGGGTGAACACCTTCCACTGGACCCCGGTTGAGGACTGCTTGCTGTCCACGTCGACGGCGCACCGGTACCGCCCGGCCGGCCCGTCGACTTCGAGGTTGACATGGAACCACTGGCCCTGGTCGTCGGGCCGGTCACGGAAGTGGCGGTGCAGGGTTCCCGAGAGCACGCCATAGGCATCGAGCGGCATGACGCCCAGTCAACCACCCGCGGACGCCCGGCCGGGCCGGGTCGTCTTCGATCGGACGGTCGGGTCGGGCCCCTCTCACCCTACGACGCACGTCTCCCTCCGGAACCGACACTCCCCGCGGCTTCGGCAACAGGCCCTATCGGCCCGGGCCGCCCCCGCCGGGCTCGAATCCGGCGAGCATCCGCTCCAGCGCCTGCTGGTCCGGCCCGACGAACGGATCGATGCCCGGGGCGCCCCCGAGGGTGTCGAGGAACCGCGCGGTCAGGCCGTCCGCCGGGGGCAAGTGCGTGGAGAGGATGGTCCGGGGATCCATGGACCGCAGCGGTTCCACCGTGGCCAGGAAGCGGTCCTTGTCCACCAGTTGTACCCACGGACTGTCCACGCTCGCCCAGAACAGCTGGGCCGCCCGCAGGTCCTCGGCGCCGAGCCCCGCCACGTCGGCGCCGGTGGCGACGTCCGCGGTGGGCATGGGACCGCCGAAGCAGTCGGAGCTGAAGCAGGTGCGGGAGCGGTCGTCGTAGAAACCCACGGTGGCCGGGTTGTCGAACAGCGGCGGCCGGAACGCGTGGAGCGTGCGGTCGCCCACGTCCAGGTTCTGGCCGGGGTTGAGGAAGTACACCCGGTCCGCGGGCAGCGGCCGCTCGGTGGACATGATCCCGGCGCCCAGGAACGTGGTCACCAGGCGGGCTCGGGGCGCGGCGTCGAGCAGCGCGAAGAGGCCTCCCGTGTGGTCCCGGTCCGGGTGGGTCAGCCAGATCCACCGGACGTCGGCGGGGTCGATGACGGAGCCGAGGGCGTCGAGGAAGTGCCGGTCCGGCAGTCCGCAGCCGGTGTCGACGACGACCGGCTGCTCCGCGTGGACGACGAAGGCGTTGACCGGGAGGAAGCCGACCCCCGGCACCTCCAGGCAGTCGGCGAGGACGGTGGTGTCGGGACCCGCCTTGTGCGTGCTCATGGTGTCCTCCACGGCGCTGCGCGGAACGCTGCCCCCTCCCCCCATCGTGACGCCGCCCGGTTGCGGCCGCGCGCGGGGCGTGCGGGGGTGCGGGCAGGGTCGGACGGGTGCGGACGCGGGAGGGGTGGTTGCCGGGGCGGCGTCGCGGGGCGGCCGGGTCAGGGCAGCGGTACGCCCCTGGCGGCGATCCAGAGCTCGTACCACTCCTCGTGGGTGAGGTCCGGCTCCCGTTCGGCCGCGTCCCGGCAGGCGCGGATGCGGTCGGGGCGCGCGGTGCCGATGACCGGCGCGATCGCGGCGGGATGCCGCATCAGCCACCACAGCAGAACCGATTCGGGCGTGGTGTCCTTGCGGTGGGCGAGGTCGGCCAGCAGGTCCGCCGTGGCCTGCTCGGCGGGCGTCCGCTGCTGCCCGGTGAAACGCCCCTGCGCCAGCGACCCCCACGCCTGGAGGCCGATTCCGTGCTCGCGGCAGTGCTCCAGCGTGCCGAGGGGGAAGCCGTTGCCGGCGGCCTCCGGGGTGTTGATCACCACGCCGGCCTCGACCCAGTCACGGCGGTGCAGGCTCATCTCCAGCTGGTTCGCGACCAGCGGTACGTCGAGCACGGCCTGGAGGGCGCCGATCTGCGCGGCGCCCATGTTGGAGACCCCGAAGCTCCGTACGAGGCCCTGCCCGTGCAAGGAGGTCAGCGCCGACGCGATCTCCTCCGGGTCGGCGAGCGGGTCGGGGCGGTGCAGCAGCAGGACGTCGATCACGTCGGTCCGCAGTCGGGTCAGGCTCTCCTCCACGCGCCGCGTGATGCTCCCGGCGCGCAAGTCGTACCGGCCCGGGCCGTCCTCGTCGGCGAGGCGGATGCCGCACTTGGTCTGGAGCGTGATGCGCTCCCGGAGTCCCGGGGTGCGGGCCAGTACCTCGCCGAACACGGCCTCGGCCTTGCCGTGCCGATAGATGTCCGCGTGGTCGAAGGCGGTGATCCCGCTGTCCAGCGCCGCTTCGATCGCACCCTCGGCCGCGTCGATGTCCCCCGGTTCGTACGGACCGGGCTCCCAGCCGCCGCCGAGCCCCATACAGCCGTAGAGCACCCGGCCGTCCTTCGTTCCCGCCTTCGCGTTCACCGTCACGAGCTCACCCTATGCGCTGTTGCGGGGTGGGGTTCGAGCGTGCCGATCGGCCGTACACTCGGCCCATGGGTCGCACACGTTCTTCGAGGCAGTGCCTGCGTCAGGCCGCCTCCGACGTGCGCCCGGCGGTGATCGCCGCGGCCTCCGTGAGCGAGGCCCCCGACACCCTTGACACCCCCACCGCGGCTGACGCGGCCGGCGCGGGCGCTCCCGAAGGGCCCCGCACCACTCTGCACGGCCACGGCTAGCGACAGCCCCGCCGCGCCCGCCGCCCGCTCGCCCGGTGCGCGCGCTCTCCCCGCCGGGCCGGACCGTTCCGCACGGTGCCCGCCGGGGCGTTCTCCGTCGCCGCTCCACGTCACCACAGCAGCTTCCCGGCGTTCCGCCGCAGCTGCCGCCCGGCTACGGCCGCACGCCCGGACCGTGCCACCTCGAAGGGATCATTGTGAAGCTGAGCGCGTTGCTGGCCGGCCAGGAGCACCACGTCCTCCAGGGTGACCCCGAGCAGACCCCGATCACCGGGGGAACCACCTTCGACGCCGACCGGGTGGTGCCGGGGTCGCTGTTCATCGCGGTGCCCGGCCATCGGGAGGGCGGGCCGGGCGCGGTGTCGCCCGCCTTGGCGCGCGGCGCCGCCGCGGTGATCGTCGACGGCTCCGAACCGGCTCTGCCGGCGTCGGTGTGGCCCCTCGGCAGCTGCGCCGTGCGGGTACCGGACGCACGGGTGGCCGCCGCGATCGCCGCCTCGCGCTACTACGGCGAGCCGGGCCGGCAGATGGACGTGGTGGCGATCACCGGCACCAACGGCAAGACGTCGGTGTCGTACATGGTCGAGTCCGCCCTGCGGATCTCGGAGGGAGCGAGCGTGGGGGTCATCGGGACCGCCGGCAGCCGGATCGGGGACGAGCCGATCCCGATGCCGCCGTCGGTGCTCACCACGCCGGAGTCGCCGGACCTGCAATACCTGCTGGGGTACATGCGGGACCGCGCGGCCGGCAGCGTGGTCCTGGAGGCGACCTCGATGGGACTGCTGAACCACCGGCTGGACCGGACGTTCGTCGACGTCGGGGTGTTCACGAACCTGACCCAGGACCACCTGGACGACCACGGGACGATGGAGCACTACCGGGACGCCAAACTCCGCCTCTTCCAAGGCCTGTGCCGACACGCCGTCGTCAACGCCGACGATCCGGTGGGGGCCGGCATCCGGTCGATGATGCCGGGTGCGGTGACCACGTACGCCCTGGACTCGCCGGCGGACTACCGGGCCACCGACCTCGTCGTAACGGCCGAGGGCACGCGCTTCACCCTCCACCACGGCGGGTACGCGTACCCGGCTTCGATCCCCCTCCCCGGCCGGTTCTCGGTGGCCAACGCGCTGGCCACCGTGGCCGCCTGCCACGTCCTGGGCCACGACCTGGTCGGACTGATCGCCGCGCTCGACCGGATGCCTCCCGTACCGGGCCGGTTCGAGCGGTTCCGGACCCCGCTCGGGACGTCGGTGATCGTGGACTACGCCCACTCCCCGGACTCGCTGGACAAGGTCCTCGCCACCGTCCGCGGTTTCTCGCGCGGCCGGATCGTCACGGTCTTCGGCTGCGGCGGGGACCGGGACACCACCAAGCGGGCCGAGATGGGACGCATCGCCGGCATCCACTCCGACCTGTGCGTCCTCACCTCCGACAACCCGCGCACCGAGGACCCGGAGGGCATCCTCGACGAGATCGCCCCCGGGCTCGCGGCGACGGGGACCCCGTACGAGCGCGTGGCGGACCGCCGGCGGGCGATCGCGCTGGCGCTGGCCTCCGCGGGACCCGAGGACGTGGTCCTGATCGCCGGCAAGGGGAGCGAGCCGCACCAGATCGTCGGCGCGGAGCTGCGCCCGTTCAGCGACATGGCCACGGTCCGCGAACTGGCGGGGGCGACCGCGCACATGACGGTGCCGGCGATCACGGGCCCGGAGATCGCGGTGCCCGCGGCCGCGGCCACGAGCCACCCGTAGGCCGTGGGCCGTGCCGCGGCCGGACACCCTCGGCCGCGGCCGCGCGTGATCAGCTCCTTGCCGTGCCGGGTGAGACGGCGTCGATCTGATGGACGCGTTGGCTGGTCAGCTCGTACCGGGCGGCGACGACCGCCAGTTCCCCGGCCTGGATACGGCCGGTCAGGACGGGCTCCGCGGCGAGACGGCTGCGTACCAGGCCCACGTTCGCGGAGATCGCCGCGTCCACGCGGGCGGCCCCGGTCAGACTGTGGTCGATCGCCGGGCGGATCTGATCGGCCAGGTACTGCAAGTGCCCTGCCAGCCGTCCTCCGGTCTCGTCCGCGCGGACGGCGGCCGCCACGGCTCCGCAGGACTGGTGTCCTAGGATCACGACCAGCGGAATGTGCAGCTCCTCCACGCCGTAGATGATGCTGGCGAGGACCGCCTCGTCCAGGACCTCACCTGCCGAGCGCACGGTCAGCAGATCACCGAGGCCCTGGTCGAAGACCAGCTCCGGCGGCACGCGGGAATCGACGCAGCCCAGGATCACGGCGAAGGGATGCTGTCCGGCGATCAAGGTCTGCCGTACCGCCCTCGTCTCGTCGGGGTGCCGCTCGTGGAGGGTGCGCCAGCGCCGGTTCCCCGAGGCGAGGGTACGCAGCGCGGACGCGGGCGTGGTCGGTCGCGGGCCGTTCAGCCCGATGGAGGCGTCGGTCGCGGGGACCGGGGAACCGAAGACCAGCCCCGCGGTCACGGCGACCGCTCCCGTCAGCCCGGCCCGCACGAACCGGCGCCGCCCCGTGTTCCCATGGCGTTCAGCATCGACGGTCATGTGTCGACAAGTTAGGCGCACCGCGGGCACCGGGGGGCCGTCCGGCGCCCGCCTTGATCGAGCCTTGGGCAAACCATGGGCAGAAGCCGCACCATCGGCGAAGGCCGCGCCCCGCCCGGCCCTCGCGAGCTCCTTGCCGGGACGGGACCCCTTTCAGGACTTGCGGTACGTGTACGCCTCACCGGCGGCCGACACGACCGCCTCCAGCGCGGCCCCGGCGGAAGCGGCGACGACCGCCGCCGTCGCACCCTCCACGAACGGTGCGTCCACCAGCCGCGACCCCGGGGGAAGTTCGTCGTCCTCCAGCAGCGCCTTCACGGTCAGCACGGCGCTCCCCAGGTCCACCAGCAGGGCGATCCCGGCGCCGCCGTCCACCTGCCGCGCGGCGGCGATGATCAGCTCCGCACTCGTGCCCAGACCGCCGTCGGCCGTGCCGCCCGCCGCGGCCACCGGCGCCACGGGGCCGCCCGCGGCCAGGCCCCGGGCCAGGTCCGCCACCGACTCCGCGACCGCCGCGCTGTGCGAGACCAGCACGATGCCGACGGGACCGGGACGCGGGCCCGGCTGCGGCCCGCTCACAGCACACCGTCCGCGACGTCCGCCAGTGCCCCCAGCAGCAGGGCCGACGAGGTCGCGCCCGGGTCCTGGTGCCCGATGCTCCGCTCGCCCAGGTAGCTGGCGCGGCCCTTGCGCGCCTGCATCGGTACCGTCGCCAGCGCCCCGCCCTCCGCCGCGTCCGCGGCCGCCCGGTAGGAATCGCCCAGGGCGGCGATCCCCGGCAGCAGGGCGTCCAGCATCGTCTTGTCGCCGGGCGCGGCGCCGCCGAGTTGCGCCACCGCGCCCACCGCCGCGTCCAGGGCGCCGCGCAGGTCCTCGTCGGAGACCTCGGCGGCGTCGCCGAGTTCCTTGCCCGTACGCCGCAGCAGCGTCCCGTACAGCGGGCCGGAGGCACCCCCGACGGTCGAGATCAGGGTCCGCCCGGCAAGCTGCATCACCGCTCCCGGAACGGCGGGGGCGTCCTTGTCCAGGGCCGCCCGGACCGCGGTGAAGCCGCGCAGCAGGTTGCTGCCGTGGTCGGCGTCCCCGATCGGGGAGTCGAGCTCGGTCAGCCGGGGCGCCTCGCGCTCCACGGCGGCCGCGGCGGCCGCCATCCAGCGCCGGAAGAAGTCTGCGTCTCGCACCGGGTCTCCTCGCCTCGCGTCGGACCCCACCCGTCCGACGGCCGCCATCGTCCTTGCGCCACCTTACGGTCAGCCCCGCGGTCAGCGGCCCCAGCGCAGCGCCGGCGTCTGCACGGGCGCGTCCCACAGCCGCAGCAGCTCCTCGTCGGCCCGGCACAGGGTCACGGAGCAGCCCGCCATGTCCAGCGAGGTGACGTAGTTGCCCACGAGGGTGCGTGCCACCGGTACGCCCCGGGCCGCCAGCACCGCCGCGACCTCGGCGTGGAACCCGTACAGCTCCAGCAGCGGTGTCGCCCCCATCCCGTTGACCAGCGCCAGCACCGGCCCGTCGGGCGGAGCCACCTCCGCCAGGTCCTCCAGTACGGCGCCGACCGCGAACTCCGCGATCTCCCGTGCCGACATCATCGCGCGCCGTTCGCGGCCCGGTTCGCCGTGGATGCCGACCCCCAGTTCCAGCTCGCCGTCCGGCAGGTCGAAGGTCGGGCTGCCCTTCGCCGGGGTGGTGCAGGCGCTCAGTGCCACGCCGAAGCTGCGCGAGGCGCCGTTGACCCGCCGGGCCACCGCGGCGACCTGTTCCAGCGCAGCGCCTTCCTCGGCCGCCGCCCCGGCGATCTTCTCCACGAAGAGCGTGGCGCCGGTGCCGCGCCGCCCGGCCGTGTACAGGCTGTCGGTCACCGCGACGTCGTCGTCGACCAGGACCCGCTCGATCCGGACGCCGTCCTCCTCGGCCAGCTCGGCGGCCATGTCGAAGTTCAACACGTCCCCGGTGTAGTTCTTGACGACGAAGAGGACGCCCTGCCCCGCGTCCACGGCCTTGGCCGCCTGCACCATCTGGTCGGGCACCGGGGAGGTGAAGACCTCTCCGGGACACGCGGCCGACAGCATCCCGTACCCCACGAAGCCCCCGTGCAGGGGCTCGTGCCCGGAACCGCCGCCGGACACGAGCCCGACCCGGCCGCCCTCCCGGGCGTCCCGCCGTACGACGACGCGCCGCTCCACGTCCACCGCGAGCTCCGGATGGGCGGCCGCCATCCCGCGCAGGGCGTCCGCGACCACGGTCTCCGCACTGTTGATCAGCATCTTCATCGGGTACCTCCCGGGTGGAACCGACGGGTGAGCATCAGGCCGGTGCGCCCGCCGCGCCGGCGGAAGCAACAGGTCGCGGGCGGGTGCCACTGGCCTCACCCGCCCTTCCACAAGTGTGCAGCCGAGGCACGGACATCCGCGACGGATACGCGTTCCCCCATGGCCCGTCCCTCATCCGTTCGCACGGTTGACAGGGCCGGTACTAAACTGCTTCCGGAGGACTCGGGGCTTTCGACAGCCGGTCTCAGGGCCGGCGGGAAGCGGGCACCTATGACGGAACGGCTCAAGAGGTCGGGGCTGGTCGGCGAACTGTCAGCCGAATTCGCCGGCACCATGATCCTCATCCTCTTCGGTTGCGGAGTGGTGGCCCAGGTGGTCGCCGGCGGGGCCCTCACGGACCCGGCGGGCGGCCTGGGAAACCACGACAGCATCGCCTGGGCCTGGGGCCTCGGCGTCACCCTGGGCGTATACGTCGCGGCGCGGCTGAGCGGCGCCCATCTCAATCCCGCGGTGACCGTGGCGCTGGCGGCATTCAAGGGCTTCCCGTGGAGCAAGGTGGCTCCCTACGCGCTGGCCCAGACGGCCGGCGCGTTCGTGGCGGCCCTGATCGTTCGGTGGAACTACTCCGAGGCGCTGGCGAAGGCCGACCCCGGACACACCATCAAGACGCAGGGCGTCTTCTCCACGCTGCCGGCCAACGGGAACACGAACCTGCCGGTCACCGAATGGGGCGCACTGCGCGACCAGATCATCGGCACCGCGATCCTGCTCCTGCTGATCCTCGCGGTCACGGACCTGCTGAACACACCCCCCGGCGCCAATCTGGCGCCGTTCATCGTCGGCCTGATCGTGGTGGCGATCGGCATGGCCTGGGGCACCAACGCCGGTTACGCGATCAACCCGGCGCGCGACTTCGGTCCCCGGCTGGCCAGTTTCTTCACCGGGTACGGCGGGGCGTGGCGGGATCAGTACGGGCACTTCTACTTCTGGGTGCCCATCATCGGCCCGCTGATCGGCGGTCTGCTGGGCGCGGGCCTGTACAAGTTCTTCATCGGCCGGTTCCTGCCGACCGCCGAGCCGGAACCCCCCGGGCGGGTCCCGAGCCCGGACGAGAGCTGACCGGATCCCGGGGCGGGCTCGGCCCGGCCTGGCCCGCCCCGGGCGGAGCCCCAAGAGAGGCGGCATCCCATGGCTGACTTCGTCGGCGCAGTGGACCAGGGGACCACCAGCACACGTTTCATGATCTTCGACCACGCAGGCAACGAGGTGGCCAGGCACCAGCTGGAGCACACGCAGATCCTCCCGCGCTCGGGATGGGTGGAACACGACCCGGTCGAGATTTGGGAGCGCACCAACTCGGTGATGCAGAACGCCCTCCGGCACGGAAACCTCTCCGCCTCCGACCTCACGGCCATCGGCATCACGAACCAGCGCGAGACGACCGTCGTCTGGGACCCCCGCACGGGCCGTCCCTACTACAACGCCATCGTCTGGCAGGACACCCGCACGGACTCCATCGCGGCCGCGCTGGAGCGCTCGGGCCGGGGCGACGTCATCCGCCGCAAGGCGGGGCTGCCGCCGGCCACCTACTTCTCCGGCGGCAAGATCCAGTGGATCCTGGAGAACGTCGACGGAGTCCGCGAAGCGGCCGAGCAGGGCCACGCCCTCTTCGGCAACACCGACTGCTGGGTGCTGTGGAACCTCACGGGTGGACCGGAGGGCGGCATCCACGCCACCGACGTGACCAATGCCAGCCGCACCATGCTGATGGACCTGGAGACCCTCGACTGGGACGACGAGCTGCTGGGCTTCTTCGGCGTGCCCCGGTCGATGCTGCCGACCATCAATCCGTCGTCCCACCCGGAGGCGTTCGGCCGGACCCGGACCTCCCGTCCGCTGCGGGAGGCCATCCCCATCACCGGTGTGCTCGGCGACCAGCAGGCGGCCACCGTCGGGCAGGTCTGCTACGCCCCCGGCGAGGCCAAGAACACCTACGGCACGGGCAACTTCCTGGTGCTCAACACCGGAACCGAGCTGGTCCGGTCGCAGCACGGCCTCCTCACCACCGTGGCCTACCAGTTCGCGGGCAGTCCGGCGATCTACGCGCTGGAGGGCTCCATCGCCGTCACCGGCTCCGCGATCCAGTGGCTGCGCGACCAGCTGAAGATCATCAGCGACGCCGCCGAGAGCGAACGGCTGGCCCGTACCGTCGAGGACAGCGGCGGGATCTACTTCGTCCCCGCCTTCTCCGGCCTGTTCGCCCCGTACTGGCGCTCCGACGCCCGCGGCGCGATCGTCGGTCTCGCCCGCTACCACGACAACGGCCACCTGGCGCGGGCCGCGCTGGAAGCCATCTGCTACCAGAGCCGCGACGTCGTGGAGGCCATGGAGCAGGACTCCGGCGTTCACCTCGACGTGCTCAAGGTCGACGGCGGCGTGACCGCCAACGACCTCTGCATGCAGGTCCAGGCGGACGTCCTCGGCGTGCCGGTCAGCCGCCCCGTCGTGGCGGAGACGACCGCGCTCGGCGCCGCGTACGCCGCCGGGCTGGCCACCGGATTCTGGCGGGACACGGACGAACTGCGCACGCACTGGCAGGAGTCCAAGCGCTGGGAGCCCCAGTGGTCCGAGGAGCAGCGGGCGGAGGGGTACGCGGGCTGGAAGAAGGCGGTGGAGCGCACGCTCAACTGGGCCGAGGTCGAATAGGCCCCACCGCGGTACGAGGGCACCCGCGCTACGGGTCACCCGAAGTGCGGCGTACCCCGCACCCGCACCCGCACCCGCATCCCGCACCCCGCACCCCGCAATACGAGGAGGAGACCATGGTGAACCCGGTGGCCCTCTCGCCCGGAGCACGCGCGGAGGCCCTCGCCCGACTGCGGGAGGGTGAGCTCGACGTCCTGGTCGTCGGCGGTGGCGTCGTGGGTGCGGGAGCGGCCCTGGACGCCGTCACCCGGGGCCTGAGGGTCGGCCTCGTGGAGGCCAGGGACTGGGCGTCGGGCACGTCCAGCCGCTCCAGCAAGCTGATCCACGGCGGCCTGCGCTACCTGGAGATGCTGGACTTCCGGCTCGTCGCCGAAGCCCTCAAGGAACGCGGCCTCCTGCTGCAGTTCCTGGCCCCCCACCTGGTACGCCCGGTGCCCTTCCTCTACCCCCTGCAGCACCGGGTCTGGGAACGCCCGTACGTGGGCGCCGGCGTGCTGCTGTACGACGCCATGGCCACGGCCTCCGGCACCTCCAGGGGCCTGCCCCACCACCGCCATCTGCTCAAGGGCCAGGCCCTGCACGAGGCGCCCGCGCTGCGCTCCGACGCCCTGGTCGGCGCGATCCAGTACTGGGACGCCCAGGTCGACGACGCCCGGCACACCATGTTCCTCACGCGTACGGCCGCCGCCTACGGGGCGCTGGCCGCCAACCGCACCCGCGTGAGCCGCTTCCTGCGGCAGGGCGAGCGGGTGGTGGGCGCCGTCGTCACCGATCTGGAGACCGGCGAGGAGAGCGAGGTGCGGGCCAAGCAGGTCATCAACGCCACCGGCGTGTGGACCGACGACACCCAGGCGATGGCCGGCACCCGCGGGCAGTTCCACGTCCGCGCCTCCAAGGGCGTGCACCTGCTGGTCCCCCGCGACCGGATCAACTCCCGCACCGGGCTGATCCTGCGCACCGAGAAGAGCGTGCTGTTCGTCATCCCCTGGGGCCGACACTGGATCATCGGGACCACCGACACCGACTGGACGCTCGACAAGGCCCATCCGGCCCTCAGCTCCCGGGACGTCACCTACCTGCTGGAGCACGTCAACGCGGTCCTGACCACGCCCCTCGTCCCCGAGGACGTCGAAGGCGTCTACGCGGGCCTGCGCCCGTTGCTGTCCGGCGAGGCCGCGGAGACCAGCAAACTGTCGCGGGAGCACCTGGTCGCCCACCCGGTGCCCGGGCTCGTCGTGGTGGCGGGCGGCAAGTACACGACGTACCGGGTCATGGCCAAGGACGCCGTGGACGAGGCGGCCCGCGGTCTGGACGAGAAGGTGCCCGACTGCACCACCCAGCGCGTCCCGCTGCTCGGCGCCGACGGCTATCCGGCCCTGTGGAACTCCCGGCAGAGCCTCGCCGCCCGCTCGGGGCTGCACGTCGCCCGCATCGAGCACCTCCTGAACCGCTACGGCTCCCTGGTGCACGAACTGCTCGCCCTGGTCGCGGACGACCCCTCGCTCGGGGAGCCGCTGCCGAGCTCCGACGACTACCTGCGGGTCGAAGCCGTCTACGCGGTGACCCACGAGGGGGCCCGCCACGTGGAGGACGTCCTGGCCCGGCGCACCCGGATCTCCATCGAGTCGTGGGACCGCGGCGTGGACGCCGCCCGGACCGTCGCCGAACTGATGGCTCCGCACCTCGGATGGGACCGGGCGCACCAGGACCGCGAGGTCGACCACTACCTCAAGCGGGTGGCGGCCGAACGCGAAGCCCAGCAGCAGCCGGACGACCGCACCGCCGACGCGGTGCGCCTCGGCGCCCCGGACATCATCCCGTCGCGCTGAGACCGGGCCGGGGTCGGGGCGGCGGCGGCCGCACGGCCTTCGCCTCGGCCCGCCTCCGGCTCGGGGTCCGGTCTCGTAGCGGCGCGGGTCACGGGCGGGTGGCGGTGATCAGGTAGTAGTCCAGGATCTCCTGTTCCCAGGCGGTCAGGAAGTTGCGGGGCCACGTACCCGGCTCCCAGAGGCGGGCGAGCCACCGGTCCCAACCGGGCCAGACCTGCGGGCCGATGGAGCGGGTCCGGACATCCGTGAGACCGGCGTCGGCGAGGGTTTCGGCGAACCGGGAGACGGGACGGGCGATGTCCAGGCCGCTGGCGAAGGAGTCGAGCAGCCCCGCGAGCCGGTCGGCGTGCGCGGGGGCGCCGTCCACCGTGAAGAAGCTGGCGACGGCCACCCGCCCGCCGGGCCGCAGGACGCGTGCCGCCTCGCGGGCGAAGGCGGGCAGGTCGGGGAAGTGCTGGGCCGCCTCGACGCTGTAGAGGCAGTCGAACTCCCCGTCGCCGAACGGCAGTTTCTCAGCGGCCCCCAGAGCGAAGCGCAGCCGCTGCGGCCGGGCCCGCAGGAGCGGGGCGTTGGTCTCCCGGGCCCGTCGGAGCTGGTGGGGATGGATGTCCACGCCGGTGATCGCCGCGGGCCGGTACTCGTCGAGGGCGAGCGCGCACCCGAGGCCGAGGCCGCAGCCGATCTCGACGGCGCGGGCGCCCCCGGGGGCGGCGGCGTCGAGGACGTGCCGGTAGAGGTCCTGCTCGCTGCGGACCCGGTCGCTCTCCGAGAGCGGGCGATCCAGGTCGATGGACCGCCAGTAACCGAAGTTGATGAACCCTCCGGCGAAGACGGGGACCGCGCTGAGGTCTGCCGGTCCGTACGTCTCCCACACCTCGGGCCGCACGGCCGGAACGGGCTGCTGCCCGGGCTCGCTCGTCAACGCCGCACCGCCTCCGTGGACACCGGGGCCGTCCGGCGCCGGAACCACCAGTGTGGCCCGCGGAGCGCGGGGACGACAGACCGCCTTGCCGGCCGCCGTGCGTGTCGGGGGCGCAGATCGGCGGGACTCGGGCGGTCCCGGCGCGGTGGTTCCGTACAGGTCGGGGACCGGCCACGGCCGCGGCCGTCGAGCGCCTGCCGCGCCGTCAGGGCCGTTTACCCTGCGGTGTGCATGCTCTGTCAGCCCTTGTTGGAGGTCAACCGTGTCCCGGACCCTGCTCGTACTGGCCCATCCCCGGTCGGATTCCCTCTCCGCCGCGGTAGCCGACCGAACCCGTCGCCTGCTGGAGGCCGACGGCGGTTCCGTGGACCTGCTCGACCTGTACGCGGAGGACTTCGACCCGCGGATGACCCCGGTCGACGAGCCCGACTGGCAGAACCGCGAGAAGGAGTACTCCCCCGAGGTCCGCGCACACATGGAGCGCCTACAGGCCGCCGACGACGTGATCGTGGTCTTCCCGGTCTGGTGGTTCGCGCCGCCGGCCATCTTGAAGGGCTGGATCGACCGGGTCTGGAACTACGGCTTCGCCTACGGCCGCAGCAAGCCGCGTCTGGCCGGCAAGGGCATCCTGTGGCTCCCCCTGAACGGCGAGGCCGGCAACTCGGCCCTGACCGACGCCCTCGTGGTCCAGCTGCGGAGCGGGATCTCGGAGTTCTGCGGGTTCAGCCATGCCGAGGTACGGGTCCTGTACGGCACCGAGTTCTCGGGCATCGCCGAGGAGCAGCGGGAGGCCCGCGCCAAGGAGGTGTTCGCCGAGGCGGAGAGCGCGGTGACCGCGTTCGCCGCCCGCACCCGCGAGCCGGCTCCTGCCTCGGTGCCCGCGTCCGCCTCCGCCTGACCTGCGCGCACCCGCACGCGGCCCCCTGCCCCGCCTCCATGAGGCCGGGGCTGCGGGGCCGTCGACGTCCTTGACCGGCGCCCGCCGGAACGCGGTCCCCGTCGCCTTCCCGCTACCCCCTTCGCCTCTGTGGGGGTGCGTTCCCCGTCGGATTCTGATGGATGAGGCCGACGACTTCCGGCCAATGTTCGGCGCCCCCGAAGACCTGTCCGGCGGCGACGCGTCCTCCGAGGCAGGCCGCCGGGTGCCGGGTGCGCGGGGCGGCTCGCTCCGGCGTCCGGGGCACCACGTACGCTCGGCCGGGAACGGCGCGCGTACGGAAGAGAAGATGACTGAAGCACCCCGGCACGGTACGGAATCCTCTGTGGACGGACAGGGTCGGGTCGCGACCGTGCGCATATTCATCGCTCTCGCCCCGCCCGACGACGCGAAGGCCGAACTGCAGCGGGCACTGGGCCCCGCCTACGCGGCCTACCCGCGCATGCGGTGGAACCGCATAGAAGACTGGCACATCACTCTGGCGTTCCTCGGGGAGCTTCCGGTCGAAACCGTTCCGCTCCTGCGGCCGCCGCTCGCGGACCTCGCGGCGGCGCGGAAGCCCGTGGGGCTGTCGTTGCGCGGCGGCGGGCACTTCGGCGAACGCGTGCTGTGGAGCGGGATCGGCGGGGACCTCGAAGGACTGCACCGGCTGGCCACTGAGGTGCGTTCGGTCGTCAAGGAGTGCGGTATCCCCTTCGAGGACCGGCCGCTGCGCCCCCACCTGACGCTGGCCCGCGCGCGCCGGGACGATCCGACCTGCGCGGAGGAGGCCGCCGCCGTACTCACCGGATTCGCCGGCCGCCCTTGGGAAGCCGCTCGCCTGCACCTGGTGGGCAGCAACATCGGGCGCGGTCCGGGGCCGATCCACTACCGCGACATCGAAGCGTGGACCTTCGGTGAGGGCGAGGGGTAGCGCTGCCAGCTCGGGTCCCAGCTCGGGCGCATGCAGCTCGTCCAGGGCGTGGGCGCAGTTCGCTCCCGCCTGCCGGCGTTCGGCGATCACGAGACCACCGTCAGCACGATCTTGCCTTGGAGGTGGCCCTGCGCGGCTCGCGTGTGTGCGCTGCCCGCCTCGGGCAGCGGGTAGGTGCTGTCCACCCCGACCTGGAGCTTGCCCTCGTCGAACAGGCGCCCGATCTCGGCGAGCTGGGGGCCGTTGGAACGCACCTGAATGTTCGAGACGGTGATGCCCAGATTCGCCGTCTCTTCCGGGTCGTACTGGGCGAAGAACACCGGAAGCATGGTGCCGCCGCGCTTGAGCACGGTCAGGAAGCGTGAACTGTCCCGGCCACCGACGGTGTCGATGACCAGGTCGACACCGCTGACCACGTCCGCGGCCTGCGTCCTGGTGTAGTCGATGAACTCATCGGCGCCGAGCTCGCGCAGGAACTGCTCGTGCCGGCCCGAGGCCACCGCGATCACGTGTGCCCCCTTCCATTTCGCCAGCTGCACCGCGAAGTGGCCCACTCCACCGGCGGCCCCGTTGACCAGCACGGTCATCCCCGGCGTGATCGGCACCGGCTGGTGCACCCGGCCGGTGAAAGGAGACGGCACGTCGTGGCCGAGATCGACCAGGTACTGCCAGGCCGTAAGCACGGCCATCGGCGCCCCAGCCGCCTGCACGTGGTCCATACCGGTCGGCTTGTGAGCCAGGTCCGAAGCCCGCGCGGCCACGTACTCGGCGTACGTCCGGCCGTCGAATCCCGGGAACCGCAGCATGCCGAAGACCTCGTCTCCGACGGCGAACCCCAGCACGTCCGGAGCGACCGCCTGGACCACGCCCGACATGTCCGTTCCGGGGATCAGGGGGAACTCCAGCGCCGGCCGCATCTCGGGCGGCATGACCTTCATCCCCTCACGCAGGTACCAGTCCGGCGGGTTGATGCCCGCCGCGTGCACTCGGACGAGCACCTCGCCCGGGCCGATCTCGGGAACCGGCACCTCGTCACACTTCAAAACTTCCGGCCCGCCCGCTTCGTGGAACTGGATCGCCTTCATCGCGCCTGTCGCTTTCTCGGGGAAACGTTGCTCCTTCAGTCAAGTCCCAAGACGCCATGGCCGTCCAAGACCGGTTCGGCAACCCGATCATTCCGAAACGGCATGACGCGTACGCTGGAAGGGTGAACGATCTCGGACAGGACCTGGAACTGCGGCTGGTGCGCTACTTCACCGTGGTGGCGGCGCACCAGCACTTCGGCCGGGCCGCCGCCGACTTGCACGTGGCCCAGCCGGCGCTGAGCCGCCAGATCCAACGGCTCGAGAAGTATCTCGGCGCACGACTGCTGGACCGCGTGCCCCAGGGCACCCGGCTCACTCCGGCCGGCCAGAGGTTCCTCCCCCGGGCCCAGGCCCTGCTGCGGACCGCCCGCCAGGCCGAGCTGGCCGTGCGTGAACAAGCCGAGGCCGAACGAATCGCCATCGGCTACGTCGAAGACCTGGTGATCACTGCCGCCGTACAGGAACTGCGCCGGCGTTACCCGGACGCCGAGATCGCCACCCGGTACCTGAGCTGCCGCGATGTCGGGGCGCTGTCCGACAAGCGCGTCGACGCCCTCATCGCGCGGGCCCCGCTGCCGCTCGCCGCCGACGACGTGGTCACCACCCCGCTGTACGAGGAGCCCCGGATGCTCGCGGTCCCGCGCGGCCACCCCTTGGCCGACCGCGCGTCGGTGGCCGCGGAAGAACTGGCCGGCGAGGAGGCGGCGCCGTGCGCGTTCGAGACCGCGGACTGGACTTCCTACCGGATCCTCGGGGCCGGCGTGCCGTCGATCGAGGGCTACGAGGACAAGCTCGAACTCGTCGCGAGTGGCAGGGCGATCGCCGTGCTACCGGTCGGCGATCGGCGTAGCTCGCTGCGTCCCAACCTCGTCACCGTCCCGATCGAGGGCGCTCCCCCCAGCCAGGTCGTCCTGGTCAGCCGCAAGGGCGACCCGAATCCGATGATCAGGAATCTCCGGCTGGCGGCCAAGGCCGTCCTGACCGCCCCGGCAGCCTGACCGGGACCAGCCGACCCGCTTGGCGCTGACGCACCAAGCGGGTCGGCTGGTGGGAAGCGGCGAACGGCCCTGCCCGGCAGCGTGAGCGGCTCCGCGAGGGCCGGGAGAGGGCGGAGCGCTACCGGGAGGCGCAGCGCGAGGCGGAGGAGCGCCGCAGAAACCCACCGCGCGACTCGTCGACCCGGGGGCGCGTGAGCGACTCCGGCAACCGGCACAACGGGGGCGGCTGCGGCTCCGGTTGCGGGTCGAGCTGCGGGGGCGACTGGACCTCGGCAGCCGTCAACAGGCCCCGGTCAAGATTCAGTTGTCAGCGATCAGGCGTGGACAGCGGGTTCCACACGGCCAGTGCACCCAGTCGAAGAGGCCCTATTCCAGGTCGATCTGCGCGTTGCCGCCGGACTCGGCACACGCACCATCTACGGCGCGGCCACCCTCTTGAGCACCAAGGTCGGCGGCCCGTCCGGATCGTGACGGAAGTACACCGTCTCCTGGCCCTCCGCATAGAGCTGGATCCCGGCAATTCTGCCGAGTCCACCGCCCTCGACCGACAGGTAGACGAAGTCGCTGGACCCTTCGTTGTCGAGGAACTCCCATCGGCCACGGAAGTCGGCGGGGCCGGAGAACCCGTCTGTCGACACGTCGGTGGCCGAGAACATCCCGCCGGAATCGAGCGTGATCTCGCCGCCCGTCCTGTCGTTGCGATACACACCGGGCAACTCAGCGGGGTCGACCGGCGCCGCACACCCTGAAATGAGTACCGCAGGAGCCGCCAGGGCGGCGACGAGCCACCGTCGACCCGCCCCCCTGACCACCACATCCCCACCACGCACGTTCACAGACCTCTCCCCCAAGGTTGGACATCCAGCCCCGCGGCCGCACTCCCATTTGAACATGCTCAAAAATCACGGCTTCCCTCGGGTCCCACAACCGTCCGCCTGGTCAGGCCCCGGGCCCGGTATCCCCGCCCAGCCGCTGACCTTGCCGCGCGGCGAGGAGCCTGGCGAAGGACCGGACACGTCCGGTGAGTGCATCCAGTTCGGGGCAGTGGACCAGAACGGCCTTGAGGGAGCTGTTCCGCCTCGGTGTGGGTGTCGGGGTGGCGGAGGATCCAGCCGGCGACCGTGCGAGGTGAAGACGGCGGGGCAGCGACCGGATCTGTCGAGAGACGCTTGGCGCGGACGTAGGCGCGAACTCGCTGGTAACTGCACTCGTAGCCGAGCGGCACGATCTCCTCCCATGCCTTCAAGGCGTTGGCGCAGCCGCGGTTCCAACGATCGTCCAGGTAGGGCTCGTACTCATCGAGTACGGAAGGGCGCCCCTACCATGGGCCGCAGAAGAGATCCTCGGGCGCGGTGGCGTCGGCGAGGAGCTTGACGGTGCGGCAGGTCATGCCGAGTTGGCGTTGGATCGCACGCCGGCTGTGGCTGGCGGCGCGCAGCGCGTGGACGGCCGCATGGTTGGCCCGAGTCCGGTCGGCGAACCGGTGGCCCGTGGGCCACGGTGAGCCAGAGCTGTCCGCGGGGGCATCGGGCTCCTCAACGGGCGGGGTGGCTCGGACGCCGTTCCCCGTAGGCAAGCTCGGTGATCGGCGGCACAGCGTTCAGCGGCCTCGCCGAAGTTGTGCCGAAGATGCCACCGGGGGTGGACGCCTCCCGGTCGGGCAGCAGATCCACCGGCCGTCGGGTCTCGACATCGACCAGAACCGTCCCGTAGACGCGGCCCTTGCGCATGGCGTACTCATCGACGCCGACCACCCGCAGGGTTTGCGTCTCCGGGTCAGGCAACGCGTCGAGCAACCGCAACACCGCCCTGCGGCTGACGGACACCCCGAAGACCCGTGCCATCTGGTCGCGATCCGCCGGTCCGAAGAGGCCGGCGAATCTTCCGCAACGTGTCGTCGGGACCGAATATGGGCATCGCCCCCCTCCAACGCGACCAATCACTGGCGCTTGCCTGGCGTATGCACCAGCGGTTGGCTTACAACTGCCCCTGGCCGAAGGTCCTGCCGAACCTCATGACGAGTACGACATCGTCGAGTACGGTGGCCCAGATCGATGCCGAGGTCACGGCCGAAGCGCGGCGTCTGGCGTATGACCGGCCCGGGCGCATCCGACTTCCTAGCGGTCGAGCCCTGCACAAGTGGCCAGCAGCAGAAGCAGGGGACTGAACCGTCCGATGCATACGCGCTGCGGCTCGGTGCCCTCTACGAAACGATGCATGCTGATTCCCGAGCTGCTGTAACGGATCACCGCGCGGCGCGCGGAACTGGATGAACTCGAAGAACTGCTGGCCAAGCAGCTGGCAAAGGTGCGGCCGAGTGGGACGAACTCGCCGTCGCCGAGAGGGTCCGTGAGCGAGTGAGCGAGCAACTCGCCGACGAACGCGCCTCGGCCGCGCCGCCGCACGGGCAGGTGGGCGGACAAGCGGTGATGCTGACCCCGCACCGCGAGCCGGGCCTGGAGGAGATCATGCTCCTGCGGGAACCAATGGATCCTTACTGGCGTGCGGCAGACCGCCGGACCGGTCAAGGACCGGCAGGTCGGCAACGGGCTGGGCATCGACGTCAGCGTGCAGGCCACGCTGGAACCGCTGCGCGGGAGGCTGGTCCAGCTCGTCGATCGCGGCTGGCTGCGGAAACCGCCTGACGGCCGGTTCGCTACCCGCCTGTGACCAGGAACGTCGATGCGCCAGGCCCAGCTCGTGCGCGCCCTGCTCGTCCTGACAAACCTCGGAGTCCGCTGACAGACGATCTTCTCCGCAGACTCCCGCCCACGATCAGCACGAGTACTCCGAGCATCCGCTAACCAGCCCTTTGACCAGCGGCTTCAGGTTGGTGGAGGCTCAGTGCACCGCTTCGCCGGTGCGCACGACGCATGCAACGATGGCGCGCGGCGCGGTCCCGTGGCCGGCACCGGGGTGCTGGTGGCTCATCCTTAAACCTGGAAGGTCGCGCCGGTCGAGTATTCGCAGCCGCGTCAGGACCTCGACTGCCGGCGCTTCAATTGACCCACTCTGCTCTCGTTTCCCGCTCCGAAAGGTCGGCAGCCGTGCGCCTCAGCTCAGCTCGCGGCCCCACACCGACGCTTGCGACATCCGCGCCCCAGCAACGGGAAGGGCGTGCGGCCCCGAAAGCAGGTTCCGGGGCCGCACGCCCATGAATAGCCTTACTCTTCACTTATCGGTCTAGAAATCATCTGGAACGGCCCACTGTCCGGATTTCTCAAAGACTTCGCATCCATCATGCTCAAATCGCACGATTCCATCAAACCGTGAGACTCCGTTTGCACAGGCGCCGTAATCGTTGCCCATCCGCCCCGCCAAAGGGATCCAGAATCGACAAGCACCGCACTGCTCAGAATACCACTCCTCCTGATAGTCCGCCTCGTTCAGGCCCCGATTTCTCCTCTGGATCCAGCGAGCATGAATTTCAGCCACGCCCCCCGGCTCCTTAATCACATGCGAACGATGCATGGCTAGTTCCCTCTCAGGATTCTCCGTGAGCCGAAGCGCGGTAGTTGTCACCAAGGCAGGCTTATTGTCACCGACCAGTGTGATGTTGGCTGACCGACATATGAATCATGTCCTGTCGCAGTGCAGCTGGCGGATTCTCACTCGGTCTCATCCGAACCGCCAGATTCTCACCGTGTCGCGGTTGGCCGCCGGTTCGTCTCGCCGAACGCCGGGCGTACCGCCCCTCCTGTCATGTGGACATGAGTTCGAGTACGGGTGCTGAGACGCGACCAGAGCTGAGTGCGGCGTTGAGCGGGGACGAGTTGTTCCGCTGGTACTGGACGCTGGCCGAGCTGACTGTGCTTGCCCGTGAGCTCGGGGTGCCGCGGGGCGGTGGGAAGGCGGCACTGACGGAGCGGCTACGAGCCGCATTGGACGGCGTCGCCCCGCCGGCCGCGCCGCCCCGAACGCGCAGCGCCAGCCGCCAGCTCGCCGCGCCGGTGTACGCGTTCACCGTGATTCCTGAGGGCCAGCGGTGCAGTCAGGTGCTGCGCGAGTACTTCCGCCGTGAGATCGGCGAGGGCTTCCACTTCGACGCCTACATGCGGACGTTCGTGGCCGAAGGTGCAGGGCGCACCCTGGCCGATGCCGTCGCCCACTGGCACGCCACGCGCCAGGCCGCTGCCCAGCTTCACGAGATCGGCTCGCAGTTCGAGCTCAACCGCTTTCTGCGTGACTGGTATGCCAAGCATCCGGCTGGCAGCCGTGCCGAAGCGCTCGCCGCCTGGCGCGCTCAGCGCGACCGGCCTCGTCGCCCGGCCGCGGGGTGACTGGTCCACAGCTATGTCTGGGCGCCGAGTGCCCGGGAATCGGATCCCCGCCGCGCGATTCCTTCCGAGAAGGCCAACTCGTCTAAGAATGACACCGGACCGCGATACCAGACCATCTGGCAGCCCTGCAGGTCAGAACCGCACCACCTGGCAACTGGAATGCGACAGGACAGATCACTTGAGGCGTCGGGTGGTGGAGCGGCCATCCCAGCGGCTGCGGCTCGTTGTGCCGTAGTCGTTCATCCAGGTGTGTGTGCGCTCCGCCACCCAGCGCTTGCCGGCCTGGACGGGCGGCGACGTCCTCGCGGCGGGGCAGCGGTCCTCCAGCGCGTGGAGCCGACCATGTACCTGTGCGCCGCTCACGTACGGGCTGTCTTTCTCACTGTTCGAGATCAGTCCTCGCCGGCCTGGCTGTCCGCAACAACTCGGCCATCGACCGGCCGGCCACCCTCAGTGGTTCCGGATCGCGGGTAGCCCGGCTGAGCATGAAAGCACCCTCCAGCATCATGACCATCGAGTACGCGAGGGACTGCGCCGTCTTCGGTTCGGCCACCCAACGGCCGAACCACCGCGTCGCCGTGCCGACCCACTCCTCGAAAACCTCCGCCGTCGCGACCCGCAACACCTCATTGCTACTCGCGACCTCCAGGGCCATTGTCCCAATCGGGCACGCGTCGGCATAGCCGGCCGTTGCAAGGTCGTCCGCGGCCGCTTCGAATGCGTGCACGAGGGATTCCTCCGGGTTCGGCACGCTGTCCAGCAGAGCCAGGACCATGCGGCCGTACTCGGTTCCAGAGGTGCGGATCATGTCCTCGGCCAGTTGCTGTTTGCCGCCGGGGAAGAAGTGGTAGATCGAGCCGAACGGTGCGTCCGCCTCTGCCGCGATCCGCTTCAGGCCGGTGGCCGAGTATCCGTGTCGGCGGAACAGCACCGTGGCGGCATCCTGGATCCTGGCTCGCGTGTCCGACTGTCCCATTGCCTTCCACCCCTTTCCCCTCCAAGATTACAGTAGAACGATCTATCAAGTGGGAGGTTGGGATGCCGAGGATCGAGTTGTCGTCCGGACCGATCGACTACCAGGACACCGGCGGTGAGGGGCCTGTGCTGGTGTTCGGCCACGGTCTACCGATGAACGAGACCCAGTGGCGCAGGGTGGTCCCGCTGCTGGACGGATACCGCTGCGTCCTGCCCACGCTGCCCCTGGGTGGTCACCGTCAGCCGATGAACCCGGATGCCGACCTGTCCCAGCGCGGTGTTGCCCGGCTCCTGGGCGAGTTCATCGAGGGGCTCGGTCTGGGCCCGGTGACCCTCGTACTCAATGACTGGGGCGGGGGCCAGTTCCTGGTGTCGGAAGGGCAGGACCAGCACGTCGCGCGCCTGGTGCTGGTGGCCTGCGAGGCCTTCGACAACTTTCCCCCAGGGCCGGCCAAGGTCATGGCGCAGGTGTGCAGGGTTCCCGGCGGCGTCTGGTTCCTGACGCGGCTCATGCGCGTTCCCGCCTTCCGTCACAGCCGGGGCGGATACGGCGGGATGAGCCTGCGTGGGGTCCCCGACGAGATCATGGACGACTGGTTCGCTCCCGCCACCCGCAGCAGGGCCATCCGCAGGGACTTCGCCAAATTCGCCACCGGGGCACCCGAACGCAAGACCCTGCTCGCCTGGAGCGAGCGACTGCGTGACTTCGACCGCCCGGTACTGGTCGTCTGGGCGACCGAGGACCGGTTGATGCCGCGTGAGCACGGCCGCCGGCTGGCCGAGCTGTACCCGCAGGGCCGGCTGATCGAGATCGCCGACTCGTCCACCCTCATCCCCGAGGACCAGCCCGAACGACTCGCCCAAGTACTCACCGACTTCCTGATCCAAACCGGAGCAGAACCGGTCCGACACGCTTCCTGAGCGCGGGGGCGGCAGGCGGATCCGACAGCCGCTACCGCCCTCCCGCCAAGGTCCAAACTGCAAGCCGGGCCGGTGCCGCTTGGCATCAGGTGAAGTGACGCAGCGGATACCCGACAGCGCCGGGTACGAGGTCCTGTACCGAGCCGGACGCCTCGTCCCCATTCAGCCCCCACCAGACCGTCCATCGCCCCAGTCGTACCGCGGCTTGCCACGCGTTCATTTCCCTGACGGAGGAGAAGGCGCGTCCAGACAGAACGCGGTCGCGGACGATCAGCATCTGCCGCGCGACCCGGCCTCTTCCCGTGGGCCGGTAGGCGGCCAGCACGTCGGGATCGAAGTCGTAATGCCCGACGAACGCGACGGCCCCGGGGTGCAGCGGGACCGCGTGGGCTAGGTTCGCCGGAGCCTGAATCGGATTCTCGCGACAAAAAACTCAGAAGCGACTTGAATGGCGGCTTGGAGCGCCGAAAACGGCACTCCGTATAGGAGGAGACCTCGGAGTGGCCGAAAGGCCGCCAGCGGGGCTCACTCAGCCTTTTGGTCTCGAGGCCGAGGCGAAAGGCTGTGTGAGCCGCCCTGAGGAGGCCGCTCGTGGCTCGGCTGTGTCGAGCGGTCCGACATCCCGCGGCCGTCGATGAAGAGGTGTCTACTTCGCAGGTCGCAGCGAGTTCGGCATGCCGATGATCCGCTCACGGCCGAGAGGCGGGTTGCCTGATCTCTGGTATGAGTAATCGGGCCGAAGCTGCCGTCGTGGCCCTGCGGGTCGAATTCCGGCGCCTGGAAGTACCAGGACCAGAACTCGAGCAGGCACTGGACCTCCGCCACGCGCGGGCCGGTCTGCCCGCGCGTGGTGTTGGTGGTCATGGTGGTGCTGTTGCCCATGTAGAGATAGCCGTTGGACACGTACTCGTTGCAGCTGTACGCGGCGGCCGGTGCGGCGTGACCGGCCGCGGCGGGCACGAGGGCGAGGCTGCCCCCGAGCACGATGCTCGCCAGGAGCAGGGTGCCCTTCCTCGCAGAGATCATGATCAGTCCTCCTGCTGAATGAACGGGGAGGCGAACGGCCTTCCCGTGCACAGAGATTGGGCGCGGCCCGGGGCGACCCGCAAGCATCCCGGAGGCAGTGGGACACAGGGATGTCGGTCACCACTCTGGCCTGGTAATTTCCGGGCCCGCTGGGACGGGAATGGGATGCCGGTCCGCCGGCGCGAGGGGGATGCCGCGATGGCGGACGACGATGCGGGGGCGGCGAGATTCGCCGCATCCCTGAGGGCGTTGAAGGCGACATCCGGTCTCAGCTACGAGGCCCTCGCCCGGCGCACAGGGATCAGCGGCTCCAGCGACGCTGGGGAAGATCAAGGAACCACCGGGCAATGTGAGACTGGAGACGATACTCGCCGAGATTGACAAGCTTGTGTCGGTCCGCGATGTGCAACCGGTCCGCCGCGTCGTACCCGGCTGCCATGGCGAGCTGGTCGATACGGGTGCCGAGCGGCTGCCCGCCATCTCCAAGCCCGCGTTCTCCATGCCCGCAGCGTAGACCGAGCTCGCCCGGCCCTGGGTGGTACTGGCTTTCCCAGGGAACGGCAGGCTCTGGTTAGCCATCCCGGCCGGGCGCAGAGTGGTCCGCATCCGCCCGCCGCACCGGCCCGGGCCGGTCCACCGGGATTGGCCCGCGCAGCAGAACCAGGAGCACCCCATGAGCTACCCCGCCCTCGTCGCCCGTACTGCCGTCGTCACTGGAGCGGCCAGCGGCATGGGCGCGGCCACCGCCCGCCTGCTCGCAGCGAGTGGCACCCGCGTCGCCCTGCTCGCCCGGCGCACCGACCGACTGGACGTGCTGGCCGCCGAGCTCAGTGCCGCCGGAGGCCAAGCCCTCGCCGTCACCGCCGACATCACCGACCAGACCTCCGTGGACGCCGCAGTCAAGGCCGTCCACGATGCCTACGGCCGGGTCGACCTGGTGGTCAACAATGCCGGCGTCATGCTGCCCAACCCTCTCGCCGAGGGCCGGCTGGACGAGTGGACCCGCATGATCGACACCAACCTCACCGGCGCCCTGCGCGTCATCCGCGCGTTCGCTCCCGACCTCACCGCGGCCGCCGCCGACGGCCGCACCGCCGACCTGGTCAACGTTTCCTCCATCGCCTCCCACGTCCCCTTCCCCAACTACGCCGTGTACGGGGCCACCAAGGCCGCCCTCACCCAGCTGTCCGCCGCACTGCGCACCGAGCTGAGCCCGCGCGACGTGCGGGTCAGCACCATCGAGCCGGGCCTGACCGACACAGAGCTCGGTGGGCACATTGACAACCCGGAACTGCGCGAGCAGCTCGGCGGGATGTTCACCGCGATCCCAGCCCTCGCCGCCGAGGACGTCGCCGACCTCATCGCGTACACCGTCAGCCGTCGCCGGCACGTCAACCTGCGCCAGTCGATCGTCCTGCCGACCCGCCAGGCCTGACACTTCCCAGACCCCCGCCGGGGCCGCCAGGGGGCAAGCCATGCGTGGCCATCGTCACCGCGCCACAGGACAGCGGCGCCGTCGACGGCGGCCTGGCGACCGGCATCCCTGCCTCCTGACCAGTGGGTGTGCTGCCTGGTACCAGCAGGGCCAGGCAGCACACCGCCGCGATCAGCCACAATCGTCGTGTGAGCACCGCAACCAGCCTGAGCGACTTCCTCCGAACCCGCCGTGCCCGCCTGCTTCCGCAGGATGTGGCCCTACCGGATTTCGGCGGCACGCGCCGGGTCGCCGGCCTGCGCCGCGAGGAGGTCGCCCAGCTCGCAGGGGTCAGCGTCGACTACTACACCCGGATGGAACAGGGCCGCGTGGCCAACCCCTCGGACACCGTGCTCGACGCCCTCGCCCGCGCACTGCGGCTGAACGACGACGAGAGCCGGCACCTGCACCAGCTGGCCCGACCGCGGCACACCGCCCGTCCGGTGCGCAGGCACCAGGTCAGCCGACAGCGCGTGCGGCCGATGCTCCAGCGGCTGCTGGACGAGCTGAAGGACGTGCCGGCAATGGTGATGGGCCGACGCCTGGACATCCTGGCCTGGAACCCGGCAGCGGTCGCCCTCTTCGGCGACTACGCCGCCGTGGATCCGGCCGAGCGCAACATCGCCCGGATCACCTTCCTCGACCCGGCGTCCCGAGAGCTGTACGCAGACTGGTCTTCCTGCGCCCGCGAGAACGTGGCCTACCTCCACCTGGAGGCTGGACGGAACCACCCCAGCGACCCGCGATTGGGACACCTGATCGGGGAGCTGTCGTTGAAGAGCGAGGACTTCCGCCGCTGGTGGGCAGAACACCCGGTCCAGGACAAGACTTCGGGCATCAAGAGGTTCCACCACCCGTTGGTCGGCGACCTGGAACTGACCTACGAGACCCTGCGCGCTGCCGACGACCCCGACCAGGCACTGATCACGTATGCAGCCGAGCCGGGCACCTCATCCCACGACGCCCTCCACATGCTGCTTGCGTGGACCGCCCCCACAGCCACCGGTGCTCATCAATCGACCGATTGATGAGCAAAATCGGTAAGTGGCTGTACGCGGCTGGATCGGCGCAGGATCATGCTCATGAAACAGTGTCAGAAAGTCGATTTGCTCAAGAACTTGAGGAGCACCGTTTTCTGTACGATCTGACGGGTGCAGCGACCCCAGGACGACGACACCGCCGATCTCTCGCCCCCGTTCCGGCTGCACGGACCGGCGACCTGGTGGGATATGCACGCGTGTCCACCAAGGGACAGTTGCTCGACCGGCAGATCCACGCACTCACGGAAGCGGGGTGCATCCGGATCTTCGCCGACAAAGAAGTCCGGCAAGAACGCCGAACGCGAGGAACTGTGGGCGGCCTTTGACTTCCTGCGCGAGGGCGACACGCTCGTCGTTCCGTCGCTGGACCGGCTCGGCCGCTCCCTCCAGGACCTCATCGCGATCGTGGCCGGCCTGCGTAAGCGTGGCGTCGGCTTCACCTCGCTGCACGAGGCGCTCGACACGACCACACCCGGCGGGCGCCCTGGTCTCCACGTGTTCGCGGCCCTCGCCGAGTTCATCCGCGAACTCATCGTGCAGGGCACCAACGAGGGCTTGGACGCCGCCCGCGCCCGCGGCGCCCGGCTCGGCTGCCCGCCGGTGATGACCGAAGAACAGGTACGTCACGCCCGCGATCTGCTGGCCCGTCCGCGGGGCTCCACCAGGTGCTGGTGTCCCCGCGTGGGCAGGTGGCCTGCCGCTTGTCCCAGTCGATGGTGAACGCGGTGCGGTCGAACCCGGCGCCGGCACGTGCCTGAGTGAGCTGTTCAGCAGGACCGGGGTGACCAGGGTGACCCCGAAGTTCTTCTTCATGCCCACGATCAACTCGGCGGACGCGTATCCGGAGTCGAGGAAGTGCTCGGCGGGCAGGAGGTCGCGGGCTGCGAGCATGTGATGGACCGGTTCGGTCATTTCTGCATCGGTCACCGTGGCATCGGTGGTCGCGATGCCCGTGATCAAGCGCGGCGGCGGTCGATCGGCTCCGGGGATCACCGCCTGTCCGGTGGCCGTGTCCTGCACGTCGATTTCATCGCAGGACTCACTGATGTGGATCTTGTATCCGGTCCACCAGGAGCCCTGTTTGAGGCCGTAGCGCGCGCCAGTGTCGTACGGAGAAGCCAGCCGCAGCCTGCCGGGCGGGAGGTCTTCGCTCTCCCACCGCTTCACCTCCGGCCCGACCTCGCTCACAGTGCGGTGGGAGTTCTGCACCCACATCGTGCGCGGGACCTGTACCGCCGGGAGTTCGCGCAGCCAGGACGGGGCGTCGGGGGAATGCACCGCCTCCAGCAGCGTCGGCAACCCCAGCTGACGGGCCACCCGCCCCACAGCCGCCAACGGGGCCGCAGGCACCTCGTCCGGCACAAACCCCAGCCACGGCAGCGTGCACAACTGCACCGCAGAGCCCAGAACCGTCTGCGGACGCAGGAACTTCCGTAAGAACGCCACATCGGCCGGGGCCAGAGTGAAGTAGCGGATCAGCTCGTCCTTGCAGATCGCCGGGAACGACCGCAAGCCCTCCAACTCCTCGTCGGAGAACACCCGCGTTGCCATCCGCCCCTCCCATCGCCGGACTCACTCGTTCAGCCCAACGAGCCGACGTCTCAACGGCAACGATCCAGGTCAGGGGCTACTCCGTTGTTTTCTCGGCGAGTACTACTGGGACCCCAAAGAGGTGCCCAACCGAAAGGGAGTCCGGTCCCTCCAGACCCGTCGCTTGAGGCGGACCGGACTATGTTCCGCTGCCGTCATCGTCGTGCGGGGTGGAAGGCCGAAACCTGGGCAGGCGCCGACCGGGCGGGGAAAACTCGATCCTTCGATTGACCAGGAGGAGCCTTGAGTGACTTCCAGGAATCGAGCCGCCGGCAAGAAGGCAGCACGGCGGCGGTAGCGCACACGGCTCAGGACAAGGCGGGCGAGGGTGCCGCACTGGTCGGCGGCAGGGCTGCCGAGGTGGGCGGGACTGTGAAGGAGCAGGCGGCCAACGTCGTCGGCGAGGCCACCGCCCATGCCCGCAGTCTCGTCGGCGAGCTGCGGGGACAGCTCCAGGGGCAGGCGCAGACCCAGACTGAGCATCTGGCGCAGAACGTGCGTCGGATCGCACAGGAGCTGCGGGAGATGAGCGAGAGCGGCAAGCCCGACTCCACCATGGCGGGCGTGGCCCGTCAGCTGGCCGACCGCGGCAACCAGGTCGCCGCAAGCATGGAGCAGCGCGGGCCCGACGGGTTGGTCAGCGACCTGCAGAACTTCGCCCGCCGCCGCCCGGGCGCCTTCCTGGCAGGCGCGGCCGTGGCCGGCTTCCTGGTGGGCCGGGCCGGCAAGGGCGTGACCGCGGCCGCCTCCACCGCCAGCGGTACGGGCGAGGGCAGCAACGGTTCCACTGCCGGGGACCGGACTGCTGGAGGCGTTGCTCCTGTGGGACGCTCCGATGTTCCTGCCGGTGATGAGGACCTGACCGGCACCTACGGCCAGTCACAGCCCCCGCCGGTGGGGCCGACACCGCCGTCCTCCTCGCCGCCGGGCGCGGTGCCGCCGTACGGCACCTCCCCGCGGCCTGTGGAAGGGATGTGACCCGTGTCCACCGAATACCGGGAACGGCCTGTCCGCCACGTCCCGCCCCATCCGGATGGCGCCGAGCCGTCGATCGGTGATCTGGTCGACGCGATCGGACAGGACTTGTCCGGGCTGGTCCGCACCGAGATCGAACTGGCGAAGTCCGAGCTGAAACAGGAGTCGGCGAAAGCCGGCAAGGCGGCCGGGATGCTGGGCGGCGCGGGCTACGCCGGTCACATGGTGCTGCTGTTCGCCAGCCTCACCGTCGTATTCGCCATGGCCAACGTGATCGACATCGCCTGGGCGGCGCTGATCGTCACCGCCTTGTGGGCCGCCGTCGGCGCGGCGCTTTTCGTCAGCGGACGGGCAGGCTGGCGCAATGTCCATCTCAAGCCCGAACAGGCTGTGGAGTCGCTGAAGGAGGATGCGCGATGGGCCCGATACCCGACGAGCTGAGGACCGACGCGGAGCACCGGCGCGCGCACCTGGCGCGCAACGTCGACGCTCTGACGGACAGGATGACCCCCCGCAGGGTGGTACAGCGCAAGGCCGCTTCGGTGCGCCACCGCGCCGGCGGAGTGAAGGAGCGCGTGATGGGCACGGCACAGGGCACGGCGCACGGCGCGTCCGAGAGTCTGAGCCAGGCCACGGAGAGCATCGCGGGAACCGCCAAAGAGGTCGGCGCAACCGTGAGCGAGACCGTCCAGCAGGCGCCCTCGCAGGTGAAGCGGCAAACGCAGGGCAGCCCGCTGGCCGCGGGACTGATCGCGTTCGGCGCGGGCATGCTCGCTGCCGCTCTCCTGCCGACCACCGAGGCCGAGGAACGCGCGGGACACAAGCTTCGGGAGCACTCCGAAGAGCTGCTGGAACCCGTCAAGCAGACGGCCGTCGAAGCGGTCCAGGAGGTCCGCGAGGAGATGCAGGAGCCCGCGGCCCAGGCCGTGGAAGCGGTGAAGAGCACCGCCCAGGAAGCCGCGCAGACGACCAAGGACCAGGCTCAAAGCGCCGGTCAGGAGACAGCGGAGGGACTGCGCCAGGTGGGCCAGGACGCCGCCGAGGAAGTGCGCCGCACCCCCGGCGCCGCCGGGCCGGCTGCTCAGTGACAAGAAACGTCGGAATCGCATGGGCGGGCCCGCGGCGGGCCCGCCCGGCCCACGTCTGCGGCGCCGTCGTGGGTTGCAGTCGGGTATCTGGGCGCGGCAGCGCCCGCTCGGCCGGGGCGAGGAGTCTTGCGGCCAAGCGGGCGCACAGAATCGAGGGCCGGCGTCAGCGCTCACGCTTGTCGTCGTCCGGTGTGTCGGCTTCGATCTTCTCCTTGCGGATGTGCTGGGTAGAGCGGTTCCCGCATAGCCTGCCTGGCTGTGGATATGGGACGTGCGGATCAACAGCTCCGCCTGATCGCTGAGGCTGTGCAGGTTGCCGGAGCTCTTGGGGTCTCGTTGTGGCTTCGGGGTGGATGGGCCATGGACTTCTTCCTCGGCGAGATCACGCGAGACCATGAGGACGTCGACTGGTTCGCCTGGACAGACGATGCCGGGGCCCTGGCGGAAGGCTTGCTGCTGCACGGCTATAAACCGGTCCCAGGACCGCCACCTGAGCTGCAGCTCGATTTCTCCAAGGACGGGCTGGACAACAGCTTTACGCTCCTGGACCGGGATACGGCCGGCCGTGTGGTGGTCGCCGGGGGCCCCTGGGTCGGTGCGCCCTGGCCCGGGGGAATGCTCGATGCTGGGCCGGGCCGTATCGGCGCTCTGGAATGTGCGATCGTCAGTCCACAGGCTCAGATCGAGATCAAGCGGATGATGCCCACCTGGGATCCCTCCCGGCCTCGACGGACCAAGGACGCCGAGGACATCGCCCGACTGGAGGCAGCCCTCAGAGCACGGGGCAAGCGGTCTGAGTGAGGTTCTTGGGCGTCGGTCGTCCCCTACCGTCGGTCAGTGGCAGAACGAGTACGCGTCCGTGAGATCGATGACGACGAGGGCCGGCGACTGCTTCGGATCATCCGCAGGGGCACCGGATCGGTGGTGACCTGGCGGCGAGCCAGATGGTGCTGCTGTCCGCGCAGGGCATGTCGGTGGCGAAGATCGCCGAGGTGTCCTTCACGAGCGATGACCGGGTCCGCGATGTGATCCACAACTTCAACACCGACGGCTTCGACTCGCTGTATCCAAAGTACAAGGACCTGTAGTCCCAGCTCGGACACCAGGGAGCAAGTAACCCACCGGTAGCTTTCAAGACTGTGCCGCGACGGTCCTCTTCGGCTGGCGGGGGACCGTCTTGGTCTTGTCGAGGTGTCCGTACACCGTGGAACGGGGCACGTTGAACATGTCGGCAATCTGCTGGACAGTCTTCTCCCGGGCGTCGTAGAGCCGCTGGGCGAGCTCAGCCTGGTCGGCTGTGAGCTTCGGCCGGCGCCCGCCGACCCGGCCGCGGGGCCCGCGCGGAGGCGCGCCCATCGTTCGTGTTCGCCACGATCAGCTCTCTCTGGAGCTCCGCAAGCACGCTGAGCATCTCGAACATGGCCCGGCCCTCCATGGTGGCGGTGTCGATGCCCTGCTCGATGACGTGCAGCCCGATCCCGCGCTTGCGCAGCTCGGCGCCGAGGGTCACCAGGCGCAGGACGGAACGGGAGAGCCGGTCAAGCCGGGTCACCTTCAACGTGTCGCCCTCGCGCATGAGCTGCATGACGAGATCGATGTCAGGTTCCGAAGCCGACTGCACGGATGCCCGAAGCCCTCTGCACTCCGGCGTGAGTGATCCTGTCGCTCCAGTCGGCGCGAGTTGATGTGGCGTCGTAGGCTCCGCTGGCCAGGACCGTAGTAAGCCCCGGCCAGCTTCGCCTGATCCTTGGCCCCCGGGCTCCTGGCTGGTGGTACCAGCGGTGAGCCACAAGCCTGTCGTCGACGAGCGGGAGACCCTGGTAGATCCCTAGCGTGGCCGTTGACGTCGCACGGCCAGGGTGGCGGAGAGCGCCGCTGTGACGGCGGCCAAGGGTAGGGCGCCCCGCAGGTAGTAGCCGATCCCGTCGGAGAAGCGAATGGCTTCCGCAGCTTGCAGAGCCAAGCCGATGCCGCCTGCCGCGATCAACCAACGTCCCGCTGTGTTCCGCGCGAACAGCAGCAGCACGCCGATGGCGAGCATGGCTGTCTCGACGCCGAACAACGTCATCCGCACCATCCGTCCGTCGCTCGACATCGCACCGATGTCGACGGCCTGGGCGGTCGCGAAGGGGATGACCTGAACCGTGAGAAGGCATACCAACGCCGTCACAGCAGTCGCGGTTCTGGCGGGGGGCTTCTGGGTATTGGTCGGTGCCGTATCGAGTTGAGGGAGGCCCTGACCCGCCACGGGTGTGTACCCCGCGATGGTTCTCCGCGCACGCGTCTGAACAGATCGGGCACCCTGCGGCGGGGATTTCTCGGCATCGACCGCCAGGGGCGGTGACGTTGGCGAAGCGACCTTGGGGAGATGATTCAGCAGCGTCGCCTGGTGGGTGACGGTTTCCGCGGTGCGTTTGGCGAGCAGAGCGCGCATTGCGAGCGCGATGCGTCTCGGGGCGTTGCCGTAGACATCCCGGAGCGGAGTCGTGGCTGGCATGGTGGGGGATGGGGTGGGCTCGCCTGTTGATGGCGTGGCCTGGGGTGCGTGGTCGAGTTGTCGCAGGGCCTGGGCGGCGTCGACAGCGTTCGGGTACCGCTGGTCGGGGTCCTTGTGCAGCAGGCTGAGCACGAGGTCATCCCAGGTAGATGGGATGCCCGCGGACACGGAGCTGGGGGCGGGCGGTTCCTGGGTGAGGTGGGCCGTGAGGTAGCCCAGGGTGTCGAGGGCCTGGAACGGCAGCTGGCCCGTGACCAGTTCGAAGAGAAGGCAGCCGAGCGCGTGCAGGTCGCTGCGCGGTTCCGGGAAACCGCGTGCTTGTTCGGGCGCCATGTACGGGGGTGTGCCCACGATGAAGCCGGTCTGGGTGAGGCGGTCCGAGGTCAAGTAGGGGTCGGCCGCCCGCGCGATGCCGAAGTCGAGGACCTTCACTGTGCCGGAAGGCGTGATGAGGATGTTGGACGGCTTGATGTCCCGGTGCATGATTCCGGCGCTGTGCGCGTCGGCAAGCGCGTCGCATATCTGCGCGCCCCATCGGGCAGCGTCCGGCAAGGTGACGACGTCCCGGCGTAGCTTCGCGTCCAGACCCTCGCCTCGCACTCGCTCCATCACCAGGAACGGGGCCTTGGCGCCCCCTGTGTCGGTCTCGCCGAGGTCGTGGACGGTCACGATGTTGGGGTGCTGCAGCTGGGCGGTGATCTGTGCCTCGCGCAGGAACCTGGCGCGTGCCTCGTCACCGCGGCTTCCGCCACCGGAGAGCAGGGAGATCACCTTGACTGCGACGGGCCGCCCCAGCGTCTCGTCCTGCGCCTCCCATACTTGCCATTCCGCCCTCGCCGAGCTGTTTTACCAACCGGTAACGGCCCCCAAGGAGCTGGTCTCGCACTGCTACGCCTCCCCCGTTTCGAACATTCCTGTCCCTCCCGTCGGCGAACCGGCGCGATGGGGATCATGACGTGACCGCGAAGGCGACACGCCCGATACCCAGAAACCCGCCAAATGCCAGGGATTTCGCCAAGACGACCACCCTGATCCGGATCAGCTTTCCATCCCAGACGCGTCCCCGGCTGCGGAGTGGCGCTGTCGACTGCCGCTCGCGCAGGGCTTCCGCTCCGTCCGATGACCTCGACTTGCTGCGAGTCAGGAGCCAGGGTCTCCGGACGGCGCGATGGCAGAGACTGCGTCCGCGAGGTAGCGGTGAAGCGAGGTCTTGGGGATTCCGGTCTTCGCCGCGATTTGCCCGAGGCTGGTGCCTTGCTGCTTGAGGAGTCTGGCGTACTCGATCTTGTCGGCGGGGTGGCGACGGGGCGGCCGATGCGTCGGCCGGCGGCTTCGGCGACGGCGCGGGCGTGGGCGGCGCGTTCGGCGGTGAAGGTGCGTTCCATCTCGGCGAAGAGGGCCAGCAGCAGGAAGGCGATGCGGCCCATGCCCTCGTCGGCGGTGTTGATCGGCAGGGGGTCGGCCAGTGAACGGACCCCGATCTGCTTGTCGCTGAGGTCGTGGACGAGGTTGAGGACTTCGCGCAGGTTCCTTCCGAGTCTGTCGATGGTGTAGACCACGATCGTGTCGCCGGGCCGGGCGTAGGCGAGTAGATCGGTCAGGCCGGGCCGCGGGTGTGAGTGTCGGCAAACGGTGGCGAGCTCAAGGGATCAACGCACCACCCCACGGATGATCATGTGGTTGTGGAGGTCCAGGTGCGTGATTACGGGTTTTCGGTGGCTCAGCAGG
>NZ_JBSGQV010000040.1:0-64841 GCF_053606025.1 Streptomyces sp. NPDC055254 | reverse complement strand
CCACCGTCCACGCAAAGTCCACGGCTACCGCAGCTCAGCCGAGATCTACTATGACCTTCTGAACAGCGGTGATGCACTGACCGCTTGAGCCCGCCGTCGTTTGCCGACACTCACACCCGCGGACCCAACCACCGCTACGCTCACACAATGCAACAATAATTACAGAGTGCTACTTGTCGCTTGGCGGCGGCTCATGGATACAGGGCCTCCTCAGCCGCCACTGGCTGCGACGTTCCTGCGCCGCAGCCAGTGCCACCACCGGCTCTGTGGCCGTTGGGTGGACATGGCCAGTGCTGTCTCCAGCGCGTTGCGGGTGCTCAAGGTATGTGTGTGCTCGTCGCCCAGGAAGCGGACGCGGTCATCGAGGGTTCGGCGCAGCAGGTCTATCGCCTCGGCCTGCTCAACTGCACTGGTCAAAGCGAGAGCGAGGTTGTGGCGACTGGCGAGGGTATCCGGGTGCTCGGGGCCCAGGATGCGGGTGCGGTCCTCCAGGGTCTGCCTGTGCATGCGCACTGCTTGTGCGTGCTCGCCCATCCCATCCAGCGCGAGACCGAGGCTGTCCCGGCTGGCCAGCGTGTGCGGATGCTCGTCGCCCAGAATGCGGGCGTGGTCGTTGAGCGCCTGCCGCAGCAGCTGTATCGCTTCCGTCTGCTCACCCGCCCTGGTCAGGGCGCTGGCGAGGTTGTGGCGGCTGAGCAGGGTGAGGTGGTGCTCGGGGCCCAGGATGCGGGTGCGGTCCTCCAGGGTCTGCCTGTGCATCCGCACTGCTTGTGCATGCTCGCCCATCCCATCCAGCGCGAGACCGAGGCTGTCCCGGCTGGCCAGGGTATGCGGATGCTCGGGGCCCAGGACACGGGTACGGTTGTTGAGGGTCTGCCGCAGCAGACCCACCGCCTCGGCATGCTCACCCGTCCCGTCCAAAGCGCATGCGAGGTCATTGCGGCTGGTCAAGGTATCGGGGTGCACGAGGCCCAGGATGCGGGCGCTGTCCTCCAGGGTCTGCCGGAGCAGGCGTATTGCCTCGGCCGGCTCTCCCATTCCGAACAAGGCATTGCCCAGGTTGTTGCGGCTGGTCAAGGTATCGGGGTGCTCGGGGCCCAGCATGCGGGTCTCGACGTCGAGGACCCGTTCATGCAGCAGGCGCGCCGCACCGAAAGCGCCAGCCTCCTGCAGCACCTGCGCCAGGGCGTTGAGAGTGGTGCGGTGGTGTGTGGCGGTGCGCGGGTCCGCGTAGTCGAGCAGCAGCGGCAGGTGGGGGGCGAGGAGCACGGCTGCAGGCCAACCAGCGCGCCCGCGCTGGTTGGCCTCGTGCACGGCCGTGGTCAGCCGCTCGGCAAGGGCCCGGTGCCACACGGCGAGATCGGAGGTCTCGGCCGTGAGGGCGACAGCGTTGATCTCTCGGATCAGGGGATGCAGCACCACCTGCGCCCCCTCACTGCTGCCTGACGCCAGACCGGTGCTGCCGGGAGAGTGGGGCAGGCCGAGGAGACCGTAGCGGTGCAGGCCGGCGAAGGCGGCCTCCAGGGCCACCGCGGTGACGTCGTGTCCGGTGACGACGGATAGCAGGTCCGGGGTGATCAGGGACAGTGGGACGGGGGCTTGAGCCAGCAGGGCCAGCAGTCGCAACAAGGGGCGGGCCAAAGCGTTGCCCTCCCCGGCGAGCTGGTCCAAGGACACCTCCCAGGTGTGCCGCACCACGGCGCGGGCGACCTGCGGATGGGAGGCATTCGGGTGCGCCGCTCCCAACAAGAACCGCAGTTCCTGTTCCAGGGCCTGGCGGTAGGCGGCAAAGGTGCGGTAACGGCTGGTGGGTCCGGCCAGATAGGTGCCGGCCGCGTGCAACGCCAGTGGCAGCCCGCCCAGTCGCGCCGCAAGCTCCCGGGCCTGCTCGGCGGTGCCGGCCACGGGAGCAGCGTCCAGTAGGACCTGCCCCGCAGGTCGCACCGGCAGCGGCTCCAGTGGCAGCAGCTGTGCGCACGGACCCCAGGTCTGCTCGCTGCCATCCCGGCTGGTCACCACCAGCAGGCCCCGGCCGTGAGGACGGATCCAGCCGCGATAGTCGGCCACCGGCTCCCCTGCCGGGCCGATCTCGTGCGGCTCGTCGGCGTTGTCCACCACCAGCAGCCACCGCCGCACCCGGCCCAACTGTCGCCAGACCACATCCGGCAGGCTCGCCTGCCCCGCTCGCGCGGCCTCCAGCTCTGCCTCTGGCAGGCCGCAGGCCAGGGCCGTCTCCACCATCTGCTGCGCCAGCTCCGCACCGTCGCGCCAGCGCACCCAAAACACTCGCCAGCCCGCCGCCTCGGCCTGGGTGGCCAGTTGCGCGGCCACCGTTGTCTTGCCCATCCCGCCGACCGCGCACAGCACCGCGAACCGGCCTTGTGGCCGCCGAAGCATGCCTGCCAGCACGGCGAGTTCTCCCTCACGCCCCCGCACGCGCTGAACATGCGGGGGGCGTAACGAAGCCTGCTGGCCTCGGGCCAGTCGGCTCACCGGTGCCAGCCGCGCCGGGGGCCTTGGTGCGGCATCCAGATGCCGGCCCCACAGCAACAGCCCGATGCTGACCACCACCAGCACGGCGAACACCGGCCAGATCACCCACGCCTGCGCCGCCCAGCCAGGCACCGCGTCACTGGCGTAATTGGTCACCGGCCCCAGCACAGCCGCCACCAATGCGGCCCCTCCCGTTACCCCCGACCCGGCCCACGCACCCCGTCTACGCCCCACGGTCTGCCACCCCCCGTCCACCGTCACCTGGATGTTCCCGCCTGGATCACGTCCATGGAAGGGTGCGGGTAGTCACGACGCGGGCGGCGGTGTTGCTCCGGTTCAGCGGCCGGGTGCCGAGCCTGCTGCTTGAACGCCGTCATCCGCCGCGCGGCGCGGCCCGGGCACCAGGGCAGGCAGCAGGTCGAGCCGCTTGTCCATGTCGAGGCGGAAGGTGCCGTACATCTCCTTATCTAAACACCTTCGAGTGACGCCTGGACCGGCGCCGTGGCGATCGAGGTCCGGGGTTCGTTGGGCCGTCTGAGTGCAGGCTCGGGGAGGCCGGTGTGCGGGTGGTCAAGGAACGTGATGGCGGTGTCGTACGACGAGTCCGATTGGTCGACGGCGACGGCGAGCCGGTCACGGCGGCCTGCCGGTTCCTGGATCATCTGGTCGACCGGAACTTTTCGCCGCACACGATCTGCGCGTACGCGTATGACCTGCGGCGCCTGTTCACCTTCCTCGCTGGTGAGGGCATGGACTGGCGAGAGCTTCGGGGCCCGGATGCCTTGCGGCTGCTGGCGTTCCTGCGGCGGGCGCCCTCGCGTCGACCAGCCCAGCGGCTCGGCCTGACGGTCGTGGTCGGCGGTCCGGAGGCACCGGGCAGTCTGCTCGCGCCGGCGACGGTGAACCGAATCTTGGCCGCCGTTTCCAGCTTCTACGACTGGGCGGTGGTCGCCGAGGAGTACGACGGCGACTCCCCGATGCAAAAGCGCCTTGACCCCGCACTTGCCCGGGTGCCGGGCCCGCAACCGCTACCGGCCCTACAAAGCCAGGGCGACGGCGACGCGGATCTGGCGCGCCCGGATCCGGACCAGCCCGTGCTCTTGGTAGTCCGGCTAGACGGCCCGGGCCGTGCCGAACTCGCCGGCTTCCCAGGCGCCTACTCACGGGCCGAAGCACCTGCAATGGCCAGGCCCGCCTGGCTGGCCCTGCCCTGGTCCACCTCTACTCCACCGGGGACTGGCACGTCACCCTCCGGTGACGGGGCGGGAGCTGAGCGCTGACTTGGCCGTTGCGGCAGGACGTCCCCTCACACTCACCGGCCCCTCAGGCGACCCCCTCAAGCAAGCCCGTGCCATGTCCGCCGGCATTGCCCGTACGGTCGGGTCGGCGGGAGCCGCACGCGCACGGCCCCGCCGGCTGGGCCGGCGGGGCTCCCGAGGCGTCAGACCATGAGCAGTAGCCGCGTCTGCAGCACGAGCTTCCGGTTCACGCTGGTGCTCTGTACGAAGATGGTGAACTCGTCGTTGTGGTCCGGCTTGATGCGGACTTCCGTGTCGGGCAGGCCGAGCAGGGCTCGGGCTTCCGGTCCCGTGTAGACCTGATCCGTCTTCTTCTCCAGTACCGCGATCTGCTTCCGCGCCTGGATCTTTTCCGACTTGCTCAGCTGGTAGTACGCGCAACCGGTGTGGTAAGTGTGTCCGCTTTCGACGACCCAGTCCCGGATAACTGCTTCCCGGGCCACGGGAATCAGGTGGTACCGCGACGGATCGACCGGGGTGAGACCGGCCGCCGCAATGGATTTCTTGTTGACCGCCTCCGCCCCCGTGGAGAACACCGCCCGCGATCCACGAATGCCCTTGCTGCGGCCCACCATGAAGTTCTCGGTGGCCTTCAGGATGGCTTGTCCGGCTTCCTCCAGACCCTGTGTGCTCGTGGCATCCCAAACGGCGATGTTGTCCTTCGGGAAACCGCACTGCATGGCCTCGCGCTTGCCCATCTGGTCCGGCACGAGGACGGCCAGCGTCCAGTTGTCCTCCTGCGTCTCGATCATCGTGGCCACGGCCTGCACCAGTTCACGAGGGTCCCGAGCAGGGGCGTCCGGGCAGCGGTGACTTGCGTTCTCCTGCCCGTCGGTCAGCACGAACGTGAGGAAGCTGTGGTCGCCGTAGAGCTGTGCCGTCTGCGCCAGTTCCCGCTGCGATTTCAAAGTGGCGGCCAGCAGGGCGGTCATTCCACCGGCCCGGTACATCTGCTGGAGGGACGGCATGCGCAGCACGTCCTTGTCGTAGATGACGCACTCCACCTTGTTCGAGAAGACGTACACCGTGACACGGGTTTCCTGATCCAGTTCCTGCGACCGGCGCGCCAGATAGGCGATCTGCTGATCGGCGACCTCGACGACCTTGCCGCTCAGGTGTGACATGGACGAACTGGCATCCAGTACAAGAGCAACGTGATTGATGTAGTTCTGGTTTCCGGACATTGCCGCCCCCCGTTGTTCCGACCGACTCGATGCTCCGATCCTCTCAGCCACCACTGACAATCGAAGGGCGCCGGATCGTGGGCCGGGCATTTCGCTGGGCGGCGGACCGCCCCCAACTCCTCTGGCTATTCCTCGGGCAGGGACAGGGGGAAGGGGCACGGTCAGGGTCGTGGGAACTGGGCCTTGTCGAGCAGTGCCTGCAGATGTGTCATGACCTCCGGGGTGACGTCCCCCACGCATGCCGTTCCGGTGAGCACCACGTTCGGGTGGTCCGGGCCCACTGGCCGCTGCACGGTGAGTATCTTGCTCCCAGCCGTCCACGAGCACGGTGTCCCCCTCGACGGGGATGCGCTCCAGGCGGGTGGCGATCAGGCCGGCGAGCGTCTCGTAGGGGCCTTCGGGCACCTCGAAGCCGATCTCTTCCAGCTGGTCGACGCGGACGCTTCGGCCGCCTCCCACACCGGCCAGGGGTCGTCGCGGGCGGGCCGGGGCGGGGGGTGGTCAGGAGCCCGTGCAGGTCGGTCCGGCGGCGGGCGGCGTCCGCCACGAGGGCCGGTGGCAGGGCCTCGCTCCAGTCCGACTCCTCACCGGCGCCGAGCCGCTCCCGCAGGGCGTCGGCGGTCGGGCGCCGGTCCGGGTCCTTGGCCAGGCACTCCCCCATCAGGGCCAGGAGCGAGGGCGGCACGCCGTCCAGCAGCGGCTCGTCGTGGACGATCCGGTACAGCAGGGCCGGCAGGTGGAGTTCCTCGCCAGGGGCCAGGAACGGGCCGCGCCCCGTGGCCGCGTACACGAGGACCGCGGCGAGGGAGAACACGTCCGCCGGCGCCCCGGCCACGGCGCCGGTCGCCTGCTCGGGTGCGAGGTAGCCGGGCGTGCCGATGACCGCGCCGGTCTGCGTGTGGCGCGCGTCCCGCACGGCGCGGGCGATGCCGAAGTCGATGAGGAAGGGCCGTTCGGGGCCGAGCAGGACGTTGGCCGGCTTGATGTCGCGGTGCACCACGCCGGCCGCCCGTACCGTGACGAGCGCCGCCGACAGTTCGCGGGCCAGGGAACGTACGGCGGCTTCCGCCAGCGGCCCGTACCGGTGTACCCAGTCGCCCAGTGACGGCGCGGCGATGTACTCGGTCGCCAGCCACTGCGGTGACTCCCCGGGCGGGCTGAAGTCCACGACCGAGACCGTCCACGGGCAGCGCACGCGGTCGTTGGCGCGTATCTCGCGGGCGAAGCGTTCCGCGAAGTCCGGCTCCTGGCTCAGGTGCCGGTGCACGGTCTTGAGGGCCAGCGGCCGGCCGGACGCCGTACGGGCCAGGAACACCTCGCCCATGCCGCCCTCGCCGAGCCGTGCCAGCAGGCGGTACCCGCCGATCTCCGGCGGGTCACCCGGCCGCAAAGGCTCCACAGACTTTCCCCCGCCCTCGGCACCGTTGACGAACGGCACTGTACGGACCGGTCGTTGCCTCGGGTCGAAGCAGGGTGCGGTACAGGGGTGCGGTGCAGGGGTGCCGTGCAGGGGTGCCGTGCGGCCCGTCAACCTCCGTGTCCGCCGGTGTCCGCGTGTCCCGTGAGGAGGGTGAGTGCGGTGCGGGCAAGGAGGGAGTCCGTCGCGGGTTTCGGGGTGCCGGCGATGCCCGAGCGCATCAGAGCGCTGCCTTCCAGGAGTGCGATGAACACCTCGGCGCGGGCGCGGTGTTCGCTCGCGGGCAGGTCTGGGAGGTGGAGGCGGATCTGCGTGGTGACCAGGTCGGCGTAGTGCCGGTAGAAGGTGCGGACGGCCCCGGCGACCGACGCGTCACGGGCGGCCAGGGCCCACAGCTCGACGAACAGTCCGACCAGGGCGGGGTCGTCCTGTTCGGCGAGCAGCAGGTCGACGAGCCGGTCCAGCGGTACGGGCTCGGTGCTGTCCGGGCCCAGCCCGGGGGCCACGTCGGCGAGGCGGTCCAGTGAGCGGCGCAGGAGGCGGTCGAGGACTGCGTCGAGGAGGGTGTCGCGGGTGGGGAAGTAGTACTGGAGGTGCCCGAGGCGGACCCCGGCGGCCTCCGCCACGGCGCGCAGGGACAGCGCGCCGTGGCCGCCGCCGATCAGGGTCCGTTCGGCGGCGTCGAGGAGGGCGGCGCGGCGGGCGGACCCCTTCGCGGTACTCACGCGGCGGCCGGCGCGGCGGGCGGCCCGATGGGGCATGGCGACGCGGCGGTGGCGACCGTAGTGACGTCGATGCGCACGCCGGCTTCCTCCAGGGCCGGCAGGACGGTGTGCGGCAGCGGATGGGACTCGGGGAAGGCGAGGCCGGGGCGGGCGGGCGCGCCGTCGGTCCCCAGGACGCGGTGCAGGCCGGCCAGGGCTCCGACGGCGGTCAGGTGGGCCTGGCCGCGCGGGTCGGTGACGGTGGCCAGCAGGACACCGCGCGGTCCCTCGACCTCGATGCGCAGGCCGGCGGTGCCACCGTCTCCCGGGGCGTGGAGGAGGCGTCGCCGTACCGGGCGCCAGCGGTCGCCGGCCGCGCGGCGGAAGAAGCCGACGCGGCCCAGGCCGACGAGGGCGGAGGTCGCGGCGGTGCTGCTGAATCCGATGCGCGTGGTCACGGTGCGGGCCCCCAGGGTGAGCGGCAGGGTGAACTGCTCGGGGGTGTCGATCCTGGCGACTTTGGTGCGGTGGTCTCCGATGGTGTGCGTGAGGACGCCGGTGAGCGGGGTGACGGATCGGGCCCGGCCGTCCTCGCGCACCTCGAAGTCGACGCCCAGGCGGTCCATGAACTCCACGGAGTCCGCTCCGGAGCGGTCGGCGAGGTCGTATCGGATCGCGGTGTCCACGCGGTCGGCTCCGCCCAGGCGCTCCGCGAGGGCGGCGGCGACCAGGGGCACCACGCCGCCCATCCAGCCGGAGGAGAGCAGGACCGGCGCCGGCGCCGCTGCCGGTGCGTCGGTGCCGGGCGGGCCGAGCGCGACCAGGGCCGCCGCGCGGTGCACCCGGGAGGTCCAGCGGGTCACGTCCACGTACGGGACGCCGCCGGCGAGGGCGGCGCGCAGTACGCGGTCGCCGGGATCGTTGGCCACGCCCACGACCGCCCGGACTCCGGCCCGGAACGGTTCCGGGGCGGACAGGTCCCAGCGCCGCGCCTCGCAGCCGAGTTCGCCGGTCAGTGCCGCGGCCTTCTGCGGCGAGCGGCCCACGAGCAGCAGCGGCCAGCGGCCGGCGACCGCCCTGGCCAGTTCGGTCCCCACCGTTCCGTAGCCTCCGACGAGGAGGACCGGTCCATGGGGGTCGTGCACCAGCTGGTCGTTGTCCATACGAGGACTATAGGTCACTCGACCTAGAAAACGTACGGTCAGCCCTCCACCGTCCGCCGGCGAGCCGCCCCGACTCGCGCACGGGGGTCGGCGAGCCGCCGTGCCGCGTGCGCCTCGCGGGCCACCACGTCGGCGGCGGCTCCGGGCCGGGCGGTCAGGGGAGGTCGCCCGTCGGGGGGTCCGTCGTGTAGACGTGCGGGGTGTCGGACTCCCATTCCAGGAGCGGGGTCCCGCCGAGGACGACGTCGTCCGGATCGGGCATGCCGGCGCGGCGCAGGAACTCGATGACGTCCGCGTCGGAGCGAGCCACCCCGAGGGACGATTCGCCGCCCGGGGTGCGCAGCGTCACCTGCCGGCCTCCTGACGGGAAGATCCGGTGTACGACGACGGGTGCGTGGCGCATACCACCAGCCTGGCCCCACCCGGCCGCCCCGGCACTCCGGGGGAGCCGTCAGGGGGTGGCGCCGGCCGCCGGGGCCGGTGCGATGCGGAAGGACGAGGGGTCCGGGTAGGTGGCCCGCTCCGCGCGCAGGACCTCCTCGATCTCCGCCTTGAAGCCGGGGTCGAAGAGCTCCACGTCCAGCAGGAGCCGCAGCCCCCGCACGGTCGGGTCCAGGAGCGGGCGGCCCATGCGGGAGCCGCCGCCGGATACGCCGGCGAAACCGGCGCCGGCCCGCGCAGCGGCGTTCGCGACCCGGCCGTCGAGGCCGGCGGCCGTGTAGCCGGCGATCAGCGCGAGCTCCGAGAGGTACTTGCGGGCGCCCCGCGCCATCTCCTCCGCTCCCTGGAGGGTCTGTACGGAGCCTCCCGCCACTTTGAAGTCGTCGCTGACCCGCTTGAGGCCGCGCGCCTGGTACACGGTGTGCGCCTCTTCGAAGAGCCGGCCCGCCTCATCGACCGCCCTCATCGCCGTCACCAGCTGATCGATGCCGTTCTCGCGCTCCACGCTGCCTCCTGATCCGGAACTGTGCTGCTGCACAGACCGTAGGAGGCAAGACCTCCCCTACGGAACACCTCTGCGCGGGGGAGATAATTCCGGCCACCGTTCCCGCGGCCGACACCGGGGCACTGAGCACGGCGGGATCCGCCCGACCGGGCGGGGCCGGTCTGCCCGAACCGCCCCCCGGCCGGCCCTGGGGCGGAGATACTCGGGGGATGAACGCGATCACCGCCGTCCCGCGCCGGACCGGTCCGGCGAGCGCCGGATCCCGGGGGGCGTGAGGCGCGCGTGGAACTCCACATCGATCACCGCTGGCTGCTGGAGCGGCAGGAGGCGCTGTTCAAGGACGTGGCGGTCGCCGACCACTCCGCCCTGGCCGCGGCCGTCGCCCGGCACCGGGTGAACACCCCCAGTCTGCGCGTGGACGACCCCGACGCGTACTGGCGCGCGGCCGCCCTGCTGCACGCGATCGTGCTGCTCCGACCGCTCCCCGACTCCAACGAGTACTTCGGCTACGGCGTGGCGGTGGCGTACATCGAGGCTTCCGGGGAGGCGGTGGAGGCCTCGTACGAGCAGTGGCGCGAGCTCGTCACCGACATCCGGATGCTGCGCGCCACCGCGTTCGACGTGGCCGACCGGCTCCGCTCGTGGCGGCCCGCGTAGCCCCCGCACGGGGCCGGTCAGCGTCTGCGCTGGGCCGTCGCGTTCACCTGGAGGGCGTCCGTGACCAGCCGGACTGCGCGCGAGAGGCGGCTCAGCTGCTCCAGTTCGACCGCGTACATCCTGATGGCGTTCTCGATGACCGACTCGGCGACGCCGAGCATGGGCAGTTCGGCGCGGCTGGTCTGCAGGGCCACCCGTACGGCGCGCATCTCGTGCTGGAGCTGGAGCTGTGCGTGCCGGGCCAGGATCGCGGGATGACGGTTGAGGGTCAGGTAGCCGCCGTAGCGGGCCGGGAGCAGGTCCCGCAGCCAGCGCGTGGCCGTGCGTTCCCAGTCATGGGTCCCGGGGGCCTTGACCTGCAAGGGCCAGTCGGGACTGCGCGTGATGGTGGCCGTCTGGGGCATTCTCGTCACTTCCGAGTGGTGTCGAACTCTGATCGAGACGTTGCTGGGGCGGCCTCGGCCCAGGGGTTGACCGAGGCCGCCATGGGCGCTCAGCGGGATCCGAAAGCCCGACGGCCCGCGGTCGCGACGTGAGGAGGTCGTCGCACCGCGAATCTGTTCTAGGCGGACGTGGGGACGTCCTCCTTGGCATCTGGTGGATCCGGAGCGCCGCCGTCAGTAAACATATATACCGTCGAGTAATCAAGAGTATGAAAAATTTCATGCACGTCGATGGCTGAATACGCCCTTGAAAAGGGGTGTCGCGTCCGATCCTGCCCAAACGCCGCGGTGCTCGCCCTACAGGAAGAAACCGTGCTGGTCAGCGGCCTGCTCGTACCCTTCGAGCCGAGCCTGCGTACGTTCGGGATCGGCGTCCGCCATCGCCTGAAGCAGAGCGGCGGACAGCATCCCGGGCGCCGCATACGAGTCGAACACCAGCCGCGAACCCGTCCCCGCGGTCAGGACCACATCGGCCTCGTCCACCAGCGGTCCCACGGTGGGGTCCGTGATCAGGACGACGCGCAGCCCGGTGCTGCGGGCGGCCCGCAGTGCGGCCAGGGTCTCCTTGGCGTGCCTCGGCATGGCGAAGGCCAGGACCCAGCTACCGCCCGCCGAGCGGGACTGGAGCAGCGCGTCGTACGCCACGCTGCCGCCGCGCGTCACCAGGCGCACATCGGGATGGATGCGCCGCGCCGCGTACGCGAAGTACTCCGCGAGGGAGACCGAGATCCGCAGCCCGAGCACCGTCAGGGGCACGGACGCGGCCAGTTCCCGGCCGATGTCCAGCACCTGGTTGGTGTCGGCGAGCAGTCGGCGCACGTTCTCCAGGTTCTCGATCTCGGCGTCCACGGCGGCCTGCAGCTCGTTGCGGCGGATCTGCTCGCGGATGTCCGGGGAGCCTGCGACGGCGCTCAGCGCGATCGGTTGGAGCACCTCGCGCAGGGCCGGATAGCCGCTGAACCCGAGGGAGGCCGCGAAACGGGTCACGGAGGGCTGGCTGACGCCGACGCGGTCGGCGAGCTCGGTGATCGAGAGGAAGGCGGCCTCGGTGAGGTGGTCGATCAGGTACTGGGCGATGCGCCGCTGGCCCGGGGACAGCCGATGGCCGTCGAAAAGGGCCAGGAGCCGGTCCGCCGGGGGACGCCCCTGCTCCGACGGCTGGCTGCCCGGCGTGATCGCGGCCGCCTGGGCCCGAGCCTGCTGCCCCGATGACACCGGAGGGCCTCCTTACTCATGTCACTCGCGCTCAAACATAGCTCACGCCCTGTGGCCGACGAAGATCAGTCCTGGGCGCGGGACGTCACCGGCGCGTCGGTGCGGTCGCCGAGGAACTCGTACCAGCGACGCTGCAGGCACAAGTAGCGGGTGTCCGCCTCGGCGAGGTCGAGGAAGGCGCCGATCGTCGCGCCCAGCCGCTCGCCCAGGCCGGCGTCGGCGAGGGCTCCGTCCTCGGCGAAGGCCTGGTGGGCCATGGCCAGACTGAACATGTCGGGGTAGACGCGGGCCCCGAGATGTTCCAACGGTACGCGCAGGGCCCACAGGCCGCGGTTGCCGCCGACCATGGAGGGGGACGCCGAGACGAGCAGGGTCTGCTTGTCCTTGAAGGGCTGGGGCCGGACGCGCGAGACCCAGTCGACGGCGTTCTTCACCACGCCGGGCACGGAGGCGTTGTACTCCGGCGAGGCGATGACCAGGGCCTGGGCCTCGGCGATCCGGTCGCACAGGGCAAGCGCCCCCGGCGGCAGGCCGTCGGCCGCCTCCGCGTCCCCGTCGTAGGACGGCATGGGGAAGTCGCCGAGCGTCGCGAGGTCGGCGGTGGCGCCGGCGCCGGTCACCAGGGCCGCGACGAGGGCGGCGAGGCGGGTGTTCACCGAGCCCCGGCGGGAGGATCCGGACAGGACGAGCACGCGGAGGGAGGCACGGGTGTGCGCGCCGTGGTGCGGTCGGGCCGGATCCGCGGGGAAGTGGTCGTGGTCGGTCGCATTCAATGCCGTCTCCTGCCGTCGCTGCCGTTGCTGCCGTCGCTGCCGTCGCTGCCGTCGCTGCCGTCGCTGCCGTTGCTGCCGTCCCGTGCGCCCGCGCCCGTCCTGGCCGGGCACACGCGGCGGGACCCGCACACACCGTGTGCGGGTCCCGGCCCGGTCCGCCGGGTCACTTCGCGCCCGGGTTCTCCCAGCGGTAGAACTCGTGGGCCATCGCGTCCTTCGGACTCCGCCAGGTGTCCGGGTTGTGCGGACTGATGTAGGCCGTGAGCCGGTCGCTGAGGTCCTGGAACTCGGGGTGGTCGGTGACCTGCGCGATGGCGGGTCCCGGGGGCCGCTCGGACTCGATCAGGTGCAGGTAGACGTCGCCGAACTGGAACAGGCTGCGGCGCGTGACCCCGACCAGGTGCGGGAGTTCGCCCGCGTCCGAGCCGGCGAACAGCTCGGCGATGTCGGGGGCCGAGCCCGGCGCCATGCGGGCGACGATGAGAGCGCGGTGCATCTCGATGGCTGCCTTTCGCTTCAGCGGCGGCTGACGGCGGGGGTGCTGCTCTCCCGCTCGCGCTGCTCGATCTTGTCCCGGATCAGCTCCAGCTGGACCTTCGAGTTGCGGTTGATGTTCGCGGTCATCCAGTCGTCGTCGACCGGCGCGTCGGGCTTCATCGCGAAGTCCTGGGTCCACTTCATCCGGGTGCCGCCGGGCACCTGGAAGTACTGCCAGTGGATGTCCATGTGCGCGAAGGGGCCGGTCTCGACCCGCCGGGCCCGTACGGTGCGGCCCGCTCGGTCGGTCGTGCGTTCCGAGACCCAGCTCCAGACGGTGCCGTTCTCGTCCGGGTGCATGGTCAGCCGGAAGCGGGTGGTGTCGCCCTCCTGCGCGAGGATCTCGATCGACGCGTACTCGCTGAACAGGTTCGGCCAGTTCGGCAGGTCGTTGGTCATCTCCCACACGACGTCGACGGGCGCGTTGACGATGATGTCGTTCTCGGTGTGTCCTGGCATGTCAGGCTCCTGTCATGAGGCTGTTGTTGACGAGGTCGAGGAATTCCCTCGGGGTCTTGCAGCGGTCGGCGTCGGTGGGCAGTGCCCGGCCGCGCCGGTTCTCCAGCTCGCCGACGATGCCCAGCAGGCCCAGCGAGTCGAGGCCGTAGTCTTCGAAGGCGGACTCGGGACGGCCCGCCATCTCGCTCGGGTCGACGGTGATGCCGGCGGTCTTCATCAGGGCCGCCAGCTCCTCCATGGTCAGTCGGTCGGACATGGTGACTTCTCTCTTCCTGGGAGGGGACTACAAGGACGCCGAGGAGCCTTTGCGCAGCACGAGGGCGGAGTTCGAGCCCATCCGGCCGCGGCTGAGCACGAGCGCGGTGCGCAGCTCCGCCGGGCGGGCGCTACCGGTCACCACGTCGAGGTCGTGGCACACCTCGTAGACGTTCGGGGTCGGCGGGACGATGCCGTGCTCCAGGGCGAGGACCGCCGCGGCCGTGTCCAGGGCGGGTGCGGCGCAGTACGCCCTGCCCGTACCGGTCTTGGGCGCGGTGACCGGGACCTTGCGGCCGTGCGCGCCGAGGGCGTCGGCGATGGCCGCCGCCTCGGCCGTGTCGGCCTCCGGTGTGCCCAGCGCGTCGGCGAAGACCACGTCGATCTCCTCCGGGGCGCAGTCCGCCTCCCGCAGCGCGCCCCTGATCGCCCGGGCCAGCCCCTCGCCGGCGGGGTCCCGCTGCCGGGTTCCGGTGAAGGTCGCGGCGTGGCCGGCGAGTACGGCGCGCACGGTGGCGCCCCGGCGGCGGGCCCGCTCCTCGTCCTCGACGAGGAACATGGCGCCGCCCTCGGCGGGGACGTAGCCGCTGGCCTTGGCGGTGAACGGCCGGTAGGCGCGCTGGGGGTCGTCCCCGGTGCTCAGCCCCTCGTACTCCAGCTGGCAGACGATGGAGTACGGCGCCAGCGGCGCCTCCGTCGCCCCGACCAGCATCGCGCGGCTGCCCCGGCGGATGGCCCGGTCGGCGTACGCGAAGGCGTCCAGGCCGCCCGCCTCGTCGCTGGCGACGACGCCGCAGGGGCCCTTGAGGCCCCGGCGGATGGAGATCTGGCCGGTGCTCGCCGCGTAGAACCAGGCGATCGACTGGTACGGGCCGACGTAGTGCGGGCCCTGCTCCCAGAGCCGTTGCAGTTCGCGCTGGCCGAACTCGCCGCCGCCGGACCCGGCCGCGGTGACGACGCCGACCGAGAAGGGGTCGCCCTCGTAGTCGGCCCGGCCGAGCCGGGCGTCCTCCAGGGCGAGGTCCGCGGCGGACAGGGCGTGGTGGGTGAAGCGGTCCGTCTGGACGAGGAACCGCTCCTCGACCATGGCGCCGGGGTCGAAGCCCCGTACCTCGCCCGCGACGCGCAGCGGCAGGTGTTCGCAGCCCCGGCGGGTGATGCGGTCCAGGACGCTGAGGCCGGACTGGGTCGCCTTCCAGAAGGCGTCGGCGCCGATGCCGTTGGGCGCGACGACTCCGATGCCGGTGATGACCGTACGGCTGGTCACGAGACCTCCTCCTTCGGCCGGGTCATGACCACCGCCGACTGGAAGCCGCCGAAGCCGCTGCCGACGGAGAGCACGTTGCGCATGGTCCGGCTCCGGGCGGTGCGCGGTACGTAGTCGAGGTCGCACTCGGGGTCGGGCGTCTCGTAGTTCGCCGTCGGCGGCACCACGCCGTGGGCCATGGCGAGCACGCAGGCGGCCAGCTCGATCGCGCCGATGGCGCCGAGCGAGTGCCCGACCATCGACTTGATCGAGGTCATGGGCGTCTTGTAGGCGTGGTCGTCGAGGACCCGCTTGACCGCCGCCGTCTCGTGGCGGTCGTTCTGCTTGGTCCCGGAGCCGTGGGCGTTGACGTAGTCGATGTCCGAGGCGCTGATCCGGGCGTGGTCGAGGGCCGTTTCGATGGCCCGGGCCATCTCCAGGCCCTCAGTGGTCAGTCCGGTCATGTGGTGGGCGTTGCCGAAGGTGGCGTACCCGCCGATCTCGCAGTAGACGGTCGCACCGCGGGCGCGGGCGTGTTCCAGCTCTTCGAGGACGAGGACGGCGCCGCCCTCGCCGAGGACGAATCCGTCCCGGTCCGCGTCGAACGGCCTGGAGGCGTGGGCCGGGTCGTCGTTGTTCGGCGAGGTCGCCTTGATGGCGTCGAAGCAGGCCACGGTGATCGGCGATATGGGCGAGTCGGAGGCGCCTGCGATGCAGACGTCCATCCGGCCCTCCTCGATGGCGTGGACGGCGTACCCGACGGCGTCGAGTCCGGAGGTGCAGCCGGTGGACACGGTCTGCACCGGGCCGCGCGCCCCCGTCTGCTCCGCGACCGCGGAGGCGAGGGTGGCGGGCGTGAACGCCCGGTGCAGGAAGGGGCCGGCGAGCTTGTGGTCGACGTCCCACCAGGAGCCGGACTGGCTCACGGCGACGTAGTCGTGCTCCAGACGGGTGGTGCCGCCGACGGCGGTGCCGAGGGAGACCCCGGTCCGCCAGGCGTCGTCCTCGGTGAGGTCGAGTCCGGCGTCGTCCACGGCCTCGCGGGCGGCGACCAGGGCGAACTGGATGTACCGGTCCGCGCGGGCCACGTCGCTTTCGTCGAGGCCGTGCGCGGCGGGGTCGAAGTCGACCTCCGCGGCTATCCGGGAGCGGAACCCGGCCGGGTCGAAGAGGGTGATCCCGCGGGTCGCCGTCCGGCCGTTGGACAGCAGGTCCCAGAAGGCCCGGACGCCGATGCCGCCCGGGGCGACGACGCCGACGCCGGTGACGGCCACCCGGCGGCGGGTCACGAGGCCGCTCCGGTCCGGTCGGGAGGCTGCGCCCAGGCCGTGCTCTCCGGATGCGGGGCCTCCTCGGTGTCGACGTGGCCGAGTTCGGGGCGCGGGGCGAGCGGGCCGAGGTGGAAGACCATCCGGGCCTCGGTGTCGCCGACGTTGCGGAACCGGTGGCGCACGTTGAGCGGCACGAGGAGTCCCTGGTCGGTGCGCAGCGGGTGGGCCTCGCCGTCGAGGTCCACTTCGAGCTGCCCGGCGACCACGTACACGAACTCCTCGGAGTACGGGTGGTAGTGCTCGGCGATGGACTCCCCGGGGGCCATGACAGCCAGGCCCATGAAGCCGCTGGTGGAGCCCACCGAAGTCGGGGTCAGCACGGCCCTCAGGTCGCCTCCGCGCCGGCGGTTGGGCGGCGTCTCGCTGAGGTCCACGATGCGTGGGCGCTGTCTGGTCATGGCGGGTTCCTCCTGGCGTGTGGGGTGCCTGGACGGGGCTTGGGGGGTGGGAGTCGGAGCTGGGGGTGGGAGTCGGACCCGGGCCAGGACCGGTCGAGGACCTGGGTCCGGGGCCCGAGGACGGGGGCCGGGCGGGGCCCGGGGCCGGGAGCCGGGGGTGGGACCGGGGCCGGGACTCGGTCGTGGACCGGGTGCACGACCCGGTCCGGTCCGGTCCCCGGCCGGGTCCGCGGCGATCAGGACTGCGCGGCTGCCCGGCGGTCGGTGATCAGGTTCATGGTGTGGTGCGCGGCGCGACTCCGCTTCCCGGATACGGCCATCAGGCGGTCGAGCACCGCCGCCTTGCGCGCGCCCTGGACACCGAAGGCCGTCTGCGCCCCGGCGTCCAGCGGGCCGCTCACGTCGACCAGACGGACGACGATGTCGTCGCGCTGGAAGATGCTGCTGCTCCGCACGGGGCTGTCGGGCCGCTGCGCCGCCGCCTCGTCCTGGCGGGCGAGGAACTCGGCGAGCGCAGCGCCGCAGCCGGGCTTCGCCGGGTAGTAGAGCGCGTGCCGCCGGACGTCGGAGGATTCCGGTTCCGGGGCGGCGATGTGGTGCACGGCCGGGAGCGCGGCGCGCATGAAGAACATGCGGGCGGACTCGGGGTCGCCCAGGTTCCGGTCCTGTTCGAGGTACGGGTTGATGGCCTCCTCCACCGCCCGCACCTCGGGCTGCTCGGAGACGTGGCGCAGGGCCGCCATCAGGTCGCCCTGGACCTCCACGGTGCGTACGACGCGGTTGCCGTGCATGAAGAGCGACGTACGGCAGAGGCGGGTGTGGTCGTCGACCCGGGCCGCCGGGGAGGCGTAGCTGGAGAGGATGGACGCGACCTGCTTCTCGCTGCCCGGCTTGACGGTGAAGGTCAGGGCGTGGCGGACGATGCCCGCGCCGAGCCGGGGCACGGATTGCAGCCGTGCCGTGGACGGGCGCGCCGCCTGGTCGTAGCGGCGGCCGGTCTCGCGCAGCACGGTGAACTTGAGCGGGCGCATGGCGCGGGCGCAGACGCCCAGCGGCTTCACCTGTTCGGCGTGGTGCTCGCTGTTGACCCATGCGAGGTACTGCGGGGCACTCTCCCACTCGCTGGTGATCAGCCACTGCGAAGGGTTCTCGAACGACTGGCAGAGCTGGTCGCTGATGTGTCCCGGGACCGACGCGATGGCGTGGCGGAGCTGTTCGTACGCCTCGAAGAACTGCTGCTGGGTTCCCTCGTGGAGGTCCATCAGAAGGACGACCCGGAGCATGGAGCCGTCGAAGGCTGACTGCGACACCCGTTCGGACAGCGTGGTTGTCATCTACTCACTCCTTCATGAGGGGGTGGAGATCCATCGCGTACGGACCCCTCGTCCGTCACCGGTGGCACCGCCCGGGCCGACGGCCGCCTCGGTCGGGGGGACGGCAGGCGGGCGCATCTCAGGGGAGCCGCTGTCGCTCATCGTCATCCGGGTGGGCACGTACCGCTACATGTCCGGATCAAGCGGGTGACAACGGGCGAATCAACTGGGCCTGATCGACGATCGGGGGCATAAAGAGACCACTCCCCCACACAGAAAACAGGAGCCCGCAGCTGATGGAAGACAACGCCGATGTTCGCGTACCGGTTCTCGTCGTGGGCGGCTCTCTCGTGGGCCTGTCCACCTCGCTTTTCCTGAGCCGCCACGGAGTGAGGCACCTGCTGGTCGAGAAGCACGCCGGCACCTCCACGCACCCGCGAGGCCGCGGCATCAACGCCCGGACCATGGAGCTCTTCCGCACGGCGGGAGCGGAGCGCGCGATCCGCCGGGCGGCGTCCGTGCTGGAGGAGAACCAGGGCATTCTGCAGGCCGAATCACTGATCGACGGCGACCGCAGATGGCTGATCAAGTCGGTGGACCCGTCCGGGGCGCTGGCCCGGTTCAGCCCCACCGGCTGGTGCCTGTGCAGTCAGAACAACATCGAGCCCGTGCTCGCGGCGCAGAGCCGCTCCATGGGCGCCGATATCCGTTTCTCCACCGAACTCATGAACCTCGAACAGGACGAGACGGGCGTGACCGCCCTGGTGAAGAACCGGGAGACGGGCGAGCACCTGACCGTGCGCGCCGACTTCCTGATCGCGGCGGACGGCCCGCGCAGCCCCGTGAGGGAGGCGCTGCGGATCCCCCAGACGGGCAACGGCGAGTTGTTCCACAACGTGAGCATCACCTTCCGCTCGGAGCGGCTCGCCGAGCTCCTGGGCGATCTGCGCTTCATCGTCTGCTACCTGATGAAGCCGGGAGCCGACGGGGCCCTGCTGCCCGTGGACAACGCGGCGCAGTGGGTCTTCCACGCCCCCTGGCACCCCGAGACGGGCGAGACCCTGGAGGACTTCACCGACGAGCGGTGCGCGGAGCAGATCCGCAAGGCGATCGGCGCGCCCGACCTGGACGTGGAGATCGGTGGCAAGGCCCCGTGGCACGCCGCCGAACGGGTGGCGCGCCACTACTCGTCCGGACGGGTGTTCCTGGCGGGCGACGCGGCCCACGAGATGTCCCCCACCGGGGCGTTCGGTTCCAACACCGGCATCCAGGACGGGCACAACCTCGCGTGGAAGATCGCGGCGGTGCTGAACGGCTCCGCCGGCATCGAGCTCCTCGACACCTACGAGGCGGAGCGGCTGCCCGTGGCCAAGGCCACCAGTGAGCGCGCCTCGGCGCGCTCCGCCGAGCACAGCCATCCCGGGTACGCGCCGCCTCCCACCATGGGCGGCGGGCCCGGCAGCGGGGTCCTGCCCACCGCGATGGGCTACTGCTACCCCGAGGGCGCCGTCGTCGGCGGCGAGCCGGGGCGTGCGATCATCCCGCAGGCGCTGCGCCTGATGGGTGACACCGGCACCCGGGCACCGCACGTGTGGCTGACCCGGGCCGGCGATCGGATCTCCTCGCTGGACCTCTACGAGCAGTCCTTCGTGCTGCTCAGCAGCCCGGGAACGCCCTGGAGCGAGGCGGCGGAACAGGCCGCGCTTGAGCTGTCGGTGCGCCTGGACGCCTACACCGTCGGGTCCGGTCCGGGCGCGGACCTGCTCCAGGAGACCGGCGCCGACTGGGCGGAGGCCCACGGGTTGACGCCCGAGGGAGCGGTGCTCGTACGCCCCGACGGATTCGTGGCCTGGCGGTCGGAGGGCGCGGTCGCCGATCCCGGGGCGACGCTGCTCGACGTCCTGTCGACGGTGCTGCGCCGGGCGTGAGGACCTGGTTCCCCTCCGCGCCGGCCGTGCCCGCGGCCGGCGCGGAGGGTTCAGCGGCAGGCCCAGCACCCTGCCCAGCAACCGGCTCCCGGACGGATGTGGGGGCGGCGTCCGGAGGCGGCGCGCGCGCTGTTCGCCCCGTCGCGCCCCGGGCGCCCGGCGGCGGCGGACCGACCCGCGAAGAAGGCGACCACGACCGCTATCGCGGCCAGTTCCTCGGGTGCGGCCAGGCCCTTCTCGATCCGCAGCAGGCTCGCTGTCGGCACATCGTTCGACATCGGCACGGCCTCTCGTACGGGGGCTGCGCGTGTCGCCGGTGGCGCGAGGGGCGGACCGGCTCGGCGCTGACGCGGGCGGCACACGGGTGGCTCGGCACGCTGGCGGGGCATGGCCCTGACGTGCGTACCGGCCGGTGGATCCCTGTCGGGTCACCAGGACTCCTGACGCCCTCGACGCTACAAGCGCGGGGAGGACCCGGCACTCCGGAGCACGGCCCCGCGGGCCCCTGCGGAGCGCGCCGCGGGCGGAGTTCGGGCGGCCGGCTTCCTTCGGGCGGGACCGCCTCCGGCCGCTCCGCACCCGTGCCGGGGCGGCCGTGAGCGGCCACGGGGCCCTGCTGTGCCGGGGCTGCGCCGGCCATCTGTACTCCGTCCGCACCAGGGATCCGGCCGGTGGCGAGGCGGCCTGGCTGTGGGAGGTGGACCACGAGACGCCCGTGCCGTGCCCCCTCGACGGGCTCCTGCCCCTGACCGGGACGGCCGCCGGGGTGTACGACCTGCCGGGCGCCGAACGGGTGCTCGGGCCACCGCCCCGATAGGTGCGCCGTGTTGCGCCGCACGGGTGAACGGGGCCGTCACCGGGTACCGGTGACGGCCCCGGGCCGGTACAGCCGGGAGCGCCCTCCGCTCCCCCGGTCCGACCGGTTACGCTGCTGTCCGGCGAGGCCGCCGCCCCTGGACACATGGAGGAAGCACCCGTGCCCGAAACGCACTCCGGGAACCGACCCACCCTGGAGGCCGTCGCGGCGCTGGCCGGCGTGTCCCGGGCCACCGCGTCGCGTGTGGTCAACGGCGGTGACGGCGTCCGCCCCCATCTGGTGGACAAGGTGCGCGAGGCGATCCGGGACCTGGGGTACGTCCCCAACCACGCGGCCCGCACGCTGGTCACCCGGCGCACCGGCGCCGTGGCGGTGATCATCGCCGAGCCGGAGATCCGGATCTTCACGGACCCCTTCTTCTCCCGCCAGGTGCGCGGCATCAGCAAGGAACTCACGGCGCACGACGCCCAGTTGGTCCTGCTGCTGGTGGAGGACCGCAGTGACTACGACCGGATCGAGCGGTATCTGGCCGGCGGCCACGTCGACGGGGCGCTCGCCTTCTCCCTGCACACGGACGACCCGCTGCCCGCCATCACCCGCCGCATCGGGATGCCCACCGTCTACGGCGGCCGTCCGGGCTGGACGCCCGGGCCCGGGGAGTCCGAGGGTGTGGTGTACGTGGACGCGGACAACCGGGGCGGGGCGCGCGAGGCCGTACGGTACCTGCGCGCGCAGGGGCGGCGGCGGATCGCGCACATCGCCGGCCCGCTCGACCAGACCTCGGCGGCCGACCGGCTGAGCGGGTACCTGGACGAGCTCGCGGCCGACAGCCCCGAGCTGTTCGTCGAGGGGGACTTCACCTCGGCCGGCGGCGCCCGGGCGATGGCCGAACTGCTGGACCGCGACGCGGGGATCGACGCCGTGTTCGCGGGGAACGACCTGATGGCGACCGGCGCGCTCCGCGTGCTCCGGGAGCGGGGCCGGACCGTCCCCGGGGACGTGGCGCTGGTCGGCTTCGACGACGCCGAACCGGTGGCGGAGAGCGCCGATCCGCCGCTGACGACCGTACGCCAGGACATCGAGGGCATGGGGCGCCTGATGGCGCGGCTGCTGATGCGCACCCTGAACGGGGGCGGGAAGGACCGAGTGCGGCCGGGTCCGGTGATCACGGCGACGGAACTGGTGCGGCGGGCGTCGGCCTGACGGCCTGAACGGCCGGGCGGCCGGGCCCCCTCGCGCCCCGCCCGGGCGCGGTCCTCGGGCGGGTCCCCTCGCGTCGCATCCTTCGATTGATCATGTTTGTCCTAGTATCGGCGATATCCGTCGGCCCATCAGCGGGTCCCGGGAGCCGGCCAGGACGCCGGAGCCGGGGCTTCCGCGGTGAGGAGTCCCATGTTCCGCGCCCACCGATGCGCCGCGCCGGCGGCCTGGCTGATCGCCCCGGCCCTCGCCCTGTCCGCGCTCTGCCCCGCTCCGGCCACCGCCGCCCCGGGTACGGCCGCACCGCATGCGGCGCACCGGCACGCCGACGACGGCGGCGCCACCGCCGGAGCTGCCGGAGCCGTCGCCGTCGCCGGCGAGGCCGCCGTACTCGGCGAGGAGCACGCCCGCGCGCACGCGCGGCTGCGGCGGGCGGCGCAGGGCGCGAAGGGCTATCCGCAGGCCTCCCGCACGGCCGGCCTGGCCTCCCTCCAGGAGTCCCAGCACCAGGCCAACGCCCGTTTCCGCGCGGCGGATGCGGGCCGCTTCGCCCAGTTCTTCCCGTCACCGGACTTCGGTGTCCACGTGGCCCAGCTGCCGACGGGCAAGGTGCTGCTCTTCTCCTTCGAGCGGGTGGAGTCCGACCCCACCAAGGAGACCGGCCCCACGAACACGGTCGGCCGCACCAACGCGGGCCGCGCCTTCCTCTGGAACCCGGCCCTCGGCACCGGGGCGGGAGCCTTCAAGAAGGTGCCGCCGCCGGTGGTCCTGGTGCCCGACGGCACCTACGCCCCGCGTCCGGCGCCGTTCTTCTGCGCCGGGCACTCCTTCCTGCCCAACGGAATGGTCGCGGTCTTCGGCGGCAACGTCGGCGGGAAGGGCGGCAGCGGCGCCAAGCTGTCCTTCGTCTTCGACCCGTGGACCGAGACCTGGTACCGCAACCGCGACATGGCCGTCGGCCGCTGGTACCCCTCGGTCGTGACCGCCGCGGACGGCCGTCAGATCATCATGTCCGGCCAGTCGGAGCGCGGTACGGGCACTCCGACGCCGGTGGTGGAGCGGTTCCCGGCGCTCCGCACGCCCGTCCCCTGGCGTCCCTTCGACATCCCGGTGGACGTCCCCTCGGAGCGGCTGCGGTCCGAGGCGCCGTTCCGCAACGACTACCCGCACCTCTTCTCGCTGCGGGACGGGATGATCTACGGCCTCGGCCGCGACGCCGATCAGCAGTGGCGATTCGATCCGGTGAAGGACGTGCGGACCGATCTGCCCCGGCGCCCCGCGGACTTCCGGGGCTACGGATCGGCCGTGCCGCTGCCGGCGGGCTTCCGCGGTCCGGACTCCGTGCTGGTGCTCGGCGGTGATCCGCGCGACCGCAACACGTACCTGCTGAAGGACGGCCACTGGGACGCGGCGGAGCCGAGGGCCTTCGGCCGCACCCAGGACGCCACCCTGATCCTGCCGGACGCCACCCTGCTCACCGTCAACGGCGCCCTGGACACCCGGGACTACGGGCACGGACCCTTCAATCCGAAGGCCGACCTGAAATACCGCCAGATCGAACTGCGGGACGCGCGCGGCCACTGGCGGCTCGGGCCGGTCCAGCGCCTGCCGCGCGGCTACCACTCCAACGCCCTGGTCATGCCGGACGGCCGGGTCATGGTCACCGGCGACGAGCTCCAGCAGATCGCCAACGACCCGGACATCCGGGACGCGATGGACGGCAGCATCGAACTCTACGAGCCCGCCTACCTGCACCGGGGCAGCCGTCCGGCGCTCGACCGGGTCCCGGCGGGCGAGCTCGCCCACGACACGGACTTCCAGGTGACCAGCTCGACGGCGGGGGACGTCCGGCGCGCCGTGCTGCTGGCGCCGACGACCGTCACGCACTCGGTGAACACCAGCCAGCGCCATCTGGAGCTCAGGACGACCGGGATCCGCGGTACCGCCGTCGGGCTGCGCACCCCGCCGAGCGCGGCCGACGCCCCGCCCGGTTACTACATGCTGTTCCTGCTCGACGCGAAGGGCGTGCCCAGCGCCGCGAAGTGGGTGAAGCTGGGCGTCCGCTGACGCTCAGCGGGAGGCGTCCTCGCACCCTCCCGCGCCGGGGTCCGCCGGCGCGAACCGGACCACGGCCGCGCGCCCGGCGGTGCGGACGGTGGTGTCGTACGGGCCGTCCGCCAGGAGCGCGTCGTACGGGTCCAGCCCGAAGGCGGGCGCTTCGCCGGCGCCTTCGAGCACGGCCGTCCCTTCCAGGGCGACCACGAGCAGCGTCTCGCCGGCCGGGACGCAGACTCCGAGGGCCCCCCGGACGACGGCGGTCCGCGCTCGGACGCTCCCCCTGCGGAACATCACGTTGAAGTTCACGACGGGGCCGGCCAGGAGCCGGCAGTCGGTCGGCTCGTCGCCGGCGAAGTCCTGCGGGGCGTAGCGCTCGTCGACGAGCCGGTGTGCGCCCGCCACCGCGAGGTCCATACCGGCCCCCTCGGCGAGGGTCAGCGTACGGTCGACGTCGGGGAACGCGGAGAACGGGCCGTCGGCGCGGACGTCGGCCAGGCTCACCCGCCAGGCGAAGTCTCCCGTACCGGCCCCCTCGGGCCGGACCGCGATCTCCCGGATAACGCCGCCGCCGTTCTTCCAGACGGTCTCGCCGCGGTCGGCCGCGCGCAGGACGCGGACTCCGCCGTGGGCGCGGACCCCGTCGCGCTCGCGGACCTGGAGTTCGGCAGGGGTGGCCGGGGCGGTGTCGCTCATGTCCGGAGCCTACGCACAACGCTCATATGATCCATTGTTCACCACCTCAACCATCGGCCCCTACGGTCGGCAGTCGCTTGAACGGACGGCTTCCTCGGCGCGCCGACCCTCGACCTCGGCCGGGTCGGCCTGCAGGCCCCGCGTGTCGCTCCCGCCGCACGGAACGAGGGGCCTTGCATGGTGGAGGCATGAAGGCTACGGACGTCATCGCGGACGGATTCGGCCGCATCCACGACATCGTGCACGAGGTGGTCGAAGGTCTCGCGCCGGAGCTGCTGGACGCGCGCGTCGACCCCGGGGCGAACTCGATCACCTGGCTCGTCTGGCACCTGACGCGAATCCAGGACGACCACGTGGCGGACGCGGCGGAACTGGACCAGGTCTGGCAGGCCCAGGGCTGGGCGGACCGGTTCGCGCTGCCCCTGCCCGCCGCATCCACGGGGTACGGTCACACGGCCCGGCAGGCCGGTACGGTCCGGGTCGCCTCGGGCGAGCTGCTCCTGGGGTACTTCGACGCCGTCCACGAGCGGACCCTGCGGTTCGTGCGTGGTCTGGCCGCCGCCGATCTGGAACGCGTGGTCGACGAACGCTGGGACCCCCCGGTCACCCTGGGGGTGCGCCTGGTCAGCGTCCTGTCCGACGACCTCCAGCACGCCGGGCAGGCCGCCTTCGTACGGGGCCTGCTGGAGCGGTAGCAGGCGAGCGCCGCGGCGAGGACGACGGAGGGGCCCGCCTCGTCGGCGGGCCCCTCCGTGCGTCGCGGTTACGCTCCGCTCGCGTCGAGCATGTGCTCGCGCTCGACGATCTTCACGCGCTGGCGTCCCTGGGGCTCGCCCAGCGCCTTCTCGGCGGCGTCCAGCTTGTACCAGCCCTCCCACGTCGTGTAGCGGACGGACCGCTCGGCGAGGAAGGACTCGACGGCCTCCGGCGCGGGCGCGGCCGGCTCGCCCAGGCGGCCCTCGGCGTGGTCGGCCAGCAGGTTCGCCACTGTCTCGTTGGCGTCGCCCTTGGTGTGGCCGATCAGACCGACCGGGCCGCGCCGGATCCACCCGGTGACGTACGTCGACTGCAGGTGGCCGCCGGCCTCGATCACGCGGCCGCCCTCGTCCGGGACCGTGCCGGACTCGACGTCCCAGGGGAGCTTGGGCAGCTCGTCGGAGAGGTAGCCCACGGCCCGGTAGACGGACTGGACGTCCCAGTCGGTGAACCGGCCGGTGCCCTTGACGTTGCCGGTGCCGTCGAGCTCGGTGCGCTCGGTGCGCAGCCCGACGACCTTGCCGTCCTCCCCGAGCACCTCGGTGGGCGACTCGAAGAAGTGCAGGAACAGCTTGTGCGGCCGCTCGCCGATGTCCCGGATCGCCCAGTTCTCCAGGGTCTTGGCGACCATGTCGGCCTGCTTGTTGGCGCGGCGGGTCGCGATGGAGCCCTCGTCGTAGTCGATGTCCTCGGGGTTGACGATGACCTCGATGGTGGGAGAGTGGTCCAGCTCGCGGAGTTCCATGGGGCTGAACTTGGCCTGGGCCGGTCCTCGGCGGCCGAAGACGTGCACCTCCAGCGCCTTGTTGGCCTTGAGACCGTCGTAGACGTTCGCAGGGATCTCGGTCGCCAGCAGCTCGTCGGCCGTCTTGGCGAGGATGCGCGCGACGTCGAGGGCCACATTGCCGACGCCGAGCACCGCGACCTTCTCCGCCTCCAGCGGCCAGGTGCGCGGGACGTCCGGGTGGCCGTCGTACCAGGAGACGAAGTCCGCGGCGCCGTAGGAGCCGTCCAGGTCGACGCCCGGGATGGTGAGCGAGCGGTCCGCGGTGGCGCCGGTGGAGAAGATCACGGCGTCGTAGAACGAGTGCAGCTCGTCCAGGCTTATGTCGTTGGGGTAGTCGACGTTCCCGAAGAGGCGGACCTGCGGCTTGTCGAGCACCTGGTGCAGCGCGGTGATGATGCCCTTGATCCGGGGGTGGTCGGGAGCGACGCCGTACCGGATCAGGCCGAAGGGGGCGGGCATCCGCTCGAAGAGGTCGATGGACACCCCGGGCTCCACGGCGGCCTCGGACTTCAGGAGCGCGTCGGCAGCGTAGATGCCGGCGGGGCCGGCACCGACGATTGCTACCCGCAGAGGGCGAGGCATGGCAGGGTTCCCTTCGACAGCAAGCTGGATCAAGGAGAACCCTAAACTGAGGTAATCCTAACCCGGCACCCGGTCTCGCCTTATGACCCCATAATCAGAACTTATGACCCTCCCAAGGCTTCCTTGGGGTTCGGGCGGACCACCTGCGGGGCCCGACCGGCGGCGCGGGCCCCCACCCCCGCCCCGCCACCCACCCGCGGCCCCGCCCGTAGCGAACGCGCTGGTCAGCGGACACGCCACCTGACAGACTGAAACGGCTTGATCACCCCAGGAGGACAAATGGCAGACGAAACCGACACCCCGCAGGACGAAACTCCGGCCGACGCCGCCAAGCGCAAGTTCCGCGAGGCGCTGGATCGCAACGCCGCGAATACCCAGTCGCAGCAGGCGCACCAGAGCCGTGCGAAGGTCCAGGGCTCCAGCAGCGGCCCCGGCGGCAAGAACAAGAAGGTCCGTCGCAAGACCGGCTGACCTCGCGGAGGAGGGGCCGGTCTCGCCGCCGCGGCGGCGGGACGCCCCCTGTGCGCCACATCCACCGTTGGGCCGCCCGGGTGAGTGGGGATAACCCCGGGCTCTCGCATCAGTTGATCAGCTCGTCCCGCCGAGGGCAGCTAGCTCATGCGACAGTCCGACAGAAGGATTCCCCATCATGCTCAAGAAGTTCATGGCCACCGCCGCGGTCACCGCCTCCGTGCTCGGCGCGGGTGCCGCTGCGGCCGCCCCGGCGATGGCGATCGGCAACGACAACGGCGTCAACACCGTCAACGGCAACGGCTCCGCCCAGGTCTACGGCAACCAGGAGACGCGCGGGGCGATGAGCCCGCAGCTGAGCGCGGTCCAGGGTTCCCTCAACAAGCTCTGCATCGGCCTGCCGGCCAAGGTCAACGCCCAGTCCCTGTTCGCGGTCCTCGCGAACATCGGCGTCCAGGACGTCAACGTCCTCGCCAACCCGCAGAACCAGCAGTGCGCCGAGAACTCCACCCAGGCCAAGGGTGACGACTCCGCCTCGCACATCCTGGAGAACATCCCGGTCCTCTCCGGCAACCTCTCCAACCGCAGCTGACGCTCCGTTCCTCTCCGCGCCGGCGCGACACCCTGTCGCGTCGGCGTATTTTATTTTGGTCTAGACCTTGACAGGTCCAGACCAGTTTCGCTTCAGTGGGCCGTACTGCCACCTCCATGGCAACTCCCCCCACCGAAGGAGCAGTTCCGTGATAAGCGCGCTACGCCGCCGTGCCTTGGCCCTGGCCGCCGCCGCGGCCGTCACCGTCGGCCTCGCCATCGCCCTTCCCTCCTCCCCCGCCTCCGCCGCGGCCCCCTGCGCCAGCCCCTGGGGCTCGTCCGCCGTGTACACGAACGGCATGAACGCCTCGCACGGCGGCCGCAACTGGCAGGCCAAGTGGTGGACCCAGGGCGAGACGCCCGGTACCACCGGGCAGTGGGGCGTCTGGTCGGACCAGGGCGCCTGCGGGGGCGACGGGGGCCAGAACCCCGATCCCGACCCCTCCGGCTTCGTGGTCTCCGAGACCCAGTTCAACCAGATGTTCCCGAACCGGAACCCCTTCTACACGTACAACGGTCTGGTCTCGGCCCTGTCCGCGTACCCCGCCTTCGCCAACACCGGTGACATCACCGTGAAGCGCCGGGAGGCCGCCGCCTTCCTCGCCAACGTCTCGCACGAGACGGGCGGACTGGTCCACATCGTCGAGCAGAACACCGCCAACTACCCCCACTACTGCGACGCGACGCAGCCCTACGGCTGTCCGGCGGGCAAGGCCGCGTACTACGGCCGCGGGCCGATCCAGCTGAGCTGGAACTTCAACTACAAGGCGGCCGGGGACGCCCTCGGCCTCAACCTCCTGGCCAACCCCTACCTCGTGGAGCAGGACCCGGCGATCGCCATGAAGACGGCGCTCTGGTACTGGAACACCCAGAACGGTCCGGGCACGATGACCGCCCACGCCGCGATGGTGAACGGCGCCGGCTTCGGCGAGACGATCCGCTCCATCAACGGCGCCCTGGAGTGCAACGGCGGCAACCCCGCCCAGGTCCAGAGCCGGGTCTCGAAGTACCAGAGCTTCACCCAGCTGCTGGGCGTGACCCCGGGCGGCAACCTCACCTGCTGACCCCTCCCCTACGGTGCCGGCCGCCCGCTCCCCGGAGCCGGGCGGCCGCTTCCGTTCAGGGTGCGCGCAGCGCGGTCGCGAGCTGGGCCCGGGACCGCACGTCGAGTTTCTGGTAGATCCGGGTCAGCCGCGCCTCCACCGTCTTCACGCTGAGGAACAGCTTCGCCGCCGCCTCCTGGTTACTCGCCCCCTGGCTGACGAGCAGGGCCAGCCGGGTCTCGGCCTCGGTCAGGGTCGCCGCCGCCTCCGTACGGCTCCCCTCCGCGGGCGCCGGTTCCCGGGCGAGCTCCGCCCACGGGGTCGCGCCGGCCCGCTCGAACACCTCGGCCGCCGCCGTGAGCGCGGCGCGGGCGGGGGCCCGCCGGCGCCGGCGGCGCTCCACCCGGGCCAGGGCGAGCAGCGTCCGGCCGCGCTCCAGCGGCAGGCGCAGCTCGGCGAAGCGCGCGGCCGTGTCCTCCAGCAGCCGGACGGCCTCGTCGGCGTCGCCCCGGGCGGACAGGCACAGGCCCCGGGCCCGGTCCAGGGCGGCGACGACCCCGGTGCGGCCGAGGGAGACGGCGACGGTACGGACGCGGTCGATCAGTTCGGCGGCCTCGCCGGGAGCGTCCGCCGCGACCAGGGCCTCGGCGAGCTCACCGTGCCAGCGCAGGATCGAGGGGTCCACCACCTGCTGGGCGGCCTCCAGCTCGGCGACCCGGCTCAGGGTGGCCACGGCCTTCGCCGCCTCGCCGGTGGCCAGCTCGACCAGGCCGAGGGCGTGCAGGTTGCGCGTGAGGAAGACCTGGTCGTGCTCCTCCCGCGAGGCCTGGATGCCGCGCCGCGCGTATCCGGCGGCGCGCGCGAAACTGCCGCCCATCGCCTCGGCCTTCGAGGCCACGTACCAGGCGGGGCCGGGCGAGAGGCCCGCCTCGATCGTCAGCTCCAGGGCCCGTCGGGCATGCGCGGAAGCGGCTGCGCAGTGGCCGCCGCGCAGCTCCGCCTCGGTGAGGCTGCGCAGCACCTCGAAGACGTCCTCCGCGGAACCGGTCCGCTGCACGGCGGGCAGCAGCACCATCAGCTGGCGGCGTGCTTCGCCGACCCGGTCGTCGAAGAGCGCGTGCCGGACGGCGAGGTACTGGGGCGCGTGGCGCATGCCGAGCGGCACCTCGGGTGCGGGCAGGGCGAGGGCCTCCGCGAGGATCTCCTCGGCGTCCGGGTCCCCGAGGATGCGGCCCATCCGGGCCCGTACGGTCAGGGCCATCGCTTCCGCGACCTGGTCGCCGCCGAGGGCGGCGAGCGCGCCGGCTTCGGCGGCGGCGTCGCGGGAGCGGACGGGGTCGCCGTCGCTGAGGTTGTTCTTCCAGGCGACTCGCAGCTGGACGGCCGCCATGAGGGAGGGGTCCCCGGCCGCGTCGTCCGTGGCGCAGGCGAAGGTTTCGTCGAGGGCGCCGAGCGCCTGCCCGGCGGCGTCGATGACGGCGAGGCGGGCCCGGACCCGGTCGGCCCGGGAGGCGTCGCGGGCCAGCACCGCCCGGGTCGCGCGGCGGGCCAGGTCGGCGCGGCCGGCCCAGCCCGCGTCCTCCGCGGCGCCGACGAGCCGGGCCAGTTCCTCCCCGGCGAGCCAGGACGGCGTGCGGTCGGCCGCGAGCAGACCGAGCTCGGCGGCGAGGGCCCGCTGACCGCGCCGGCGACAGGCCGCGGCGGCCTCGGTGATCTCGGCGGCGAGCCATTGGTCGGGGGTGTCGACGGCCAGTGCGCGGTGGCGTACGGCCTGGATCGGGTCGTCGACGGCGGAGGCCAGCGCGGCGTGCGCGGCGGAGCGCTCGGGCCAGCCCGCGTCGGCGGCGAGCGCGGTGGGCAGGGCCCCGGCGGTGAACTCGACCGTGCCGTCCTCGGCCACACGGATCAGCGCGGCCCGTTCGGCCTCGGCCAGTTCCGCCTCGGCGTCGGGGCGGCCGGCCCGGCGCAGCAGTGCGGTCGTGGGGCGGGCCGCGAGGGCGGCGAGCAGCAGGGTGCGGCGGGCCTGCGCGGGGGCCTCGGCGAGCAGGCGGCGGGCCACCTCGCGGGCCTGTCCGCAAATGGGCAGGGTGTCGGCGTGGTGGGCGGAGCCGTCGCGGGACTCGGCGAGGGAGTGGCCGAGGGCGAGGGCGAGGCGTGGGTTTCCGCCGCTCGCCTGGTGGATGCGGCCGGCGAGGCGGGCGGGCAGGCCCCGGCGCGAGAGGAGTTCGGCCACCTCGTCGGCGCCGAGCGGGGGGACCCGTATCGCGGGGGTACCGGGGCCGCAGAGGGGTTCTCCCACCGGGGTTCCGCCCTGGACGCACTCGGCGACCAGGACCCGGACGCGGGGCGGGGTGAGGCGGAGCGCGAAGCGCAGCAGGCCGGTGCTCTCGGCGTCGAGCCACTGGGCGTTGTCGAGGACGAGCAGCACGGGTCGGCGGGCGGCGAGGGTGCGCAGCACCTCGACGACGGCCAGGCGCAGCGCGACGTGGTCGCGGCCGGCGCCGGGGGCGTCGGCCTCGCGGCGGAGCAGGGCGATCGCGGTGCGCTGGGGTCCGGAGAGCCCCTCCAGCGCGGCGGCGGGTACGGAGGCCAGCAGTGCGGCGGCGGACGCTTCGGGGATCCACTGGTCGGCGGCCTCGGGGGCGAGGCGGAGCACCGTCTCCTGGCGCGCCTCGGCGGCGGCCGCGACGGCGCGCACCACTTCGGTCTTGCCCGCGCCGGCCGGCCCGGTGAGCAGTGCCCGGCCGTGCGTGGTCAGCGCGCGGTCCACCGCTTTGATCAGTTCGCCCTGTCCGACCTTTGTGTCAGCGTGCCCCGTCGCCGCCACCACGCACAGCCACCAGCCTCTCGATCCCCAGCTCCTGTGCCTTTCCTGTGAGACGCGACAATACGAGGTCGGATGCCGGGTGGACCCGGATTGTGACGCAGAAATCAGTCGGCTCGCGCAAAAGCCCGCCGGAACTGCCGGTACGGGTGTACAGGCAGGTCCGACGGGCTGCGTTGGTCCGTACTATCGCCCCGTCAGGCCTGGTCGGGGGACCGGACCGGGCGGGACCGGACGGATCAGAAGGTGAGCTTCCAGGCGTCGATCTTGCCGGTGTCGCCGCCGGCGTTGTCGTTCACGCGGAGCTTCCAGGTGCCGTTCGCGACCTCGGTGGAGGCGTTGACCGTGTAGGTGGTGTTGATGTTGTCCGTGCCGCCGCCCGCGCGGTTGTGCAGGACGTACACGGAGCCGTCGGGGGCGACCAGGTCGACCTTCAGGTCACCGATGTAGGTGTGCGCGATGGTCACGCCGACCTTGAGGGTGGCCGGGGCGTTGCCGGTGATCCCGGAGACGGTGATCGGGCTCTCCACCGTGCCGTTGTCGGCGATGGTGTAGTCCGTGAGGTTCTCCAGGGCCGGGGTGGTCGGGCCCGAGGTGACGGCGGTCACGGTGGCGGCCGCGTCGGCGAGGCCGGCGCCGCAGCCACCGGTGCAGGTACCGGCCAGCGGACGGGCGTTCGTCTTGATCGCCGACTCGATCTGGCCCGGGGTGAGCGTGGGCTTGGCGGCGACCAGGAGCGCGGCGAGGCCCGCGACGTGCGGGGCGGCCATGCTGGTGCCCTGGTACGGCTCGTAGTTCTCGGCGCCGGGGGTGGTGGCGCCGGCGTTCAGGGTGGACCAGATGCCGTTCTCGGGGGTGGTGATGGTGCCGGGCGTGTCGGTGGCGCGGCGGGTCTCACCGCCCGGGGCGGCGACGTCGATGATCGCGCCGTAGTTGGAGTAGAAGGAGCGGTCGCCCGTGCGGTTGCTGGCGGCCACGTTGACCACGTTGTTGCAGCTGGCGGGCGAGAAGCCGGACGCGTCGGCGTTGCTGTTGCCGGCGGCGACGACGACGGTCGTGCCGCGGCCGACGGCGGCGTTGATGGCGTTCTGGTAGCTGGTGCCGCAGGCGCCCGAGCCGCCGAGGCTCATGTTGATGACCTTGGCGGGGGTGGCGTTGGCCGGGATGCCGGGGACGGTGCCGCCCGACGCCCAGGTGATGGCGTCGACGATGTCCGAGGTGGCGCCGCCGCACTTGCCGAGGACGCGGACGGGCTGGATCTTCGCGCCGTACGCGATGCCGGCGATGCCCTTCGCGTTGCCCGTGGCCGCGGCGATGGTGCCCGCGACGTGGGTGCCGTGCCAGGAGGAGTCGCTGGCCTTGGAGCCGACGCCGCACTCGCCGGCCGCGCTCCAGTCGCCCGCGTCGGCGGGGTTGTTGTCGCGGCCGTTGCCGTCACGGGACGCGGTGGAGCTGGAGATGAAGTCGTAGCCCGCGACCACGTTCGCGGCGAGGTCCGAGTGCGCGACGTAGCCGGTGTCGATCACGGCGACGGTGACGCCGGAGCCGGTGGTCTTGTCCCAGGCGGCGGGGACGTTCATGCCCGCGGTCGGCTCGAAGAGGTCCCACTGGCGGGCGTACTCGGTGTCGTTCGGGGTGGCCAGGGCGTAGGCGCGCGAGTCCGGCTCGACGTAGGCGACGTCCGGGTCGGCACGGAACTGGGCCATCACGTCGGCGGCCTCGGCGGGGGCGACGGCCGAGCCGAGGTTGACGAGCGCGGCTCCGGTACCGAGGCGGCGGTCGAAGGTGGCCTTCTTGCCGGCCTTCTTCCCCTTGGCGGCGGCGTCGTCGGCGGCCGCGGTGTTGGAGCTGGCCTCGCTGGCGGAGGACTTGTATCCGACGATGAGGTTCTCGACCGGTGCGGCGGGCGCGGGAACCGCGGCGGGGGCGGCGGCGGGGTCCGCGGTGGCCAGGGCCACGGAGGTGGTGGCGGATCCGGCGAGCAGGGTGACGGACATCGCCACCACGGATATGAGCCTTCGTCTGGATGCGTGCACAGTGTTCCCTTTCGCGGGCCGTTCCGGGCGGGCCGGATCGGCCGGTCGGTGCAGTGTGGGAGGTGTACCGGCGGCTGCGGAGCCGGTGCGGGCTGGTCGAACCCGCCCCGGCCGCCGCCGCGCGCCTCGTTGCTCCGGCCGCGACGGCGGGGCAGGGCAACGGCGTTACCGGCGGCTCCTCCTGGTCCGCGCGGCATCACGCCATGTGGGGTTGGCGCGTGGGCCATGCGGCCAGGAGATGATCGCCGGTGGGCAGACAGTAGGCAAATGCGGGGTGAACTCGATACGGGGAAAACCCTTGTCCGCCCCTCCCGTACCCCCTGAGGGAGGCCTGCGGGGCTCGTCGGGGCCGCGTCCGGCGGCCCCTGCCGGGGATGTCCTCAGGCGGTCCGGGGCGGGAAGAGCTTGCGGAAGTAGGTCCAGCTGGTCTCGTTCGGCTCGGACCACTTGCGCGGTGCGTGTGCGAACTGCGGATGGTGGGCGGCGATGTACGAGCGAGTGCGTTCGGGGACCTCCGCGTAGGACGCCAGTTTCCGCCCCCGGCAGTGGAAGGCGAGGCCGCCGGGCCGGTCACCCTGTTCCATCCAGGGGAGCCAGGGGGACATCCGGGTCCAGGACATCGTGGCGGGGACGCTCGGTCCGTCGGTGGTGAGCGCCGTCGCGGGCGCGAAGAACTGGAAGAGTTCCAGTGCGCGGTAGGTGTCGTCCGCCGAGTGGGCCGGGTACTGCGCGACGAGCAGCGGCGAGGGGTAGGACAGCGGGATCTCCAGGCTGAAGCAGATCTGGTCGCCCAGGTCGGTCAGGGGGACCGGGTGGGGCCGCAGCTTCTGGTTGGCCGGGTCGTTCCAGACGTGCACCACCGGCTTGCCCTCCCAGGTCTCGACGATCTCGCGGGTCACCGGGTCCAGGTAGAAGGCCGCTTCCCTGCTCAGCAGTTGGAAGCCGCCGGTCTCCTCGTCCGGGACGAGGCGGGCCACGTTGACCCCCTCGAAGCCGAAGAGGCGCCGGTAGGGCTCACCGGGACCCCAGGAGTGGACGTCGCCGGCCCACCAGAAGGTCACTTCGGCGCCGTCGAGCGAGGCACGGGTGCGGGCGAAGGCCCGCAGCAGTTCGGCGGGCGTCATGGCGGAGGTCGGCGCGGAGGTCATGGGCCGTACTGTGCTGCGCCGCGCCCGCGGTCGGCAACCGTGCGCGCGGTCGATCCGGCGGCTCCCGTGGCGCGATCACCGCGGGTGGGCCGCCGGGCCGAGGCGCTCGATCTCGCGGCCGGCCCGGGGCGAGCGGACGCCCCGGTTGAGGTGCTGGGCGCGGCGCAGTTCGGCCGCCGCGTCCGCTTCCCGTCCGTCCAGGCGGTACAGCCGGGCCCGTTCCACGTGGGTGAGCGTGATCGCCCGTTCCTGCTCCTCGGGGCGGGTCTCCAGGGAGGCGTCCAGGGCGGCGTGGGCGGCCTCGTAGTCGCCGAGCAGGCCCAGGACGACGGCCCGTTTGAAGTCGAGGGCGGTCGGACGGTAGGTGTGGAAGGGGTCGGGGTCCACGGGGAGTCGGCCGCGCAGCCGCCCCGCCGTGTCGAGCCAGGCCAGGGCGGAGTCCCGGTGGCCCAGGGCTGCGTGTACGTGGGCCGCTTGGGCGGCTACGTAGGCCCGGACGGCGGCGGGTGCGCCCGAGGCCGCCTCCCGTGCCTGGCGGACGTAGGAGAGGGCGACGGCGGACTGGTGGTGGTCGAGGGCGTCCTGGCTCAGCATCCGCAGGGCGATGGCCCGGGTGGCGCTCTCCCCGGCCAGCTCGGCGAGGGAGGCGGCCCGGCCGAGGGTCCGGCGGGACGCGGCGAAGGCGCACTGGTCGGCGTAGCTGCGGGCGAGCAGTAGGACGGTGCGGGCCGCGTGGCTCAGCTCGGGCGGCGTCAGTGAGCCGACGGAAGCGGTGAGGACGGGGCGGAAGGTGCTCTGGAGGTAGGCGAGGAGGACGGGGGCCGTGGCGTCCCCGCCGAGGGCGTCGGCCTGCCCGGCGAAGAACACCTCGGCCGTCCGGCGCAGTCCACTGTGCGAGAGGGCCGCGATGCGGGCGCCCGCGGGAGAGCCCTGACCGGACGCGCGGGGCGAGTGGGGCGCGCCGGGCGGGTGGGAGGCGCCGGACCGCACCGGTTCGCCGGGCGGGCGGGGTTCGCCGAGTGCGGGGGGCGCGCCGGACCCGCCGCGGCCGTCAGGCGTCTCGCGCTGTTCCGGCACGCGGAGGCCCCCGTGGTCGGCCCGGCGACGCCGGTGCGGCTGCGGCCGCAGCCCCGGTACGCCCGCGAGCAGGTCCGCCGCGCTGGTGGGCGGCCCGGACGGCGGGGCGTGCCCCATGCCGATGTCGGCGGGACCGACCGGCCGGCGGAGGTGGCGGGAGAGGATCTCGCAGAGCAGGCCCGGCAGCGGGTCGCGGGGCGTACTGCCGCGGAGCCAGTGGGCGATGGACGTGCGGTCGTAGGCGGTGCTGAGGCCTGCCGCCCGGGCGCTCGCGTTGAGCCGGTGGGCCAGGGCCTCGTACGTCAGGCCGGTCTCCTGGATCACCCGGTGCAGGAGGGGGTTGGCAGCTGTCACGGAGGGGGAGTTCCTTCCGGCGATGAGGAGGCCTGCGCAGGATGGTGGCTTTTGCGTATAAACCGCCATCCGGAATGAAAAGTTGCGGCCCGCCCGGCCGGCCCCGGGTTGACGGCGCCGTCGCCACCGGTAACCGTGACCGCCATGGGGATCGAGAACCGACTGCTCGCACTCGCCGTCTGCCTGGTCCTGGGCGGCGCGCTGACCGCCGCCGCGCTCGGGGCCTCGCGAGTGGCCGGCCCGCGGTCGGGGTCCCCCTCCGGAGCGGCGGTGCGCCCGGCGGCGGCCGACTACGTGGACATGCGCGACGTCCCGCGCGAGACGGCCCACTCCCCCGTCGCCGGACCCGACGCCTCGGCGGGCGCGGTGCGGGTGGACTGCGGCCGCAACGAGGAGGGCCACTACAACGAGGACAACCCGGTGGTCTCCCCCGGGCTCCGGTCGGGCGCCCACCACACGCACGCGTACGTGGGGAACCTGTCCGCGGACGCGATGTCGACCGACGCCTCCCTGGACGCGGCCGCCACGAGCTGCCGCGGCGGGGACCGTTCCACCTACTACTGGCCCGTCCTGCGCCGCCTCGACCGTCCGGGCACGCGGGCGCACGAGCGCGCGGCCGGGCACGGCAACGCGGGCGAGATCCTCGCGGAGGCCTCGGTCCTGGTGGAGTTCCGGGGCAACCCGGTGAGCAAGGTGGTGGCGATGCCGCGCTTCCTGCGCGGGACGACCGGTGACGCGGTGGCGTTCACGGCGGGCGGCGACAGCGACGTGCGGGCCCGCTGGGGCTGTTCCGGTTCCCCCGACCGCGCCACCACCCGCTACCCGCGCTGCCCGGCCGGCGACCGGGTCACCCGCACCCTCGCCTTCCCCAGCTGCTGGAACGGCCTCGACACCACCTCCGCCGGGCACCGTTCGCACCTGCGGTTCCCGGCGCCGGGCGGCGTCTGCCCGCAGGACACCTTCCCCGTGCCCGAGCTGCGGATCACGCTCGCCTACGAGGTCCCCCCGGGCGTTCTGACCGCCCTCGACTCCTTCCCGGAGCAGCGGCACAGCCCCAAGACGGACCACGCCATGTTCGTGAACGCGATGAGCGAGGAGCAGATGGAGGCGGTCGTCTCGTGCCTCAACGAAGGCCGCACCTGCCGCACCTGAGTGACGCACATCACCTGAACCGAGTCGGCCCCGATGGCGTGTTCCGTTCGCACTACCTCAACGAGGAAGACGGAGAGGGTGAGATGGCCGGACCACTGCGGCCCCGCACTCGGCGGGGCTCGACCGACGAGGCACTGATCAAGTCGGTGTACGAGGAGCACGGCCACGCGCTGCTCGCGTACGCCACGCGGCTGACGGGAGACCGGGCCGCCGCCGAGGACGTCGTCCAGGAGACGCTGATCCGGGCCTGGCGGCACTCCGACGTCCTGGTCAACGGGAAGGGCTCGGTACGCGGCTGGCTGCTCACGGTGGCCCGCAACATCATCACCGACCGGTACCGGGCCAAGGCCGCGCGGCCTCCGGAGGTCTCCGGGGCGTCGGCGGCGCCGCCGGTGGAGATGGACCACGCCGACGCGGTGGTGGACAGCATGACGGTCCTGGGGGCCCTCGACCAGCTGTCCCCGGAACACCGGGACGTCCTCAAGGAGTTGTACTACCGGCAGCTCAGTGTGGCCGAGGCGGCCGACACCCTCGGCATCCCGGCGGGTACGGTCAAATCGCGCTCGCACTACGCCCTCAAGGCCCTGCGCGAGGTGTTCGGGGACGGCGGCGGCAGGGACAGCGGTTCCAGAGAAGGCAAACGATCGGGCAGGCCGCCCCAGCAGCCCGCCGGACTGCGTGAGGTGGTGGCATGAACCGGCAGCTGCACGAGGAGGAACTGCTCGGCCCGTACGTGCTCGGCGTCCTCGACGAGGAGGAAGCGCGCCGGATCGAGGAGCACATGGCCGGATGCGTGCGGTGCCGGGAGGAGGTGGCCGCGTTGCGCGAGATGGAGGCGGCCCTGGGAGAGGTGCCCGAGGAGGCGTTCCTCGACGGCCCGCCGCAGGGCGGGGACCTGCTGCTCCAGCGCACGCTGCGGCAGATGCGCGGCGAGCGGGACGGCGCCCGGCGCCGCCGGGCGGGGCTCGCGGGACTGGCCGCGGCGGCCTCTCTGGCCGCCGTGTTCTGGGCCGGTACGCAGTGGGGCACGGGCGACCGGGACGGCGGCCTCGCCCTTCCGCCGCCGCCCCCGCCGACGTCCTCGGCGTCGCCCGTGCCGCCCGTGCCCGGGACGAAGGTCGCTTCCGCGGTCGACCGGGGCACCGGGGCGCGGATGACCGTACGGATGACGCCCGCCGCGAAGTGGGTACGGGTGCACGCGGCGGTCACCGGCGTTCCCCGGGGCGAGCGGTGCCGGCTGGTCGTGGTCTCCGCGGACGGGACGCGCACGGTCGCGGGCGGCTGGGTGGTCGGCGGCCAGGAGAACGGCGAGGGCAAGGGTGCCGCCCTGGACGGCTCGGCTGCCGTGGACCCGGGCGACGTGAAAGCCGTCCTGGTGGAGAACGAGGCGGGCAGGACGTTCGTGTCCGTACCGGTGTGACCGGGGCCGGCACGGCGCCGGGGAGGTGACGGGGCCCGGGAGCACGTCCAGCTCCCGGGCCCTGCTTGCCACCCAACGCCCGGCCGGTCAGGCCAGCCGGACGGGCAGCTCGAAGAGGTCGTTCTGGGTCAGGACGGGCTTGTTGCGGAGCTCTTCGGGGGCCACGGCCAGCGTGAGGTCCGGGAAGCGCGCGTACAGGGCAGGGAGGGCCACCAGGGCCTCCAGCCGGGACAGCGCTGCCCCGGGGCAGACGTGCGGGCCGTGGCCGAAGGAGATGTGGCGGTTCGGGGTACGGGTCACGTCGAACTCCCCCGCCGTCTCGCCGTGCTGCTCCTCGTCGCGCCCGATGGCCCCGAAGGAGACGATCAGCCCCTCGCCCTTCGGCAGGACCCGGTCGCCCACCTCGACGTCCTCGGCGGCGAACCGGATCAGGACGTGCGAGGTCGGCGTGGACCAGCGCAGGGTCTCCTCGACGACGTTCTCCCAGGGCACCTCGCCCTTGAGGACGAGGGCGCGCTGCTCGGGGTGGGTCTCCAGCGCGACGACCGCGTTCACGATGAGGCTGATGGTGGTCTCGTGACCGGCCGCGACCATCAGCTGGAGGGTGTTGGTGATCTCCTCCGTGCTGAGGCGGTCGCCGTCCTCCGAGGCGGCGATGAGGGCGCTGGTGAGGTCGTCGCCCGGGTTCTCCCGCTTGGACTCCACGATGCGCGAGAACAGCGCGCCGAGGTCCGCCATCATCTGCGGCACCTCCTCGGGCAGCGTCTGCGTCGAGAAGAACTTCTCGAAGAGCGCCTTCATCCTCGGGTGGTCGGCGGCGTCCACGCCCATCAGCTCGCTGATGACGTTCATCGGGAGCGGGTACGCGAACTCGGCCTTCAGGTCGACGCGTTCGCCGGCCGGCCGCTGCGCCAGCCGGTCGAGCATCCCGGTGGTCAGCGCCTCGATGCCGGCCCGCAGCTTCTCCACCCGGCGGACCGTCAGGGCCTGCGCCACCAGGGTGCGAAGGCGCCGGTGCTCGTCACCGTCGACGGTGAGCATGGAACGGCCGGGGTTGGCCAGGCCGATCAGCGGCCAGTCCATCGGTATCTCGCCGCGCTGCCAGGCACCCCACGCGCCGATGTCCTTGACGATCCGCGGGTCGGTCAGCAGCTTGCGGGCCTCGGCGTGGCGGGTGACGGCGTAGACGCCCACCGCGCCCGGCAGGACGACCGGTACCAGCGGTCCGGCGGCGCGCAGCGCGGCGCCCTCCGCGGCGAGATCGCTGACGAAGGGGTCCAGCGTGATGGCGGCGGGGCCACGGGTACCTGAGTGGTCGATCGGGCACGTCATCGGATGGCTCCAAGGGCGGGGGTCGGGGTGTAGGTCACGGGGAGTTCGGAGAGGCCGCGCAGCCAGGGCGAGGGGCGACGGGCGAGCGTGGCGGCGGGGACGGCGAGGTCGACGTCGGGCAGCCGGTCCAGGAGGACCTCGATCCCGGTGCGCGCGATGACCTCGGCGACCTCCTGGGCGGGGAAGGGGCAGCGGTGTTCGCCGTGTCCGAAGGAGAAGAACGCGTTGTTGCCGCCGGTGAGGGCTCCGGCGTCGGTGCGCACGTGCGGATCGGCGTTGGCGGCGGCCAGGCCGAGCAGCAGCAGGTCGCCGCGGGCGATGCGCCGGCCGCCGAGGTGGGTGTCGCGGGAGGTCCAGCGGCCGGCCACGTTCTGGGTGGGGGTGTCCTCCCACAGCACCTCGTTCATGGCCTCCCCGACGCTGTGGCGGCCGCCCGCGAGGGAGGCCGCGAAGCGGTCGTCGGTGAGCATCAGGCGCAGCGTGTTGCCGATCCAGTCGGCGGTGGGCTGGTGGCCGGCGGCCATCATGACCATGAGGTCCTGTGCGATCTCGTCGACGGTGAAGCCGGCCCGGTTGGCGAGCATCCTGGAGACGACGTCCGGGCCGGGTTCGGCCTGCTTGGCGGCGAGCAGCGCGTACATGGAACCGCCGAGGTGGCGCTGACCGTCCAGGGCGCCCTCCCGCCCGTTGATCATGTCGTTCATGGCGGTGACGAGCCCGGGGCCCTGGTCGTCGGAGAAGCCGTAGATGCGGGCGAGCACGCGCAGCGGCAGGAGCATCGCGTACTCACCGACGATGTCGCAGGAGCCCTTGCCGCACAGGGCGTCGATCAGTTCGTCGGCGAACCGCTCGGCGTGGCCCTTGAGTTCGAAGGGGTCCACCGACTCCAGGGCCTCGGAGATGACGGCGGCGCGCTCGCTGTGGCGTGCGCCGACGGTGTAGAGGATGGAGGGCTGCTTGCGGCCGATCATCGGCAGGAGCGGCCAGTCGGCGGGGATGCGGTCCCACTGGTTCCACAGGTCGGAATCGCGGGAGAAGAGCACCGGGTCGCTCGTGACCTGGTGCAGCTCGCGGTAGCCGAGCACCAGCCAGGCCGGTACGTCGCCGTCGAGGACCACGGGGGCGACGGCGCCGTGGTCGCGGCGCATCTCGCGGTACAGCTCGGTCGGTTCGGTCTGGAACCGGGGGCCGCCGAGATAGACGGGCCGGTGCTCGGGTGCGGCGGGGCAGGTCACGGGGTGGTCTCCGGGGTCTTCTGCGGGCTGGGCGCAAGGGCCGTCTGGAGGTGCTGGACGAGGGAGATCAGGACCTGCTTGCTGGACTCGCGGGAGCGGGCGTCGCAGAACACCAGCGGGACGCCGGCGGGCAGGTCGAGGGCCGCGCGGATCTCGTCCGGGGTGTGCTGGGGGCCGCCGAAGTCGTTGCAGGCCACCACGAAGGGCGTGCCGTGGTGTTCGAGGCGGTCGATGGCGTACCAGGAGTCGGCGAGCCGGCGGGTGTCGACGAGCACGACGGCGCCGAGGGTGCCGGCGAAGAGGCGGTCCCACAGGAACCAGAATCGTTCCTGCCCCGGGGCGCCGAAGAGGTAGAGCACGTTGCGCGCGTCGAGGGTGATCCGGCCGAAGTCGAAGGCCACGGTGGTGGCGGTCTTGGAGGCGACGCCGTCCGTGTGGTCGACGTGCTCGCCGGCCTTGGTCATGGTCTCTTCGGTGTTTAGCGGGCGGATCTCGCTGACCGAGCGCACCATGGTCGTCTTGCCCACGCCGAATCCGCCGACGATGACGATCTTCAGACCGTTGTCGGCGGTGCTCTGCAGGGTCGGGCGGGGTTCGCTCTGGTCAGAGGTTGCGGAGTCCAACGAGCACCTGCTCCAGGATTTCGGGTTCGGGAAGGCGGAACGTCGTGGTTCGCGGGTGCCGGGCGCTGATGCGTCCGGTGCCGAGCAGGTCGGTGAGGAGGATGCGGACGATCGACACCGGCAGGCCCAGCTCGGCCGCGATCTCCACCACGGCCGTCGGGAAGCGGCACATGCGCAGGATCGCCGCGTGTTCCGACTGCATGCCGGGGACCGGGTCTGACTCGGTGACGATCAGGGTGACCAGGTCGAAGGTGTCGCAGCCGGCGCGGCTGCGGCCCCCGGTGAGCGTGTACAGCCGGTCCGGGGAGTCGTCCCGGCCCGGTCTGCTCCGGCTCATCCCCGGGGCCGGGCGACGAGGTGTTCGCCGATCTGCTCGACCAGTTCGGACATGTTGTGGCCGACCAGGCCCGCGTCGGCGTCCTCGGCCGCGACCAGTGCGAGGTGCGCGCCCTCACCGGCCTCGACGATGAAGAGCAGGCCGCCGTAGAACTCCGCCATCGCGGAGCGGACGCCACCGGTCCCGTCGCCGAACTCGATGGAAGCACCGTGCGAGAGGCTCTGGATGCCGGCGGCGATCGCGGCGAGCTGGTCGGCCTGGTCGACGGAGAGCTCCGGGGTGCGGCACAGCTTGAGGCCGTCGCGGGAGAGCACGAGGGCGTGGCGGGCGCCGGGGGTGCGTTCGAGGAGCCCTTCCAGGAGCCAGCTGAGCGTCTCGTCGGTGGTGGAGCCGGTCATTCCGTAATGCCTTCCGGGTGCGGGGGGTTCGGGGACGGTTCGGGCTGTGCGGATGTCGTGGCGGCGGCGCCGCGGACCGCCTGGCGGAAGCTGCCGAAGCGGGCCGCCGACCGGGACGCGCCGGCGGGAGCGGCGGCGGACGCGGTACCGGGCGCGGCCGTACGGGTCCCCGGGCCGGCCGGGTCGGGCCACTCGGGGTGGGCGGCGGCCAGGGTCCGGCCGCGCCTGCGCTGCGGGAGACCACCTTCCACGGCAGCCGAATCGGGGCCGGGGGCCGCGGACCCGGCGGAGGACCGTCCCGGCGCGGCGGTGTCCGAGGGCGCACCGCGCTCCGCGCCCCGCGCGGCCGTACGGTCCTGCGCCCGCTCGGCGTCGGGCGCGGCGGTGTCGGGCGCGGTCGCCGCGTCCCGAGCGGGGGCCGTGTCGTGAGCGGCCTCGGGCTCGGCCTCGACGGCCGGTGCGGGCAGCGCGGCCGGGGTCGCCCGCGCGGCGAGGGCCGGGGTGGTGGTGGGGGTCGCCCGGGTCACCGCGGTCGCCTCCGGCGCTGCCCCGGTCTCGGCCGGAGTCCGGCTGATCAGGTCTTGGGGCAGCATCATCAGCGCGCCCGTACCTCCGCGCGCGGAGGGGCGGAAGGAGACGGTCAGGCCGTGCTTGCGGGCGAGGCGGCCGACCACGGCGAGGCCGAGCCGGGTGCCGGAGAGGCCCGCCAGGTCCAGCGACTCGGCGGACACGGCCTGCTGGGCGCGGCGCAGCTGGACCTCGCTCATGACCAGACCGCTGTCCTCGACGGTGATGACGATCCCGGCCGGCACCTCTTCCACGTAGACGTGGACCTCGGCGGTGGGCGGGGAGAAGTTCGCGGCGTTGTCGAGGAGTTCCGCGAGGGCGTGCATGACGCCCTCGGCGGCGTGGCCGGCGACGGCGGCGTCACTGGTGGAGTGCGACCGGACCCGCTGGTAGCCCCCGATGCGTCCCATCGCGCCGCGCAGGATCGATTCCATGACGATGGGCTTCGCCCACCTGCGACCCGAACGGGCGCCGGTCAGTACGGCGATGGAGTCGGCGAGACGGCCCGCCTGTGCGGTGCGGTGGTCGAGGTGGAGCAGGTCGCCGAGGACGTCCTCGTCGGCGTGCCGGTGCTCCATGTCGCGCAGGTCGGCGAGCATGCCGGTGGCGAGTGCCTGCATCCGGCCGGCCGCGTTGGCGGCGGCGGCCATCGCCGCGGCCCGCCCGGACTCGGCGCGCCGCAGCTGGCCGGCGAGCCGTTCCCGGGAGACCGCCTGGGCGGCGGCGAGGTGGTCGAGCTCGGCGGCGTGTGCGCCGGTGAGCCGCTCCAGTTCTGCGGCGTGCGCGGCGGTGAGCCGGCCGCGCTCGGCGGCGTGGGCGGCCGCGGCGCGTGCGGCGTCGGCGGTCAGCCGGGCGATGTACGCGTCACGGGCGTCGAGTTCGGCGGTGAGGCCGGAGAGCCGGCCCCGCAGCAGCCGGGCATTGCGCGCCGTCCAGGTGACCGCGAAGGCCGCCACGGACAGGAGCAGCACGCCGGAGGCCGAGAACCACGCCAGGGGCACGGCGACGGAGGACGGGGCCGCGGCCACCGCCGCCGTGGAGAACGCGCCGCCGACCGCTGCGGTGAGCAGCAGGGCGAGTGCGGAGGGGCGAAGGGGGGAGGGCGACGCCGTCATCAATCAAAGCCTCAAACCGGGCGTATATGGAAGAGAGGGTTCCTGTGGGTAACGAGGGCTCACTATAAGAGAGTTACTGATCGTTTTGGATAGCCCCGGGCAACTATCACGCTCCGTAACGACCGCTTGAGGTCGATGTGAAGCAGTTTCCGATCAATTCATGGGTCCGCGTCTCGCGGGCCGGACGGAGTCGGACCGATCATCACATTGGGGTTCATGACATCCTGTGACGTCACAACTCGCCGGACGGAATCGGCGGACGTCCGCGGAATATGGGGAAGGTCCATGAGGCTCTGCTTCCTGGTGGAGGAGCACTACCGCCACGACGGCATGCCCAACGAAGTGATCCGGCAGCTCACCGCGTGGGGACACCGCGTCGACGTGGTACGGCCGGGGGGCTCGCTGCTGCGCATGTCGCAGACGCTGGACGCCGGCGCGCACGACGCCTGGGTGCTCAAGACCGTCTCCGGAGGACCGGGACTGACCCTGCTCGAAGCCGCCGCCTCGGCCGGGATCACCACGGTCAACGACGCACGCTCGATCCGCGGGGTCCGGGACAAGGCGCTGGCCGCCGCCATCGGCCACGGCCGCGGACTGCCGGTACCGCCCACCTACGCCGTGGCCCTCCCCGAGCTGCTCCGCGAGATACCGCTTGCCGAGTACCCCCTCGTCGTGAAGCCGGCGGACGGCAGCTCCGGCCGGGCCGTCCACCTGGTCTCCTCGCCGGAGCACCTGGAGGCGATGCTTCCGCTACTCGCCGGTGAGGGCATGCTCGTCGCCCAGCCGTACGTGCCCAACTCGGGCACCGACATCAAGGTCTACGGGGTCGGCGGAGAGCTCTTCGCGACCGAGCGCTGCTCCCCGCTGCACCCGGACCCGTCGGTGCGGGAGCGCCGGGTGCCGTTGTCGACGGAGGTCGCGGAGATCGCCGCCCGGGTGGGTTCGGTGTACGGACTCGACCTGTACGGGGTGGACGTGCTGCTCGGCCCGGACGGTCCGGTGGTCGTCGACGTGAACGACTTCCCGAGCTTCCGTCAGGTACCGGACGCGGCGGCGCGGGTGGCCCGCGCGGTGCTCGGGCTGGCGGGAGGCGGGGGCGGCTCGGCGGCCCCGGCCACGGCGCTCGCGCCGCACGCCCTGCCCCTCTCGATTCCGGCACAGGCGTCGACACCGGTTCCGCTCCAGATGCCGGCGAGGGCGGGCGAGCACGCGTGAGGATCGGCCTGATCACCCCGGAACCGGAGCATCCGCTGCTGGCGGCCGCCACCGCGCTGTTGACTCCGGAGCACGTCGTCGAGGCGCTGGATCCCGTCGTGGTCGCGGACGTGCCGCCGCCGCTCGCCGACGTGTACCTGTTGAAGGCCAGGACGCCGGCCGCCCTGGGGCTCGCCCGGTACCTGGAGGAGCGGGGGGTACCCGTGGTGAACTCCGCCGCCGCGACCGCGCTGTGCCAGGACCGGACGCTGATGGCGGAGCGCGCCCTGGGGGCCGGGCTGCCGTTCGCGGCCACCCGGACCCACCGCTCCCTCGCGGCGTGGGCCGCCGGGACCCCGGTCCTGCCCTCCCCCGTCGTCGTCAAGAGCCGCCTCAGCCGCCGGGGCGACCTGGTCGCCCGTGTGGACGACGCGGTCCGGCTCGGGGAACTGGCCGCGCTCTGGCCGCAGGAGCCGGTGATCGTGCAGGACTTCACCCCCAACAGCGGCTGGGACCACAAACTGTGGGCGATAGGGGACCGGGTCTTCGCGGCCCTGCGCCGCTCCGAGCTCGCGCCGCAGGGGCGTGGCCCGACCCGGTCACTGCCGCTGGCGGAGCTGCCCGCGGGGTGGGCCCCGCTGGTGCGGGAGGTCGGCGCGGTGTTCGGACTGGACGTCTACGGTGTGGACCTCATCGACGCCGGTGCCGGGACCCCGCTGATCGTCGACGTCAACGCCTTCCCCGGCATCCGCGGCCAGGACGGCGCCCCGCAGGCCCTCGCCGCCCTGGCCCTGCGCCGGGCCGCCAAGGGCGGGCGGTAGCGGGGGACGGCGGGACGGCCGCGGGCTTTCGGGGGCGGGCGGCGGTCGGCGGGCGGCGGATGACGTGCGCGCTTCCGGGCGGGCGGTGCGCGCTTCCGGGCTCGGGGCGGCGTCAGCAGGGGGCGGCGGTGCGGCCGGCCGGGACACCGCGTTCGTGTGGGCGCGCCCCTTCGGACCGCGGTGGAGCGAGCGGCCGCCGGGGCCGGACGGGGGAATACCCCGGGCCCCGCCCGGTGTCGGAAGGTGCCGGGGCGGCGGGCGCCGTGAGGATCGGGCCATGGGCGTCGTCCTGCCGGTCTTCTTCGCGCTCTTCGCCGCGCTCAGCAACGCCCTCGGTACGGTGCTCCAGCGCCGGGCCTCCCTCACCGTGCCGCAGAGCGAAGGCTTCCGCTTCGGACTGATCCTCGACCTGCTGCGGCGGCCGCTGTGGCTCGGCGGCATCCTCGCCGTGATCGCGGCCGGTGCCGGACAGGCCGCGGCGCTGGCCACCGGCCCACTGGCCCTCGTACAGCCCCTCTTCGTACTGGAGCTGCCGCTCGCGCTGCTCATCGCCTCACTGATGGCGCGGCAGCGGCTCTCCGGATCCCTGTGGTGGGCCGTGGCGGGGGTGGTGGCTGGGCTCGGGATCACACTGGTCGCGGCCTCGCCCGCCGGGAACCGTACCGACGTACCGCTCGGCCGGTGGGTCGTGGCCCTGGTGACGTGCGGTGTCGCGGTCGCCGCCCTCGCGGGGGCCGGACTGCGGCGGCCGCCCGGCCGGGCACGGGCCGGCTGTCTCGGCGCCGCCACGGCCGTTTGCTACGCGCTCACGGCCGCCCTGATGAAGTCCGCCGTGCACGTACTGCAGGAGGGCGGCTTCGAGGCGTTCCTGACGACCTGGGAGACGTACGCCTTCGGCGCCACGGGCATCTGCGCCCTGCTCCTGCTCGGACACGCCATGCAGGGCGGCCCCCTCGTCGCCTCGCAGCCCGCGCTGACCCTCGGCGACGCGGGCGTGAGCGTCGCGCTGGGCGTGCTCCTGTACGAGGAGCACCTGCGGGGCGGCTGGTGGCTGCTCCCCCAGGTGCTGGGCGTCGCGCTGATCTGCGCGGCCGTACTCGCACTCGCGCGGGCCGGGGAGGGCGCACCGTGAACGGGACCGGGCGCCCCTGCCTGCCCGTAGGGCTACTTGATGGCCTCCGCCCACTTCTCGCGGGCGGCCGGCCTGCTTACCGGATTCCGGAGTCGGGATGTTCGGCATCCCATGCTCGGCGTGCTTGCGCGATGGCGTCGCGGTGTTCTGCCGACCAGTCCGTGAGGGCTTTGACCAGATGGGTGAGGCTGTGGCCCATCGTCGTGAGCTCGTACTCGACCTGCGGGGGCACCGTAGGGTGCACCGTCCGGGTGACCAGGCCGTCGCGTTCCAACCGGCGCACGGTGAGCGTCAGCATCCGCTGTGAGATACCGGGGACGGCGCGCTGCAGCTGTCGGAAACGGCGGACTCCCTGGGCCAGTTCGACGATGACCAGGACCGACCATTTGTCGCCGATCCGGTCGAGTACCTCGCGGATGCCGCAGTCCTCGTGCTCGTCGCCGCAGCTGACGACGGGTTCGGCGGTTACCCCGGTGTGCCCCACTGACATGGAAGTGCCCCCTTACGCTCCCTGGTGCGAAACCGCAGGATGATCCCGGTTACGGAAGAGAACCTACCGGAACGGAAGACCCTGATGATCCTGGTTACCGGCGCCACCGGCGCCCTGGGCACGCTGATCGCCGAGCGGCTGGCCGACCGCGACGACACCGTCCTTGGAACGCGCGCCCCTCAGCAGCTCAAGGCCCCGCTGCCGGTCCGCCGCATCGACTTCGACGAGCCCGGCACCCTCGCCGGGGGCTTCGAGGCTGTGGATGTGCTGCTGATGATCTCTGCGGGCTACGGCGAGGACGACACCGTCATAGCCCGGCACGGTGCCGCCATCGACGCCGCGGAGAAGGCCGGTGTGGGGCATGTCGTCTATACGAGCCTGACCGCCGACGGTGACCACCTCCCCTACGCGCTGGCGCACCGTTGGACCGAGCGTCGGCTCCAGGACAGCACCATGGACTGGACGATCCTGCGCAATGGCCTGTACGCGGAGTTGCTGGGTGGCCTCGCGGCGCCGTCGGCCGACGGACGGATCACCGCCCCGCTCGGTGAGGGCCGACTGGCCGCCGTCGCACGGGCGGACCTGGCCGATGCCGCGGTACGTGTGACGGTGGAGGCACCCGCTCATGCGGGGCGCATCTATGAACTCGTCGGCGAGCAGGCCATCGGCGGCGCCGAACTGGCCCGCACGCACGGCCCGCACGTCGTCTACGAGCCGGAAACCCTCGCCCGGGCCCGCGCACGTCTTGCCGCTTCCGACGCCGAGCCGTTCCAGGTGCCGATGCTGGTGGGCACCTACTCCGCCATCGCGGCCGGGTTCATGTCCCGCACCGGCGGTGATCTGCGCCAGCTGCTGGGCCGCGCCCCCGGCTCCGCGCTCGCAGCAGCCCTGGCATAACCCCGCGCGGCGCGGGCTGCGCCCGTAACCAATCTCCGGCGGGGCGGGCGGTGCGCGGTGCGTGCCGCCCTCCCGTCGTTACGCAGCTACGCGGCTTCCTCCCGGAGCCGGAGCCGCAGCCGCCTGCGCCGCCGCCCGCGCAGCACGGTGAGCACCGACAGGGCGGCGGCCACGAGGGCGACCGCTACGGTCAGGAACCAGACCGGGACCCCGCCCCCCACGGTGAGCAGCTCCTCGCGGTGCACGACCCGCCGGTACGGGGTGTCGGAGGCGGTGGCGCGCAGCTCGTGGTCGGCGTCGATGCGGCCGGGCTCGGGGAACCGCTGGTCGATGGCGGTCAGGAACACCTCCTGTCCGCCGGCGAGTTCGGCCAGGGGGCGGCCGGGCTCGGGGGTGACCTTCCCGGCGAAGGTCACCTCGGGCGCGGAACCGCCGATCCGCGAGGCGGGCTCCATGCGGTGGTCGGCCAGTACGTACAGGCCGAGGGACTGCGGGGTCCGGGCGAGCCGGGAGAGCCGCATCGGATAGACGAGCCGGTCGCTGTCGAAACGGATCCTGAGCGGGTCGAGATCGCCCCGCAGCACCTTCCCCTGGTCCCGGGGGGCGAGCCGTACCGCGACGTACTCCCACTTCTGGTCGACGTACGGCTGGACCTCGGCGGCGAGGCGGTCGGGGAGCACGAAGCCGTTGGACTCCAGCCACTGCTTCAGGGCGCCGGGGTCGGTGGCGGTCAGGCGCGCGACGTCGAAGTCGCCGAGCTGCTCCCGGCCGATGACGCCGACGGCCGGGTCCCCGGCGCCGGGTGGCACGGCTCCGGCGCCGTCCCCGCGGCCGGAGGCGAAGGGCCAGTCGCCGTCGCGCGGCCAGAAGTAGGTGCGGGTGCGCCGCTCGGGCCGGATCAGCCGGTCGAGTTCGCCGAACACGGCCCCGTCACCCAGCTCCACCGCCGCGCGCCCCGGCACGGGCATGATCCAGGCGGCCCGCTTCGCGTCCCCGCCGACGGTGAACCGCATCAGGATCTCCTCGGTGCGGCCGTCCCAGCGCACGACCGACGTCTCCCGGGCGACTCCGATGCGGGACTGCCCGTCCGCGACCATCGCCCCGCAGCCGCAGGCGTACGCCGGGCTGATCAGCGAACCCAACTGGGTCGCGAGCAGGGCGAACAGCAGGGCCAGAATTCTTCGTCTCGTCCACACGGGGTCTCAGACGAAGGCCCCCCGGTCGCGGTTCCGTCCGGCGCGGTCCGGCCGCGGATGCTCCCGCCGGGGTTCAGGGCCGCGCCGCCCCGGACCCCGCGCACGTGCGCAGGAGCGCCACGGTGACCTCCTCCAGGGACCGTGCGAAGGTCCGCGCAGGCGAGTCCGGGACCGGGAGCAGGGACGGGACCACCAGGACCGCGCAGCCGGCGGCCTCCGCCGAGGCGGCGCCGTCGGGCGAGTCCTCCACCGCCACGCAGGCCTGCGGTACGAGGCCCAGCCGTTCGGCGGCCGCACGGTAGGGCTCCGGGTGCGGCTTCGTCCGTGCGGTGTCGTCGGCGGACACCGTGAGGGCGAACGGCACCTGGGCCAGCGAGCCACCGACGACGGTGTCGACGACCACCCGGGGTGAGGCACTGACCAGCGCGAACGGCACCCCCTCCGCTTCCAGTGCGCTGAGCAGCCGCCCGGCGCCGGGCCGCATCGGCGCTCCTTCCCGGACCCGGCGGTGGAAGTCCTCGGTGAGCGCGGCCGCGACCGCCGCCTGGGCTCCGCGGCCGGTGGTCCGGACGAGGTGTGCGGCGGTGTCCGCGACCGCCCGGCCGACCACCTCCGGGGCGTCCGCGTCGGTGAGCCGGTGGCCGAGGCCGCCGGCGATCTCCTCGGCGGTCCGCCACCACAGCGCTTCGGTGTCGACGAGGGTGCCGTCCATGTCGAAGAGGACGGCGCCCAGCGTGCTCACCCCTTCCTCGCTACGACGAGCACGGGGCGTACGGCGAGCCCCACGGTGGCGCGCGCACCGGGGACCAGGGCGCCGGCGTCCCGCGAGGGGAGGTCCGCCTTCACCGGGACGCGGCCCGGCAGTTCCAGGTGGAGCCGGGTGACGGAGCCGAAGAAGGAGGCCGAGACGACGGTGGCCGTGCCGGTCTCGTCGGCGGTCGCCGTCACGTTCTCGGGGCGCACGAGGACCTCCACCTCACGCGCCGCCGGGACGGGGCCGTCCACCGGGAGCCGGGCCCCGGCCACGTCCACGAGGCCGGAGTCCGCGAGCCGGCCGGGCAGCCGGTTCATGGTGCCGACGAATTCGGCGACGAACGGCGTCGCGGGGCGGTCGTACAGCTCGGCCGGGGCGGCGCACTGCTCCAGCTTCCCGGCGTTCAGGACGGCGACCCGGTCGGCCATCGAGAGGGCCTCCTCCTGGTCGTGCGTGACGAACACGGTGGTGATGCCGAGGGAGAGCTGGAGCCGGCGGATCTCCTCGCGGAGGTTCGCGCGCACCTTCGCGTCCAGCGCGGAGAGGGGTTCGTCGAGCAGGAGCACGCGGGGCCGCAGGGCCAGTGCGCGGGCGAGCGCGACGCGTTGCTGCTGGCCTCCGGACATCTGGTGCGGGTAGCGGTCCCCGTGGTCCGGGAGGCCCACCAGGTCGAGGAGTTCGGCGGCCCGCTCGCGGCGCTCCGCCGCGGCGACCTTGCGCACGCGCAGGCCGAAGGCGACGTTGTCACGGGCGCTGAGGTTGGGGAAGAGGCTGTACGACTGGAAGACCATCCCGGCGTCGCGGCGGTTGGCCGGGACCCGGGTGATGTCCTGTCCGTCGACCAGTACCTCGCCGGAGTCGGGCTGCTCGAAGCCGGCGACGACGCGCAGCGCGGTGGTCTTGCCGCAGCCGGACGGGCCGAGCAGGGCGATCAGTTCGCCGGGCTCCACGGTCAGGTCGAGGCCGTCGAGGGCGACGGTGGTCCCGAACGCCCGGCGCAGGCCGCGGAATTGGAGGCGCGCGCCCGCGGGGGCGCCGGAGTCCGCCGGATTCCCGGCAGCCGGACGGAGGGTGGGCGTGGTGGGCATGGGCTCAGGGCTCCTTGCGGGAGGAGGTGGCGGGCGCGGCGGCGGTCGTGGCGGGGGCGGTACCGGCCCGCGAGAGGGCGAGCAGCAGCAGCCAGGTGATGAGGAGGCTGAGGACGGAGACGGCCACGGACATCCGGGCCTGCGCTCCGGAGATGGAGACGATCCACACGGCGAAGGGCTGGAATCCGAGCAGGGAGGCGATGGTGAACTCGCCGAGCACCAGGGCCAGGGTGAGGAACGCGGCGCCGGCGAGCGACGCACGCAGGTTCGGCAGCAGCACGCGCAGGACGACGTACGGCCAGCTCGCGCCGCAGCTGCGGGCGGCCTCGACGAGGGTGGGCACGTCGACGGCGCGCAGGCCCGCGTCGAGCGAGCGGTGGACGAAGGGCAGCGCCAGCACGGTGTAGGCGAGGACCAGGACGAGGGGGAACTTCTCGTTCTGGACGGCGAGGAAGGTCTGGTAGAGCGGGGTGCGCGACAGGTGCTCCGGTCCCCAGCGCAGTACCGTGCTGATCCCGGTGACCAGCGCGATCGGCGGTACCACGAGCGGCAGCATGCACATCACCTCGACGACCGGCCGCAGTCGCGGGGAGCCCAGGCGTACGGCGACCAGGGCGGGCACCGCGAGGAGCAGCGACAGCGCGATGGTGGCCGCCGCGAGGCCCAGGGACAGCAGCAGGCTCTCGGTGAAGCCCTCGGCGGCGAGCAGTTCGGTGTAGGCCGCGAAGGTGATTCCCCGGCCGGGCACGTGCACGGTGAAGACGAAGGAGGCGATGAGCGGGACGAGGAAGTACCCGCCCGCCAGCGCGAGTACGGCTCCCCGCCAGACCCGGCGCGGCCGGCGGCGCGCGCCCCGGGGGACGGCCCGGGTGTCCGGGCGGGCGTCCCGTGGGACGCCGGGCCGGGCCGGGGCTCGGGTCCCGCTGCTCGGGGCCCGCCCGGCGGACGGTGCGCCGGCGTCGACGTCGGGCTCGGGGGGTGAGGTCATCGCAGCCATCGGGCGCTCCGTCGCTGGAGGGGCAGGTAGACCGCCATGACCAGGCCGGCGATCAGGATCATGTCGAGGCCGAGGGCGAGCGCCACGTTCTCCTGGCCGGTGAGCACGTTGCCGGACAGCGCGTCGGCGATCTTGAGGGTGACCAGCGGCACGGAACCGCCGACGAGCGCCGCCGCCGTGGCGTGCGCGGCGAAGGCCGTACCGAAGAGCAGGACGAACCCGCCCAGCAGGGAGGGTGCGAGCACCGGCAGCCCGACGTGCCGCCAGAACTGCGGGCCGGTGGCTCCGCTGCTCTGGGCGGCTTCGCGCCACTGCGGGCGCAGTCCGTCCAGCGCGGGGGCGATCACCAGCACCATCAGAGGGATCAGGAAGTACAGGTAGACCACGGCGAGGCCGGTGAAGGAGTACAGGTTCCAGCCGAGGCCGCCGAGGTCGGCGAGCCGGGTGACCACCCCGGAGATGCCGACGGTGGCGATGAACGCGAAGGCGAGCGGGACCCCGCCGAAGTTGGCGAGGACGCCCGAGGCGGTCAGGGCCGCGCCGCGCAGGGCCGGCGAGCCGGTGACCACGGCCTGCGCGATCAGGACGCCCAGGACGGCGCCGATCAGGGCGGTGAGCGCGGAGAGCTGGACGCTGCCGACGAGCGAGCCGAGGTAGGGGCCCTGGAGGGAGCGTGCGAGGTGCTCGCCGGTCAGCCGGGTGGCGCCGCCGGCCGGGTCGGTGCGGGTGACGGCGCCGAAGGCGATCGCGCCGAGCGGGACGCCGAAGCAGAGCGAGGTGAAGACCAGGAGCGGAAGGGCGGCGAGCCAGGTGCGCGGCCCGCGCCGCCGGCGGCGGCTGCCGTCGGCGGCGCGGGGCCCCGGGGCACCCGCCGACCCCTGCTGCGGGACGGGCGCGGTGGCGGTGGTCGGCATCAGGAGAGGGCCTTGTCCCACTTCTCGGCGAGCGTGGCCTTGGCCTGGTCGAGCTCGGCGGAGGCCGGGAACGCGGGGGTGCCCTGGACCTGGGGGAGCTTGCCGACGGCGGCCTTGTCGGCGGTGCCGTCCTGGGTCATGGCGGGCAGCAGCACGGGGCGGGCGTAGCCCTTGAGCCACAGGTTCTGGCCCTCGGCGCTGTACAGGAACTCCATCCACAGGCGGGCGGCCGCCGGGTGCGGGGCCTCCTTGTTGATGGCCTGCGAGTAGAACTGGGCGAAGACGCCGTCGGTGGGGACGGCGACCTTCCAGTCGACGCCCTTGCCCTTGAACTGGTCGGCGTAGCCGGCGTTCAGGTAGTCCCAGTCGATCGAGATGGGCGTCTCGCCCTTCTCGACGGTGGCCGGGGTGGACTCGACGGGAATGAAGTTCCCGCTCTTCTTGAGCTGTCCGAAGAAGTCGATGCCCGGCTGGATGTCGGCGAAGGAGCCCTTGTTGGCGAGGGCGGCGGCGTAGACGCCGCCGAAGGCCGAACCGGACTTGGTGGGGTTGCCGTTGAGGGCGACCTTGCCCTTGTACTCGGGCTTGAGCAGGTCGGCGAAGGTCTGCGGGCAGACGGCGACGCGGGCCGCGTCGCAGCCGATGGACACGTAGCCGCCGTAGTCGTTGTACCAGCGTGCGTCGGCGTCCTTCTGAGCGGCGGGGATCTTGTCCCAGGCGGCCACCTTGTACGGGGCGAAGAGGTTCTCGGCGGCGCCGCTGCGGGCGAAGGCGATGCCGAGGTCCAGCACGTCGGGGGCGCGGTCCTGCCCCTTGCGGGACTTGACGGCGGCTATCTCGTCGGAGCTGGACGCGTCCGGGTTCTCGCTGTTGACCTTGATCTTGTACGTGGCCTCGAAGGCCTTGATGATCTCGCCGTAGTTCGCCCAGTCCGGCGGCAGCGCGATCACGTTGAGCCGGCCCTCCTTCTGCGCGGCGGCGACGAGGGCGTCCATGGAGCCGAAATCGGCCACCGAGGACGCGGCGCCCGGCTGCACGCCGTTCTTGGCACCGCCGGCGGGCTGCTGGTCGGGGGCGGCACCGCAGGCGCTGAGCGTGGTGAGGACAGCGGCGCCGAGCAGTACGGCCGCACCGCGACGGGCGGAGGAACTGAGCACGGTCTCTCCCGGAGACGAGGGTGAAGGCAGGAGTTGACTTGTCTGAACAAGTTGGCTCCAGTTCGCCCGGCCCCGCTGTACGGGCGGTGAACGGCGCCCGTCCCCGGGGGCACGGCTCGACGAAGAGACGAGATTGACCGGAAGAGGTCGTGACAGACGTGCTGAAATGATCAATGGGGTGGTCACCGGGGTGATCATGGGTGCCCGGCACGGAGCCGGCACGCGGCGTATGGGGGCGAACGGCATGGCAACGGTCCGGTACCTGGAGATCGCCGAGGCACTGCGCGCGGCGATCGCCTCCGGCGAGATCCCGGTGGGCGCGCGCCTGCCCTCGGAGAGCGATCTGGCCGCCCGCTGGTCCGCTTCGCGGGGGACGGTCCGCCAAGCGGTCGCCACTCTGGCCGCGGAGGGCCTGATCGGTTCACGGCAGGGCGCCCGACGCATCGTCCTGCGCCACGAGCGGCGGCACAGCTTCGGCGAGTTGAACAGCTTCGCGCAGTGGGCCGAGGGCGTCGGGCACCGGGCCGACAGCCGCTTCCTGTCCCGCACCCGGCGGCCCGCGACGGCCGAGGAGGCGGAACGGCTCGCCCTGCCCCCGGAGACGGAGATCCTGGCCGTACTGCGGCTGCGGCTGCTCGACGGCGAGCCGACGATGGTGGAACGGACCGCCTACGCGGACTGGGTCGCGGGGGCCGTCGAGGCGATGCCGCAGGACTGCCGGTCCGTCATGGACGGTCTGGCCCGGGACTCGGGGGTCGTCGCGCACTACGGCGAGCACCTCATCGACGCGCTCCCGGCGGGCAGTGAGGACGCCCGGCTGCTGGTAATCCGGCGCGGCGCCCCCCTGCTGCGCCAGCGGCACGTGTCGGCCACCGCGACCGGCCGCCCGATCGAGTGGTCGGACGACCGGTACCGCGCCGGCAGCGTCACCTTCAGTGTGAGCAACTCGGCAGCGGCCACGCCGCTGGAACGGCGCACCGGCGACCGGTGACGCACAGCCGGTGGCCGGCCCCCTGCCCACCGGACCGCATGGCGGCGCCCGCTGTATCGTCGCGGCGGAGCGGTGGAACGCGTGGAACGCGTGAAAGCGGCGGACCGGGTGAACCGGCGGGCCGGCGGAACCGGCGGCCGGACGAACGCGGACGGGTACGGATGCGGGTACGGTGCCGGTGCGGATGCCGGTACGGGTACGGGTACGGGGGAAGGCATGGGGGAAGAGCCGTGATCGATGTGCAGCGGCTGCGCGTCCTGCGCGCTGTGGCCGAACACGGCAGCTTCAACAAGGCCGCGGGCGCCCTGCTGCTCACCCCCTCCGCCGTCTCGCAGCACATCGCCTCACTGGAGCGCACCCTGGGTCACCCGGTGGCGGTGCGCGGCCCCCGGGGCGTCACGCTGACCGAGCCCGGTCGGCTCCTGGTGGAGGCCGCGGAGACGATTTCGGCCGAACTGGACCAGGTGCGCCGCGAGATCGACCGGCTCACCGCGCCCCGCCCGCGCCTGACCGTGGCCACCTTCACCAGTGGGGGCCGGCACCTGCTGCCCGCCGCCCTGTCCCGCTTCGTGGCCGCGCACCCGGACGTGGAGCTGACGGTGGTGGAGCGCGAGCCCGAGGACGCCGTGCCGATGGTCCGCTCGGGAGCCGCCGACCTCGCCCTGACCTACCACTTCGACGGGCCGCCCCCGGTACGGCCCGACGAGCGCCCGGGGCTCGACTGGACCCCGCTGATGCCGGACCCGCTGTCCCTGGTCCTGCCCGCCGGCCACCGCCTCGCCGGGCGCCCCTCGCTGAGCCCCGCCGAACTGTCCGCCGACCGCTGGGTGCTCGGGTGCCTCAAGACGGAGGCCTTCCTGCGCCGGTACGCGGCCCTCGCGGGGTTCGAGCTCCGAGTGGCCGCCTCCACCACCGACTACTTCTTCGCGCAGACGCTCGTCTCGGCCGGGGTGGGCGTCTCCCTGGTCCCGCAGGTCTCCTTGGCACCGGCTCCCGGCCGGGTCGTGGTCCCCGTCGAACCGCCGCGCCCGGCCCGGCACATCGGCGTGGTGACCCCGCGCCGGCGCCGCGCGCGGCCCTGCGCCGAAGCGCTGGCCGCAGCCCTCGCCGACGCCGCCGCGGCCGCCTGAGCTGCCGCGCGTCGGCCCGGGCGGCTGCCGGATACCGCCGTGGACGGCTCCGGATACGGGTGCTCCTCCCCGCGCGGGGCGGAGCACCCGTACCGGCGCGGTACCGGCGGTGATCAGCCGCCGCCGGGGCCGCCCCGGCCGCTGCCGCCCCCCTTCGTCGGCGGGGGCGCCGACCCGGCCGTCAGCGCGTGCACCCGCTCCCCCGCGGCCTCCGCCGCGCGGCGGGCCTCCTGCGCCGCCCGGGCCGCCTCGCGGTGGCGCCCTTCGGCCTCCGCCAGCACGGCGTACGCGTCGTCCCGGAGGCCCTGGGCGCGTTCGAGCTCCGCGTCGGCGGCCGTCGCCCGGGCGACCGCGCGCTGCCGGGCCTCCTGCGCCGAGCCGAGTTCGTCCTCGCGTGCCGCCACCGCCGACCGCGCGTCCTGCGCCGCGGCACGGGCCGCCGCGAGCCTCGGATCGCTCCGGCGAACGGGCCGGGGCGGCGCGGGCGGCGGGGAGTCGGCCGGGGTCCGCGGCTCGGGCCGGGCGGGTGGCGGGGGCGGCACCGCGTCCGGGTCCGGTACCGGGAAGTCCGTCTTCGGCTCCGGGGTCTTCGCCAGCCGGCCGGAGGCCCAGGTATCGGCCGCGTCCGGATCGGCGAGCACGGCGTAGAGGATCCGGCCGACCTCCCGCAGTACCGGTTCCGAGACCGGCGTCCCGGCCGCCTCCGCCAGCCGCAGCGCCTCACGGGCCAGCGCCCCGATCACCACGTGCTGCCGGTGGGACAGGTGGCGCAACTGCTCCCCGTCCAGCGACCGGTGCGCCTCCCGCAGCGCCCGCCCAAGCCGGAGGAACTGCTCGACCTCCTCCGGCTTCGCCCGCACCAGTGTGTTCGAGGCCCCCGCCGCGAGCGTCGGGCGGCGCAACCCCGCGATCCGCTTCGCCGCCGCACGGTCCCCGGCGCGTTTCGTGCGGGCCGCCGCCTCGTCCCGCGCCGCCGTGAAGCGCGCGGGGGGAAGTGCGTACAGCTCGTCGATGACCTCGTCCACATCCACGCCGCCCACTGTCCGACATCGGCGCACGTGGACGGGGGAACGCGCCCGGTCCGTGCGCCGCCGTTCGCAGCACTCCGCCGCCGGTTGCCGGAAAAGATCGCCGGAACGGCGCAGCGCGCGGCCCGCGCGGGTGAAAGACCGGCCACCGCCGCTTCCCGCCCGCCCCGGCGGCCGTTGGGGGGTCCATGTGCACTCCGACAGACACCCCGATAGACGCCCGGGCGACCCTCGCGGTCACCGCTTCCCCCGGCTCCCCCGGCTCCCCCGGCTCCCCCAGCTCCCCCGACCCTCCCGACTCCTCCGACCCTCCCGACTCCTCCGACGCTGGGCCGGAGGGCCCGGGCCCCGCCCCCCTTGCCCGCGTACGGGCCGCGCTCGGCGGGGACGGCGTCCTCACCGTCAGCCTGGCCGGGGAGCTCGACCACTACACGTGTGCCCCGCTGCGCGGTCTCCTCGACGACCGCCCCGCGCACGGCGCCCGCCGCCTCGCCCTCGACGCGGACGGGGTCACCTTCTGCGATTCGGCCCTGCTGCACGTACTGGACCACTGGGCCCGGGCCGGGTTCCGCGTCGAACTGGCCACCGCCTCCCGCGCCGTCGCTCTGCTGCTGTCCCTGGCGGACCGCCTGTCCCCGGCGGTGTGCGTCACCTCCGCGCCCCGGGGGTCGTTAGGGGCAGGGGGTTGACTCGGGGGCGAAGGGATGACGGTATGCGGCAATTTCCTCTGGAGGCGCACCAGGTGGCACCCGGCCGGGTGGTCGAGTGGCGGTTGCGGTCCACGGCGGCGGAGGCGGGAGGTCGCCCCGGCGGCCTGCCCGCCGCGCGGATCGACGCGGCGGGCAGGAGGGCCTCCTTCAACCAGGACAAGCACTTCACGGTCGCCGAGGAGAGCCGGGCGGCCGACGACCCCGTCGCGTCGTGGATCGCGATCACCTTCGAGGTGACCGGGGCTCTCGACGAAGGCGCCCTGGCCCAGGCTTTGCTGGCCTTCGTCCAGCGCCACGAGGTGCTGCGCTGCGCGTTCCGGCGGCTTGCCGGAGAACTGGCCTGCGAGCCCTTCGACCCGACCGAACTGGCCCTCGAAGCGGAGCGGGTGGGCACCTTCGCGACCTCGCAGGAGCTGGGCGACTTCCTCGTCGAGCGGTTCAAGCGGAGCATCGACACCCTGTCCTGGCCGCTGTTCACCATGGGTGCGGTGCTCCGCGAGGACTCGGCCACGGTGTACTTGGCCTTCGACCACATCGTGTGCGACGGCATGTCGATGCCCATCGTCGTCCGCGAGGTGCTGACCGCCTACGAGGCACTGTGCCGCGGCGAGGACGCCCAGCTCCCGCCCGCGCCCAGCTATCTCGACTTCGCCGACGAGCAGCGCCGCCGCTACCTCTCCATCGACGCGCGCGACGAACGGCTGGGCTACTGGAAGGAATTCATCGCGCGCGGCGGCGCGTTCTTCCCCCGCTTCCCGCTCGACCTCGGCGTCGAGCCGGGCGAGATGTACCCGATCGTCAACGAAGCCCCGCCGCTGCTGGACGCCGGCGAGGCGGAGGTGTTCGAGAAGACCTGCATGACGGTCGGGGGCAAGGCCTTCATGGGTGTGCTGGCCTCCGTCGCCGTGTGCCTGCGCGACGCCGGCGGCCCCGGTGTCTACCGGGGGTTCATGCCGGTGAGCGAGCGCGGGCGGGGCATGTGGACGAACTCGGTGGGCTGGTTCGTGAACACCATGCCCATCGAGTTCGACGCCTCGCCGGGCCGGGACTTCGGCCAGGTCATGGACTCGGTCCGAAGCGGGTTCGGCGAGATGATCGGCCACATCGACGTGCCGTTCGTCCGGGCCTGGGAGTTGCTGGCGCCCGAGGAGTTCGCCGCCCGGTCCTGGCCGTACCCGGTGAACTTCTTCTCGTACATCGACATGCGCAAGTGCGAGGGCGCCGAACGCCACGTCGAATGGCGGCCGACCACCCATGTGTGGTCGGCCCGGGCCAACGGCGCCTGCTCCTGGTTCCAGCGGGACGAGGACGGCCTCCACATGAACTCGATCTACGTCGACACCCCGCAGGCCCGCCGCACCATGGGGGACTTCCAGGAGGCGCTGCGCCTGACGGTGCAGGAGATCGCCCGCTCGGGCGGCTTCCGGCGGCCCATCGCGCTGGCCCCGCCGCGGCGGCCCGTGCGGACGCCGCTCGACGCGGCGGCGTCCGTACGGAGCGGCTGAACCGCGGCTCCCCGCGGCGCCGACCGGGCGCCGCGGCCGGTAAAGGGTGTACAGCCACCGGCTCGGTGCGACCGGCGGTGTCCCCCGGAGCACGCCGGCCCTCGCGTGAGCGGCGAGGGCCTGCTTGACCTGGGCGGAGGTGTCCGCCGGGCGGACGGCCAGGCGCAGTGCGGCGGCGCCGGCGGTGTGGGCGGTCACCGCCGAGGCGCCGCTGAGCGTGCCCGTAACGGTGTCGCCGTCCTTCCAGCCCGAGGGGACGGCACGCCGAGCGCGAACAGGGCGCCGCACTTACCGTAGTTGGAGGGGCGGCCCGACCGTCGAGGCTCCCGCTCGCCCGGGTGGTGATGATCTCGGGCAGCCTGGCGGGCGAGAGGGTGCAGGCCCTGTCGGGGCGGGCCGAGCTGCCGGCCGCTGCGGTGTAGGTGACGCCGTCGCGGATGGAGGCCCGTACCGCGGCGTCGAGCACGGTGTTCGCGGCGCCGCCGAGGGTCGTGTCGGCGACGGACGGGCGGACCGCGTTCGCGGTCACCCAGTCCACGCCGGCGATCACTCCCGCGGTGGTGACCGAGCCCTGGCAGTCGAGGACGCGTACGGAGACCAGCCGGCCCTCCCTGGCCACGCCGTACGTCCCGCCTGCGACGACGCCGACGTGGGTCCGCGGGGCTTCGGGAGTGGGCGACACGTGAACCGCGTGGCCACGACGGCGCTTCCACGGATGATGTGCCGGGGTACAGGAGGATCCCGCGCCGATCCAGGTGAAGGCGCTGCTGGGCCCCAACTCCGTGCGGGGCCAACGGATCAGCCCTTCTGAGCTGCCCCTTACCGCGAATTCCAATCGCCCCTGTCACCCGACCCGGCGAACGTTCGTGGACAACGCGCTAGCATGCCCCGGCAGACTACCGCCGATCCCATTCGAGCTTACACCGTGGCAAACCACAAATCATTCGCCGAGAATCTATCAGCGCGGAAGGTCGACAAACCACCACCTGCACCGAACACATCCTCGAGTGTCGAGACATCACATTCGAGGACTGGGGCGTCGAGCGACGGCACGAGTATCAGAATTCCACCCAAAGAACTGGCCGCGAATTCGCGCGAGATGCCTTCAGTCGCGATGATCAATGGAAAACGCACGGCAACCATGCCCACCTTCACATCCCCCACCACCACGCTAATCCAGTCTTCTGGCACGCTCCCATCCCAGTCAACCAGTCCGGCAACGGATTCAGACAGCGCAGACGCGAAAGAACTTGAGGCGCCTTCGGACCAGAGAGGACCCAACGCAACCGCTCTCCGCAGCGACCTTGAAATCTCAATCAAGGCGCGCCTCCGGGACTGTCATGGATTCCCTCTCTAGCATTTCTATACACATTCACGTGCGAAGCGAGCCGCCTTGTCCGGATGCGATTTGAGATTCATCATCGCAGGTCGGCAGCAGCAGGCCCAACGCTTTCGGGCGGAGCCTTGAGGATCTTCACGGGCGGGCCCCAGGCGTGCGTCAGTGGTGTGTCCCGTGCGGTGATCTTCGAGGCTCCGCTGGATGGCCCGGCAGCTCGACCCGGTCCTCACCCTCGGCGGGTTCGTCGCATTCCGCGCTCCCACGCCACGGGAGCATTCCGGTCCTGGTGGCACGACGTCGCCGTCACCATGCGGGCCCGCTCCGTCGGCACTCCAACACCGCACCAGCGAGCGACCCTTCGGCGGCGCCGTCCCGTACACGCATGCCGTCTCCCCGGTGGAGACACGGTCACGGGACCGGGCGAGCGAGAGCACGGGGCAGGCGCTTCGTCAGCGTCGTCCTCGTCGCCGGCCGGGCAATGCGGCGCCCCTCTTGCCCACGGCAACTGCGTGGGGAAGACAACTCATGCGGTTAAGCCGTCCCGGGGGTAGCGGGGCTTGCCGCGGCGCTGGGCGGTCTCGTCGAGCGCTTGGCGGACGTATCGAGGTCGTCGGGGGTTCTCCAGCCCCACAGAGCTTTCGTGGAGGAGGTCGCTCTCGTGCGACGGCGAGCCCGTGGCCGCAGCCCCTCTTCGTTGTCGGTGGCTGGTCGCCGACGTGCCAGTGGGCTGTGACAGCATCACGGTCATGATCGACATTGACGACATAGTGCAAAGCGTCGCCATCCGGGCCGCATCGGAAAACGAGGACCTTCCCGCGCCCGTCGGCGATGCGCAGATTGCGGAGGCCGAAGCCCAACTGGGCTTCGCACTGCATCCCCTGCTTACGCGCCTCTATCTCGAAGTCGCTGACGGTGGCTTCGGTCCCGACTATTGTCTTTTGCCGCTGCTTCGGTCCGGGCTCCAGCGTCGTCGGCGAATACCTCACGCGACGTGAGGCGTCCGTTGGAGTAGAGCACCCGGAGTGGCCCGAAGGCGTCGCGCCGATCCTGACCTGGGGCTGTGCCATGTATGCAGGTGTTGACTGTCTCAGTGAGGCTGGTCAGGTCCTGCTCTTTGAGCCGAACCCATATAGCGGCGGGTCGTGGGAGGAGTGTTGGTTTCTCGACTCCCCCAGCCTGGCAGCATGGCTGGAGACCTGGCTTGCGGGAACTGGTTGGTTCGAGGAAGACGCCTCCGACAGGGACGCCCTGATCGAACCGCACTCATGGGACCAGGCCGCAAACCGCCTGTCGCCCAGCGCCTAGGAACGCCAACGCTTCGTCCCGTTGGCGCAGATGCCGTCATCCCGGAGAAGGTCGTTTGTCGGCGTACGTGTTGAAGTCTCAGGCATGTACCGACGAGGGTGCTCACTTCGTTGGCCCCCAGATGACGTGAGCGGGCGGGACTGTACCGCAAACTCTTTAGGCGAGCCCGTTGTTCGCTGGTCCGTTTCGCATGAATGATCAGGTCCATGCTCATGAGCCGCGGTACGTTCGATGATGTTCCGCTGTCCGCACTGTTCCCGCAGCTGACACCCGCTGACCTGGAAGTCATGCGTGTCGTGGCCGGCGCTGCCGATGCGGCTCGCGTCAAAGAAGACGCGCCGCAGTGGGAATGGGCGCCGGGGCAGGCCGTGTGTCCTGGTCCGCAGCCCGGTGTGGCCGTTGTCCTCATGGCCGACGTCATCGTGGCTGCGGACGGGGGCGACCAGCTTGAGTTCTGGCTGCAGGTGTTCTGGACGGATCAGGGGCAGATCGCCGTGCACGCGGCGGTGAACGTGGCTTGCTGGTGCGAGACCGACCACGCCACCCATGACATCGACGAACTCACGCTTGTTGTCGACGAGGGGACGTCACTGGTCCAGGCGTTTGCGGCAGGCTCTGAGCGACTGGTCGGCTGGCTGGTGGATCCGCATGATGCGGACTACTGGCGGAGCCGAGCGGCTACGCCGCCCCGCTGGACGGGTCAGGGACCCAGCGGGTTCTGGGCAGGCTCGGCGAGGGAGTCCTGGTCGTGATCAGCTTGCGTCGGTGTCGCGCTCGATGGCGGCGAGCCGGTTCTTGAGCCGTCAGCTGGGGCCGTTGATGGAGATGACGTCGCAGTGGTGCAGGAGGCGGTCCATGGCGCGAGCTCCGCCGTCCTGGAAAGACAGCTCATTGCAGCTAAACCGTCAAGCTCCGCTCTGCTGGGGTCGCGCGGAGTCACGTCTCATGCTTCGCCGTCGGGGAAGAAGGTGTCCGCGATATGCACGAGCCGGTCGTCACTCAGCTGCGCGGGAACCCACCCACGGAGGCGTGCGTGATCGACGAATCGGTCATCAACGGGAACGTGGTACCGCTCGACGTAGTAGGCGAGGTCGGTGTACCAGAACCATGCACCATCGGTGAGGAGTTGAAGGCTGTCGATGGGCTCGTTGGTGGGACTGAGGAAGTCGTAGACGGCTGATCCAGTAGCGGCGATCACGCTGCCGGCACGCAGGTATCGCACCAGGTCCTCCTCGTGCGGGTCACCTTCACTGCGCGGAGCAGCGATCAGGGAGGGTCCGTCCGGGTTCCCGTGCTCCAGTTCCCTGAATTCGCCGAGGAAGCGGTTTGCAGCTGGGTTCTCGGTCGTCACCGCAAAGAGCCTAACGAGCTCGTGCATGGTTGGCGGTACGGCGCTGGATCGTGGTCCCTGATCATGTTGGTGTGGTGGGGAACGGGTCTCGTGCAGCGATCATCAGCGACCGGAGGATCACAGGGCTCTCGGCCGATGTGATCGCCGAACTCGTCGCGGAGGTAGGGCCGTTATGGCACGAACGGCACCAGGCGAGACTGGAGTCCAGGCCACGCCAGCGGGCCGTTGGCGCAGGTGCGAAGCACCGGTTGGTCTTCATCGACCGGCTCCTGGCCACGCTCGTGCACCTTCGTCACGGTGCCACTCACGACGTGCTGGCCTGCTGGTTCGGCGTAGACCGCTCCACGATCACGCGCGCCATCGGTGAGGTTCGGCCCCTGCTCGCAACCCGCGGCTGCACCATCGCGCCCGGCGTCCGGCTCTGCACCCTCGCCGAGGTCATCGAGCACCTCGGCACGAGCGGACA